>CAZBLZ010000004.1:55361-57494 GCA_964493045.1 uncultured Candidatus Saccharibacteria bacterium
GTTAACCCTAACAACCAAGCGGCCACCGGTGTGATGGTTATGTTGCCAGTACGAGATAAGACATTACTGATCTGGACAGAGTCACCAACATACTTAGCTGATTTTAATACATACATTCTCCCGAATCTGACCTTTTCTCCATAGCCAAGCCTGGGCTTGCCAGTGTATACTGAGCTTCACGATTACAGGGTAACTAGGGGCGAAGTATACGATGCAGCAGATTGGGGACGGGGTAAGCTTGAGCGGGCAGGAACGATTGTTTTTGAGCCTGGCGGAGCAATTTACTCGACCTCTGTTGCAACTAGCGCAAATTGCAGAACTTGCTGCTGGTGACGATCTAGAGACGAGTATGGAACGCTGGAAAACAGTGCGTGCAATCGCTGGTTCCTCACTTCAGCTAGCCGAGAGCTACGCATTAAGCCTACGAGTACAGGGAAAGGTCACACCACTTGAACTAGAGCCTGTAACTATCTCATCACTTTTATACGATACGGCTCAAAACTTGCAGCCGTTTGCGCGGGCGTATGGTGTAGAGCTTGAACTAGAGCCTGGACCACGTGTCCAGCCGATTATTGCTGATCGTACTATATTGCAATCTGCACTAACCAGTCTTGGGCAGGTGTTCGTGGTAGCGCAGGCGGAGACGCCAGCTGAAGACGCGCCGCAGCTAGTGCGGCTGGCCGCTCACCGGAGCCGCTACGGCGTGGTGGCTGGACTGTATGGTCAATCTACTCAGATCGGACCTGATAGCTTACGTCGTGCTCAGGCATTGCATGGTAAGGCAAGTGAGCCACTTCGTCATGTAGTGAGTGGCCCGGCGGCTGGTGTGTTTGTTGCAGATAGCCTACTACACACACTAGCTACGCAGTTACATGCAGCACGGTACCGAAGTCTAACTGGCCTGGCTGCTACGTTACAGCCGAGCCAACAGATGCAATTGGTATAACAAGATGCAGGTGTTACTTCTAGAGCCCGATAGAGTGCAGGCAGCGTGCTACCGTGAAGCATTGGAGCGTGCTGGTCATCAGGTGGCTCATGCGTGTTCCGCTCAAACAGCCATACAGCTAGCTGATGGACAGATGCCGGATGTAGTTGTGATGGAACTACAGATACCAGGGCACAATGGGGTTGAGTTTCTTTATGAATTTCGTAGCTACCAAGAATGGCTGCAAGTGCCTGTCGTTGTGCATAGCTTTGTTAGGCCTCATGAGCTCAAAAAATCACCTACTACAATGAATGAGTTGGGTGTAGTAACTATTTTATATAAGCCCAAAACGAGTCTCATGCAGCTTTGTGCGGTGGTACGTTCAGCTGTTTCTACCTCTCAGGTTCCTTCTTCATGAGCCAACAACAAGTCACAACGGGTATCGTGCTAGCCCGAGTTGATTACGGAGAGGCTGATCGTATTTTGACGCTTTTAACACCCGACCAAGGTAAGTTGCGTCTTATGGCCAAGGGCGTGCGGCGGGTCAAGAGCAAGCTGGCAGGTGGCATTGAACTATTCAGCGTTACGGATGTGACATTTATGCGTGGACGCGGTGAAATTGGTCGGTTGATTTCCACTCGACTGATAACGCACTACGGCAACATTGTGACTAACTTAGACCGCACTATGGCAGGGTATGACTTTATAAAACAGCTCAATCGCGCAACAGAAGATGAGCCCGAACCCGAGTACTTCCATTTACTCGAACAGACTTTCATTGCACTTAATGATCCTACTATTTCACTCGATCTGATTCGACTATGGTTTACGGCGCAGCTGCTGCAGCAAAGTGGACATGCGCCAAATCTCCATACGGAGCTTAGTGGAAATAAATTGGTAGCAGGGCAGCGCTACGAATTTAGCTTTGACGACAGTGGTTTCATGGCTCGACCCGATGCCCCATATGGTGCTGATGCCATTAAATTTTTGCGTCTGACATTTAGTGGTAACCCACCGGCAGCTCTAGCTCGTGTAGCGGGTATAGATGAACTAGTCGCTCAGACTAAGCAGCTTGTGAGTTTGTTTGCGCAGCAGTATACTCGCTAATACTTAACCAAGGAGGGTCTTATGTCGGAACCTGAGTTTAGGAAGGGTATAACTGATGTCTCATTGCCGCCTGGGCCGATTGAAGGAGAAGGCTCCTTACC
>CAZBLZ010000005.1:0-40219 GCA_964493045.1 uncultured Candidatus Saccharibacteria bacterium
GTTGGTAGAATAACTAAAGTTATTTTTCGGTGTTTTATTCGAAAAACGGCAATATATCGCGGGATGGAGCAGCGGCAGCTCGCATGGCTCATAACCATGAGGTCCCAGGTTCGAGTCCTGGTCCCGCAACCATAAGCACTATCACCCCTGTTCTAGCGACAGGGGTTTTGTTTACCTAAAATCCCTAAGAAGGTAATTGTCCCAGCCCCGTTTGGCCTCTTGACCCCTGTCGGCTAAACTATGCCTATGATACGAGTGATAATATTTGATTTCTTTGATGTATTCCGTACGGATAGCTATAACAGGTGGCTTAAACAGCATGGCTATGAGCGTGAAGAGGCGTTCCTTGATGCTAGTGAGAAGCATGATAGAGGCACGTATTCTCACGAAGAATTCTTTAAAGCTATAGCCGATGCCTCAGGTGAAGCAGTCGAGCAAGTCGCAAAAGAATTAGAAGCAGACAATGAACTGAATGAGCTACTCGTGGATTATGTGAGCACATTGCAGGGTGAGTATAAGCTCGCGCTTTTATCGAACTCGTCATCCGAGCATTTACGGGGTGAACTGGCAAAACATGACTTGGAAAAATACTTCGATGAAATAGTAATATCGAGTGAAGTTGGCCTCATAAAGCCACAGCCCGAAGTCTTTGAGCATATTATGCAGAAACTAGATGTTAAACCACAAGAATGCATATTCACGGATGACAACCCTAAGCATACGAATGCTGCGGCAGAGCTGGGTATTCATAGTATAGTCTACGCATCCGTCCTCGAACTTAAGCGACAAATAGAAAAGATTGTAGCCAGCGTATAGGCCACTGGGCTTATCAGGACCTTAGAGAAATCTGAGGTCTTTTGTTTGCCCTGGTATAGTTAAGATATGCGACTATCTAAAAGGTTTGATAAAAGAAGGCTACTAGAAGCTTTTTTAGGTGGGGTACTGTGTCTTTTATTTTTTAAACTGTTTTTATACATTAGCAATAGAGATCAATTTAAGGACTCAAATGCTCTCGTCTCGGTGGTGTTTGTGCTTATTGCTATGGCCTGTATCTTTTTAATTTTAGAACTTATTTCAAATAGAAACTCCTCTGGGTAAGTTCTCGCCCGTGGCTGCAGTATAATTTTAGTTAAAGGGGAAATATATGAAGAAGATAGCAATTGACGGAGATTTTAATTTTACTGATGAACAGACTGCTCGGTTGAATGCCATTGGTCAGGTTGAAAAGCTTGAAAACGTTTCTTCAGATGAAGAATGGCTCAATACAGTTAGGGGTTATGACGTTATATGTAGCTGGGGTGAGCATATTCTAACTAATCTCGATAAGCTTGAGAATGTACTCGTAACGTACCCTTATACCGAACTTGGTAGCTTTAACTCAGGCGAGCTTGCTAAGCGAAATGTATACATCGCTAATGCGCGAGGTGGCAACCGTAAGTCTATCGTCGAGTGGACGATGTTCATGATGCTATCACTATACAGACAATTCCCAACATTCTTGCGTACGACTGAGCAGCATCCGTTTACTTCGACCGAAAGCCTGGAGGGTAAAAGGGTGCTTATTGTTGGTCATGGCACCATTGGTACAGAAGTCGGCGAGCGCTGTGAGGAGTTTGGTATGAATGTTGACTACTTCAATCGCGGAGATGATCTGGCTGCCAAATCTGGCCAGGCAGATGTCGTCGTTAATGCACTGAGCTGCAACCCGTCGAGCAAGAATCTGCTTAGTGCCGAATTCTTCTCTACAATGAAGAAAGGTTCATACTATATCACGTTCTCACGACCATACACGTATGATATCGACGGTCTCATTGCTGCAATAGATGCTGGTACGGTAGATGGAGCTGCGATAGACTGCGACCCTGAACCACTTTTCGATGTATCAAATGATTTTTACAAGAAATGCCTGTCAAATGATAAGATCTTAGTCACTCCGCATGTGGCAGGCGTTACCAGACAAGCTGCCGTTAATGGTTTGGAAATTATGGTAAAGAATGTGGAAGCATATCTTAGTGGCTCACCACAAAATATTCTCAAGAAGTAGTTGTAGATATGTAAACGTAGAACGGCTTAGTTTAGTCGATAACTGCGGTTATCTTTTGGTATAGTTAACCCATGAATAAACTAGAACGCGTACGAGCTAAAGTTAACGAACTCTACATAAATAAAGACCCAAATCGCGATGAGTGGGCTGACTGGCTGTATGAGAACCATGTACTGATTGTTGCGAAGAGTGCTCAAGATCTGGCTAAAAAATATGGTGCTAGCGAAGAACTCAGTGAGGTTGCGGCTCTCTTGCATGATATCGCGGACGCTAAGATGAAACGCGTAAATCCTGAGCACGAGGAGACAAGCCTAGAGATTGCCAGACAGATTACGACTGAAGCTGGCTTTACGTCTGAGGAAATTGCATTGGTTGTTGACGATGCTATTCGCTACCATAGCTGTCATGGTGATGAGCGTCCAAAGAGCAAAGAAGGTTTAATACTTGCCACTGCCGATTCGCTTGCACATTTGCAGACGGATTTTTATGTTCATGCAGCCTGGGTGTTCGGTAAAGATCGTAGTCTAGAAGTGCTAAAAGCGTGGGCTCTCAAAAAGATCGAGAGAGATCTTAATAGCAAAATCTCATTTGATGATGAACGAGAATCTGCTCGCGCTGACTACAATATGATAAAAGAACTCTTTTCTCGCTAAAGCCTATGTATTTAGCTATAGGACTACTCGCTGGTTTATTGGGAATTGTGATGATCATCCCGTATGTAAGGGATATCCTCAAAGGAACTACTCACCCGCACAGAGCTTCTTGGTTAATATGGACCTCACTTGGGCTGATTGCTACCTTTAGCCAGCTCGCTAAGGGTGCTACAAACTCGTTATGGATGACGGTTGCACAGACATTGGCAACTGCGGTAGTTTTCTTGCTCTCGATAAAATTTGGCACAGGTGGCTACAGCAAGCAGGATAGAATATCTCTGCTGTTGGCATTTTCGGGGCTTGTAGTCTGGTTCTTCACTAAGAATGCGGCGTATGCATTGTTTATAACGATCGGTGTTGATGCGATTGGAGCTGGCCTTACGACAATCAAGGCCTATAAAGATCCCGGAAGTGAGACATTAGTGACATGGATACTGTCCGCTATCTCAGGTATTTTAGGTGCGATAGCAGTGGGGAAGGTGGATTTTATACTCATAGCGTATCCACTCTATGTTTTCCTGGCCAACTCGTGTGTAATTGCAGGGATAGCATTAGGGACGGTGAAAGTCGGTCCTGCACCTAAGACAGACCAGGACTAGCCGTAGATTATTGCTAGCCGGTATATTCCTTGACGGTGTTTATTAGATCCTGAGGCGCGATATTGGACTTGATAAGGTGTTTAACGGCGCCAAGTTCGAGCGCTTTATCGATCGTTTTAGAGTCGCTTAAATTACTTAAAACAATAACGGTGGTTTCCGGATAGTTCTTGGTAACCTGAGCTTCTTGCAAAAGCTCGAGCCCTGATTTTACCGGCATAAGCATATCAAGGAGTACAATATCCGGTGAAAAACTAGAAAGCTGCCTCAGACCTTCACTACCATCCTTGGCTAGCTGAACGTTATAGCCCGCACGCTCGACGATCATACAGAAGACTGTACGAAGGGCTTCATCGTCTTCAACAATCAACACTTTAGGCATTAAAGATCCTGCCGAATCTTAACCGTAAAGGTGCTCCCTTTACCACTTGCAGACTGTATACTTACGTCGCCACCATGAAGTAAGGCTGCCTGTCGTACCAAATATAAGCCGAGTCCACTACCCTCAGTCTGTTTGGCTGCTTGATCTAGCCGAGAAAATTTCTTGAATAATAAAGGCATGTCGCGCTTACTAATACCTTGACCTTCATCTTTCACGGTGAATATTACAGTGTCCTTCCGAGCTGCTAATGATACGTGTATCTTCTTTTTAGTATCCGAGTATTTACTGGCATTTTCAATCAAATTCTCGAAAATAAGACGTATGTAAAATGAATCTACTTTTGCTAGGACTGGTTCCCCGGGCACAGTTATTATTATCTTTTGGCCCCTACTACTCTCAATAGCTTTTTTATAATGATTGACAACCTCTTGGAGTAACTGGCTTATGTTGGTCGGTCTGTCACTTATATGGATCTCTTTGTTACTTGCTCGACTAACGCTTAAGAGATTGTTTGCAATGTGGATACCACGCTCATTACTGTCGTTAATAATGACTAAGACTTCTTGCTGTTGCTTTTTTAATTTTCCGAAAGTTCCCATGAGCAATAGATTTAGGTACTGTTTGACTGCTGTAGCGGGTGTCCGAAGCTGGTGTGAAGCTAGAGCTACGAATTGTTCTTTGAGGTTTTCGAGTTGCTGTTCTTTGTGAATAGCCCGTCGCGTTAGATACATTATGGTTACAATGAGGCTAAGGTCCATAAGACCGGCAATTGGTGCGACGAACTTCATAATCGCCGTGCGATGTTCGGCAGTAGCCACCTTTGCATGGATGTCTTTGTTTTGGGCTCGAGTGACGTCACCTATGAGTGTACGTAAACGTATCATGTCTTCTTTGCCGGCATTGGTACTCACGACAGCAAAAGCTGAGGGTTGTCCTTGGCTTTGGAGGGTAGAGATCGTAAGGTTCAGCTCGTCTAGCTTTTGGGTTGAGATAGTGGTGATCTGATCGATATGTTGCCGGTAGTCATCACTTAGCGGGGAGATTTTTAAGGCGTGGAGGTCTTTCCTGATCATAGGGATAGCGTTGTCGTAGGGGCCTAGATATGTCTGATCTTCGGTTATGAGGTAGCCTCGTTGACTAGTTTCTGCGCTAGTCAGGTTGAATAACAGGTCGTTCAGTACATTACTATAATTTTGGTACTGTTGCTGTCTGTGAAACAGGTTATTCATCCGTGCTGATGCAAAGGCAAGGCCTATCCCCAGGAATAGAGCGATAACCGTAAGTGCGACTACTACCCAGAAAAATGGGTTACGGTACATGTTCGGCCGGATATTGAACATACCTACAGTATATTTGAGGAATGGGTGAGATAAAACCTAGAGCTAGTAAGTCGTAGCTTATTCGTAGTGAAGTGCTTCTACGGGGTCAAGCCGCGCCGCTCGGCGGGCAGGGTAGAGGCCTGCAAAGACGCCTATCAGTGTAGTAAGCCCAATGACACTGAGTATGAGCCAAATTGGCAGGGTGATGATGTTAGAACTCTGGATGTTGTTGCTCTGCAGCTGCTTATTGATAAAGGGGTTTGCAATAAGTACAGCCCCATAACCAACACCTAGGCCGATAACACCTCCAAAGAATCCAAGTAAGCTTGCCTCTATGGTAAATAGTCGACTAATGGTACTACGGCGAGCACCAACGGCACGCATAACACCAATCTCACGGGTACGCTCTAGGATCGACATGATCATAGTGTTTACGACGCCTACAGCGGCCACCACGAGTGCTATACCGCCGATACCACCTAAGACGAGGCCTAAGATGTTAAAGATTGCGAGCTGCTGTTTTATCTGTGTCTGTGCGTCTGCTGCGCCGACTTTGTAGGTGTTCTTTATGGTTTTTGCTACGGCGGCTGCATTTGAAGCTTTATCAACTTTAACCATGAAACTGCTGTAACCATTTTTGGCGAGGATATCTGTAACAACTAACGTTGGTTGTCCCTGGCTATTGCATGATGGAGTGTGAGAGCTCTGACACTTAGCTTGGGCGGCTTGTTGAGCTTCTTTGGTGACTTCGTAGCGTTGGTCGAGTTGCATGCCTCGTGCCCAATCAAGTGGCACGCGCACGGTGTAGCTATTGTTGTCGGCAGTGACAATGCCTACAACCTTTGCCTGTAAGACGACTGGTGGGGGTGTGTAGTCGCGGCCGTCAGAATTAGGATGAGCATTGAACCAAGCTTGCTGGTCGGCTTGTTGTTTGATCGGATCTGAGCCAACGCCACTGTAATAGTTGTTGCTACTAAATGACACTTCTTTACCGACTAAATCGGTGTATTTATGCTTAAATCCTAGTTTATCTGCATAGTCTGAGGTGACAGTAACTACGCCTTCTTTGTCTGAAGGTAATAAATCACGACCGGCAACGACATTACTTTTAGTAACGCCATTGGCGTCATAAGCTACCATCTGTTGCATGCGTAACTTTTGTGAACCGTAGGTGAGTGCATTGAATTGCCACATGCTGGTTTGCCGGGATACTCCGATTACATGAGGAGTAGTGGCTATCTTGCTAGCCAATGTATCACTGAGCACTGTACAGTCTGTACAATTGCCGCCGCTGCTACGATTATCCCATGTGACGTCTGTTTGTTGTGAAACCACTACTTGCTGAAATATGCCATTCGCTTCAAATTGCTTAGTCATAAAACCTTTAAGGCTGAACACGGCCGCTAACATGATCGTGATACTAGTAGCGCCGATAACGACAGCAAATACCGTAAGAGCACTACGCAGTTTCTGACGTCGGATATTACGAAAGGCAATTAGTATGTAGTCACCAAAACGCATAGTTATCCTCGTCCCGCCAAACGGCCATCTTTAATTTGTATGATGCGGTCTGCTTGCTTCGCAATGTTTAGGTCGTGAGTAATGATTATAAGGGTAATACCTTGTTTATTAAGGTCCCTGAGTAGTTTCATAATCTCTTCTCCCCGAGCTGTATCGAGGTTGCCGGTAGGTTCGTCGGCGATGATAATACTAGGCTTTCCCGCTAATGCACGAGCAATTGCCACGCGTTGGCGCTGCCCACCCGATAACTGATTCGGTTTGTGATTAACACGGTCACCTAACCCTACTGCCTGCAGACAATCGAGAGCGCGAGCTTTCCGTTCTTTAGCTTTCATGCGGCTAAATACTAAAGGTAAGGTCACATTTTCTAGTGCTGTTTGGGTGCCTGATAGGTTAAATGACTGGAACACGAACCCGATGTGTTGATTCCGATAATCAGACATTGGTCCGTCTTTCATTTGAGCGAGGTCAGTGCCGTCTACCAAGACGTTACCGCTAGTTGCTCTATCTAGGCCGCCGATAATGTTAGCAAGAGTCGATTTACCCGACCCTGATGGTCCGACGATTGCGATGAATTCACCGGCCTCTACATTTAGTGATACATCATCGAGAGCGTTTAAGACTTCGTCACCGAGATGGTATGTTTTTGTGATTTTTTTGATTTCAATGACTGTAGGCATGTTTGTAAGCTTAAGTAATTTCTATAATCATAAGCTGAATATAACCTTAAGGCAAGCGATCTTTAAAACGCTGTCATTTTAGTAGGGGTTATTCTATTATTAGTGCAATAACCATGAGCATTGAATCTACTATCCATACACATACCCATGACGGTGTTACATGGGTTGACGCCAAGAACCCTGACGCGCCAAACCTCACTCGGCTTCAAGAAAAATACGGCTTGCATCCATTGCACCTGAATGAAAGCCTACAGAAGGTCCAACATTTACAGGTTGAGCACGAGAAAAACTATCTATTCTTGCTTCTTCATACCCCAGTTTATGACCTTCAGGCCGACAAGATTTGTGTAAACCAGGTGGGTCTATTTCTGGGTAAAGACTTTGTGGTAACTATTCGCACAGGCGATACGGCAGCTGTCACTGACTTATTCCGTGAGTGCCAAAGCAGTTCAACGAAAACTGCTAGCTACTTCAAGGACGCTAGTTACCTAACATATATATTGATTAGCAAAATATTGAATGATATCTCAGACATGACTGACGCCGTGGTGGGTGAGCTGGACGAAATTGAAGACCAAGTCTTTGATAATAGTCGCTCAGATGCTCAAAGAATCGGTAAGGTCAGACAGAAAATTGTTCGCTTGTCTCGAATTGTAGGTCCGAAAAGACTGGTCTTGGAAGATTTAGCACAACAGGTTAATGAGTTTTCAGGCAAACATATGGCTAAGTACTACTCAAACAATACTAAAATGGTTAACAAATTGTGGGAAGTGCTTGAAGAAGCGAAGGAAACAGTTGAGATCTATAAGGATGCCGACTTTACGACCAGCACCGAAAAGACTAACCGGATTTTAGCAATCCTAACACTTATCTTTACCTTCACGATCCCTATCACGGTACTTGGTACTATGTATGGCATGAATGTACCTCTGCCGGGTGGAATCGAAACAGGCGCTTGGCACTTCTGGGGGTCATACACTACGTTTGGTATTATCGCGGCATTCTCGACATTACTAGCCATAGCGATGTATCTCTACTTCCGCAAGAAGAACTGGTTCTAGCTATTAAGGCTAGAGTAATGCGTCTTACTTACTCTCGGCAGCGATTCTAGCTTCGAGACTATTCATAGTTTTCGTGAACTCCGTAACGAGGTCGACTTTATATGTGTCTGCAAGCAATAAGATGGACCACAGACAATCTGATAATTCGTGCGCGAGCTTAGCATCGACATCGTCCATCCCACGTAGCCCGTGCTTCGCCATGATGATTTTAGATAGATCTCCTACATCTCCAACAAATCCTGCCATCAAATCTTGTCCATTCCATGTAGGTCTTTGTTGCATTTGGTTAAGTTCATCATAGCGCTGGCGAACTGTAACGGCTCTTTTGAGTAGTTCTTCGTAATCCATATCTGTGGCTCCTCCATAATCCTTAAAGTGTAACAAATTACCAAAAGTTTTTTCGAACAGGTAGGCGCAAGGTCATACAAAAACATTTTCTAGTATGAGATTAGTAAATAGTCAAATATAAGTCTATAATACATAATATAACGTATACGAGGGGTAACGCTAATGTCCAAAGGTCAAGACCACAAAAAGGCAATAAAAAAGCCTAAGAAAGCTAAAGTTTAAATCATGGCCACTACGAATAAGCGGCCTCATTTTTTTGAAACTTCAGAAGGCGAGCAGATAGAAGAAATGCTTCGTGCTATGGAGACAGATGTCGCGTTTAATACGCAGTCTAGTTATGTTGCTGACACAGCGCACTTTCCTGATAACATCCTTAGCTTTATGGACAAGCACAAGCGTTACTTACTAGCCAACCCAAGTGTCGACCCTCGTTCCTATGTAGCAAACCTACGACTTAAGACCCGATTACGCTGATTGCAAAATCCCCTCTTGACAAAACACAAGCTTTTTGCTATACTATGAAATAGTTTTGAGAATATTGAAAAATAATTCTTTAAAACAAAAATCCAACAAAAATAAAATCTAAACCAGAAAGGCAGCCGTACATGCGACTCGCCATAAACCAGGGTTGGGCCTGCGATTTTGAACTGGTACCTACCAGCAATCGACAGATCCTGGCCGTCGACAGCTTACTAAACAAGCTGTAGACAATACACTAAGTAAAACTCCACCAAACACTCTGCGTGTTCGGTGGAGTTTTTATGTAATCCACAGTTTGTTACCTAAAGCTTTATCCCGCGACGTTTTTCCCGTACAATAATGCAACGTAATGCAACCAAAAAAGTACGACAATTTTGGCCCCAAAAGACAACCCTCAATAGACGGTTTTTTTGCAAAGCCGACCGCTCCCCGGCAGCGCCAACCAGTATTTCGTTCTCCTTCAGCTAAACCTCAGCAAGATCCTGCTAAGCTAGTCGACATGCCTCAGCGTGCCCAACCTCAAGAAATTTCCCCCGTAACTCCTAGGACGCGGGGAGCTAACTCTGCTCAAGCAGCAGGTCCTCTAGAAGGGCGTCGTCGCCGCATGGTGGGTGCTCAACCCTCTTTGGCCCCAGAAGATGTGCTTGCCCCGGAAACAGCTCCTAAAAAGGCCAAGAAAGAGCGCAAGAAGCGCTGGACTAAAAAGCGTTTTTTTGCAGTACTTGGCGTATTGGTACTTTTGACTGGCATATGGTTTGGCTTTAGGTTCTACAAAGATATCTCGAAAATTACTGGCAACAAGAATCCACTGAGCTTACTCGGTGCATTTCATCCAGTGCCCCTTAAGAACCAAGACGGTCGGGTGAATATTTTAGTTGCTGCAAACTCAGCGGATGACGCCGGCCACAACGGAGCAAACTTAACTGACTCCATAATGGTCTTGAGTATTAACACCAAGAACAACACAGCACTCATCCTGAGCATCCCTCGTGACCTATGGGTGCAGATAGGCTCGTCGCACGCCAAGATTAACAGCGCCTACCCAGATGGCGGTATGGGCAAGCTACAGTCCGTCGTAGAGGACAATCTTGGTCTGACGATTGATTATCAAGCGTTGGTGAACTACGGTGCTTTCCGTGACTTGGTTAATGCAGTTGGTAGCATCAACATAACTATCAACAGCGATGATCCACGTGGTATCTATGACCCGAGTCTTGACTACACTACACGTACTTGCTGTGCACTGGCTAAATATCCTAACGGTCCGGTCGCCTTAAACGGTAAGCAGGCGCTGAACTTAGCTCGTGCTCGTGGTGACGCGTACGGCTCTTATGGGTACGCTCAATCCGACTTTACCCGCACAATGTACCAGCGTGAAATGCTGGTCGCCATTAAAGATAAGGCCTCAAGTACTTCAGTAGTGGCGAATCCACTGAAACTAACAAGTCTGATTGATGCCGTGGGTAACAATGTAAAGACGGATATGAGTGTCGCGGAAATTGAAACGCTCTACAGTGACACTAAGAAGATTGATGACACTAAGATCGACTCTTACAATATCAACACGCTGATGGGCAAGAACACGACTATGCTCGCTAACTACACGTCACCTGATGGGCAATCAGCCTTAGTACCAGCTGCTGGCATAGACGACTTCACGGCAATCAAAGCACAGATCAACAAGATCCTTACTTCTGATCCAATCGCCAAAGAAGGCTCGAACGTCGTAGTACTAAATGGTACGACTACGACTGGGCTAGCTCTGCAGCAAGAGAACAAGCTAGCCGCTAAGGGCATGACCGTCTCAATTGGCGATTCACCCGCTACTCAGGCAACTACAACAATTGTCGATGATTCAAATGGTGAAATGCCTAACACGCTCGCGTACTTGAAAAAGAAATACAATGCGACAGTTGTCGTGAATGCTGCCCTTACACGAGGTTACCCAGGTGCCGACTTTATCATTATCTTGGGGCAGTCAGCCGCACCGGCAACTACCACGACTACAACCGGTCAATAGGGCTGGCCAGGAAAGAAAAACATCCGGTTTAAACCGGATGTTTTTCTTGTTTAACAGCTTTTGGTGTCGGTGAGTGGATTTGAACCACTGACCCCAGGCTTATGAGTCCTGTGCTCTAACCAACTGAGCTACACCGACATCAAAAAGTGTTAAAACTTTGCGTATGAACAGGGGAGATTGTAACAGATTTTGAGCTCCAACGCTAGTACTGTTGCAAGCCTAGATAGATGGCTGCGCTAAGGCCTATGACGATGATACCAATACGGAGCCAATATGACGAAACCCTCTGTGCGTAACGAGCACCAGCATAGCCGCCCATGATCGCACCGATTGCCATAGGAACACCTGTTCGCCACTGGATAAGGTGAGAACTAAATAGCATGATTGTTGATGCGCCGGACACGAAAGCAGCGGCAACATTTTTCATGCTGTTCATCATATGCGTGTCGTGGATACTCGTAAAACCTAAGAAGGCGAGCATCATAAATCCAAAACCAGCTCCGAAGTAGCCACCGTAAAAACTGATCGGTAAGATGGTGCCACCAATGATTAGCAGCGGTACAATTGCTTTGCGGCGCTCATGAATGTGGCTATGTAGCTGAAGGTGGATTAACGGCTGGACGGTGAACATGCAGACGCCAAACAGCACTAGTAGTGGCACAATGCGAGCAAAGTCGGCGGCAGGGGTATGTCGCAGAGTAAACGCACCTGCTGCTGCACCCAGGACGATAGGTATGAGCAGCAGGGCGTAGCGAAGCGGCACGCGCCGCAAGTAGCTGCGGTATCCGTATGCTGACGAGATCTGTCCAGGAAATGTCACAATGTTTGCAGTTGCGTTGGCGAGCAGAGGCGATAAACCAACGCCGACTAAAATAGGGAAGCCAATAAGCATGCCGCCACCGGCGATGGCGTTCATAGCGCCAACGACAAATCCGGCTATAACCAGTACGATATCTTTTTCCATGTTTTTGTTTGGTAGTGCTCTTGTCAGCTAGTATAACAGGCTACGCTCGAAAGCGCTGTTTCGTTTGTGCATTGCCCGTAACCTAGATGCTCAAATAGTCTAGATCGTTTAGTAGTGGCTTATATGCTCCATCTACTGAAAAGTCATAGTAAAGATTGTCATCGTAGGTAATGTAGATATGGTAGTTTTCACCCTCATCTTTACCCCAGAATCGGAGGCCTTCATGTTCAAAGTGCAGTATTGCAGTTAGCGGCACTGACTCTTCCGATGGAGTTAGTGCATAGCGCTTAATAGTGTCGGCAAAGCTGTAGGGTACAGTGCACACACAATCGGCCAGTTTAGCCTGCTTACTGACAATATCTTGATGAGCTTGTAGGACCGGGCCAAAAACCTGCTTGAAAGCGGTCTGGGGTTTATCTTGTTTTTGGTCATAGACCATGCGAAACAGCCGTCGTAAAAAACGAGCATATAACGGCATGGTTGCGTAAACACTAAAGTCTGCAAGCTGACTAATATCATCATAAAGTGTATAAATTCCGTCTACTATAATTACCGGCTTAGGCTCGAGTCTTCGTTCGCCTACTGACCCTACTTCTACAACGTCAAACGAGGGTGCGATGATGGGCTGGCCGTCATGCAATTGTGCGAGGTCCTTCGCGAAACGCTCGATTTGAAAATTACGTGGGTCATCCCACTTATAAGGTGTTTCGTCTTTCTCGATAAAATTAACGCCAAGTTGGTACCAGTCTTGCTCAACACGTAGCGCTTGTTCACCGAATGCATGGAGTATCTGAGGTAGTATTTGTGTGCTCTTGCCAGTAGCTGAGCCGCCTGCAACCATGATCATAATAGGGCGCTCGGGCTTCTGCTCAAGCAGCTCTTTCGTCTTTGTAATAATATCTTCAATTGTCATTATTGAATCCCAACTTCATGGAAAGAACGATTCTCCTCCATACCTGGTGGATTGTTCATGTCCCATCCATTCTGCTCGATCGATGTAAGGACCGTTCCGGCGATGCGCCCCATAAAGGTGACGTTCGCCAGTACCGCATCGTCAGAGGCTGACCAAACCTCATAGCTTGAGGGTACCGTTTCAAGCATAGGTTGAATTCGCTGTACTGCACTCCTGTAGTAGGCGTCATTAGTAGTAAGCACGATGTAGCGCGTAGTGTTCTTGTGGGCTTGGTCAGGGACGTAGACGCCATGTCCGTAGCTTTCAATTTCTTGCATTGTTCCGTAGTGCCCGGCTCCTTCACGCAATGAAAGTGCTATGTTATTGCCTGAACATAGCAATAAACTGCTCGCCAGGATCACGTACTGCTTGTCGGCCTCAAGGCTGCTCGGCGCTGTTTTTATGCCTTCTTCGTATGCCTTAAGCCAAGCATCCTCTGTATAGGTAATACCAATCAATTGCTCAATAAGTTGAGCAATCTTGATATAGCCCGTGACCGCTGTTGCTGGTCGACAAAATATTTTTTCAATTGTTGGGAAGATTGGTATGATCGTCACTCGGTTTTCATCCAGATCGTAATTAGACCCTCGCTCAGGGTGTCCAGTTACAATAATGAGGTGCGCTTTTTCTTGGAGTGCTTTGCGTGTGATGAGTGCGGCGTCAGCTCGATTCCATCCTTGGCTAACTAACACGATTGTATCGTGCTCGGTGAGATGGATTTTATCTAACAGCATAGAACTAGGAGCAAAGATACCTGTCTTCTCGGTGTGCCGGGTTAGTAGCTGAGCACCAAGCAGGGCAGCGGGAATAGAACTACCGCTACCTGCGAAGAATACACGATGACTCTTGTCTAAACGCTTGCGTGCCGCTGATATGCCTTCTTGTGTTCTGTATGTCTCACGTATGGCTTGAGGAGTATTCTCAATGTAGGTTTTATAATCGGCAATTGATTTAGGTGTATCCATGTAAACTATCTCTTCCAGCTTTGTAAGCCTAGAACATGTCCAGCGTATTCTTTACGTAGCTGCACGTCACTGTTGGTTATTGGTACTACACCACTGGCGCCGTCGAAGAGCGCATGCTCCATATTGGCAATGTCTACTACGAGTCCATCCTTTGCTGCTCGTGCTCGTATCAGCGTACGCTGCGGATCAAGTTCTCCAACGCCACTTCGGATTGAAGATGGTGAAAGCTTTTCGATAGACTTAGCGCCACGAGTAACAGTAGAACCTGTAGCAGAGTTATCGTCCACTATCATAACATGCCTGCCTTCTAGCGCTTCGCGAAATGCTTCTACGCTTGTATCTAGAAGGGCATCACTTATGGGCACCTCACTTCCTTTCACAGTTCCGGAGTGTTGAGATAACGGAATGTAGATAGTTTTTATAGAGCGTGCTGCTAAATCGTGAAGTGTTTCACCCGCTAGAGCCGTAACGATTGCAATCTGTGAGCCGCCAGACGGAAAGCCGACTACAGTGTCGAAGGGTTGTGTCTGAGCTAAATTATGCGCTGCAAGCATTATCTTTAGTGGATGGTCTAACTCCTGTAGTTTGAGACCCTTTGGATGTAGATTTACATCTGCTTGGAGGATTTCAGTTTTCAGATTATCCACATCCATGGTTGTGAGCGGGGTTGTAAATTCTCGCCCCATACATGCCTCAAAAAAACTGCGTGTTGTGCGCTCAGCTATGTCTATTAAATTGTTTCTTAGCTGTAGATATTCAGCATCACTAGGTATACCTTCTCGTCTTTCACTGTATGTGTAGGCATGAAAAAGTGAGAGTGCTTGCTGTTTGGCATTATCGAGCACTCCAAGATAAGGGAGAAGATCTGTGGGGTCGAGTTGACTGCGGTCGACGGATTCTAGCGTTGCCATCGCTAAACTGAGCTCATCCATCATGACTGCGACTCGTTCCTCTGGCTCTAGCCGTCTGTCTACGCAAACATAATAGTTATGCCCACGGAGGCTCAAACTGCCACTGATTTTATGGGTGCGCTCATCTGTAAAATAATCCGCAAGTGCCGGGTGTGCACCTAGCCGGTTTATACGAATATCACCGGCTATGGGGCCGAATGAGTCAGCGAAATTCTCGATAGTCTTAAGTGATGGATATTCACTTGACCATGCCGTACTAGTGTATGCTTCGACGCTTTGAGTTAAGTGTCGACTCCAAAATTTCTTCAGGCCACTGTTCACCATGGCTTGTGTCTCGGCTGGTGTTAAATTGATCGTAAGAGAGCCGTCTGATTCAAAGGCTGCAATAGTGCCTTTAGTGGCGATACGGAATAGGCTTGCACCATCGGTATGTCTGCGAAGTGTACGCACTAGGGCGGGGATTCCTTCTATAAAAGTTGCCTCTTCCGGTTCTCCGAATGGCTTTCCTAGTATCAAAACGGGGAGGCCGGCATTTGCCCCAAAGGCAACATCTTCTTCGGCGTTGCCGATGTATATACAGCTATCAGGAATAATGCTGTGTCGCTCTTCGAGTAATGTGTATGCGCTACCTGATGGCTTGGTGGGGGTGTCGCTTCCTCCGAGGGCAAGGATCTCGGTGAATGTCGTAGTACAGTCTGGAAGTAATTCCTCAAGGGCAGGAACTATTAGATCAGATCGTGAGTTAGAGACAATGCCGAGTTTCTTGGACATAAGACCGAGCTGAGATATGAGGTCTTCTACTCCTGGCATCAGTTTCTTACCGAAAGAAGCGGGAACGCCGCTTTCTCTTAGCATTCGAGCCCGAGCCTCCCAAAATGGTCCGGCAGATTGATACCGAGGTAGTGTTCTGATCGCCTCCTTGAGCATCTCGCCACTATGAGGGTAGTCTTTAAATGCCTGAGCAACACGCTCAAAGCTGCCCGGGTCACCCGTGTGTTTCTCTGACAATGTACGAACAGACTCTAGGTATGCGTCAAGTTGCTCGTATTCTTCAGCGCTTACGTCCGAAGACTTGGTTACTGCATAATTCAGAGCGAACTGGTCAGGTGAGAACTGATCTTCGTCATCGTGTTCAATCGCCAAAGTGTGCAGGGCGGTCCAATACTGCGCATCAGGGTCATGTTCTACGATCGTGTCGTCGACGTCAAAGAGTACCCATTCTGCTTTGATTAAGGCGTTTGTTGCAGGATATAACTCGATAGTATCCTGTCGTGCTTCAGGGAAGATCGGGGTCTGTATAATATTAGCAGCGGGTATGGTTAGTTCACTCATCTTAGCTCACTTTAATTGCAGTCATATTATTCGCACACTAATCGAACTAGCTACTAATGTTTGTGGCCACCACAAACACGTACCCCTAAGAATTTAGCAAATTATACCATGTAAGTAGATAAAATACGATTCCAAGCTACTTGTCTTCATTGCGCTTAATCTCGCTTCCTATAAGGTCACGAATGATTTCAGACTTATTCTTCCCAGTTTCATAAGAAACGCTTCGCAGGTAATTGTAAATCTGTCGATCGATAAAGAAGTTGAAACGAAGATCTTTCGTAGAAATAGTATTGTCTCGTATGAATTTACGAATAACCTTGTCTAAGTCTTCTTCTGTTTGATACTCAGCTAAGCTTAGGAGCTTATTCTTAATTCCAGACAGGGAACGAGTGCCATTGGGCTGTCGAGAAACCACTAGCACAGGTTTTTTCTGTTGCAGTGCGAGCGCTACCTGGTACCCTTGCGAGAAGCGATAAGAGGTCGTTTCCACGATCACTACGTCAGCACGCATAATGGCGTCGACGGTTCCGTGCATTGCTTTGTCCCAGTCGATGGGAGGCCTTTTGACGTTGGGTGTCTCTGATCGTTCAAAGGTTGTCTCAATCCAATCGCGCGCTAGAACATTGCCAGTTTCTTCGATAACTTTTACGGCCTTGCGCAAAAAAGGTAGATCTTCTCTTAACTCCCATGAACTACCTGTTAAGAATATGATCATGAGATAGCCCCACGTATCATATTGTGCACATCAGGAAAACTACTCGTCATTATCGCTTGAGTCTTTCGTTGATAAGGCTATCTACTAGCTCTGCCTCTGTCTTTCCCGCGAGCAGTGACTCCCCGCGCAAGAAACGGTAGGACTGTTCGCTTAGGTTGAGCTGTTTGTTGGGACGAGAGTAGTCTTTTAGAAAACCTTTTACTATTTTTTCGAGCTCGTCGATATCCGCGTAGTGCTTGGTGGTTAAGAGTTTACTCTGAATACCTCCCACCGGGAGTCCACTGATAGGTTCTCGCGACAAGAACAGTACTGGTCGGCGTCTTTCTAGGGCTATTGCTGCCTGGAAACCTTGGAAAAATCCGTGAGTTGTACCTTCGATAATCAGTGCGTCCGACCTTGAAATGGCCTCTACATTAAGCGCGACAATGTCGCTCCAGTCTAAAGCGCCATTCTTGTTGCCGACGGCAGATCTATGATGGGCTGCTTCGACCCAGTTTAGAGCAATGGAGACGTTATTTCTATGAAGAATATCTATGATTCGTCGCAAATAAGGTAGATCTTCGTCTGGGTTACGTGAACTTCCTGTTAGATGAATCCTCATAGTAGCACCTGCCTGTTTTACGTGTTAGTGATCATGTGTCTATACGTGATCAGATTTATATATATTCAATCATTTACCTCCTTTTGTCAATGGAATCTCTACCGAGAAGCGGGTCACACATTCCTAGCGAAGGGGTGATCTCTATCTGTTTTGCTTTGATTACCACGCCTCAAAGCTGATCATATAATATCATACGTATTGATACGTATATACACACATGCTACACTCATCAACATCACTAAAGCGAGGGTAACGGGCAGCAGCACAGCTGCACTAAAAAGGGCTAAGAAACATCATGAAGAGATCAGTTATGTTAACCGGTGCTCCCGTTACAGGCAAGAGCACGATCACTAGAAGTCTGCGTGGTGAGAGTGGTTTTGTACCATTTCCCGACTACACTACACGGCCCATCAGATCCGATGAGATAGATGGGGTAGACAAGACATTCGTGAGTAGGGAAGCATTCGTAGAGTTACACAATACAGGCAAGATTATTGAACCTACCTTGGAATATTGTGACTATCAAGGAAATTACTATGGTAGCCCAACGGAGTGGCTGAGTACGGAGGAATTAGGCGAACAGAAGGTCATAACGTGTGTAGCCGTAAAGATTGCAGGTTTAATCCGTCGAGCTAACCCTGATCTCGTCTGGGTTCATCTAGAAGCAGATGACACTGAAAGAGCGCAGCGATTGGCACTACGGGGAATTACACACGCTGAAGTCACAAGAAGGATGGCGAACGTAGATGGCGATTCACTTTTCAGACCAGTTGAATCAGATCTGATTATCAATACCTCACAGACCCCATTGGATGCAACAGTAGGACTAATATTAGGAGCAACAGAATGATGCAAAATAGCACAATTTCAGAGAAAAAGTGTTTCATACTAGCAGAGATAGACCCCTCAGTACCTAGAAATACTAGGAAGCTAATTCTAACCCACAATCAACAAGTATTTGATTACTACCAAAACAATGTGGAGCTTCATCCAGACGAAGACAAGGTCGACAAAAGGTACGCACAGTTCCTAGCCCAGAATTACAAAAGCCAAACGACGACAGAGATATTTCAGAACATCAACAATGTAACGTGGAACTACAAAGTTAAGTTTTTCAAAATCCCATATGTTGTTGGGCCAGGTATATACCCAAGCAACCAATTTAGGTCTTCTCGGGAGCTTCATAAAATCGCTCGAACTGTTAAGAATAAGCGCGTGCTCGACTACGGTTGTTCCAATGGCTTCGTTGGTTTAGCATGTGACAATCCCACGTCGGCTACTTTTGTTGATATCAATCCTCAGGCCATCACGTACTTAAAAGAGTCTGCAGCTTTGAGTGGTACGAAAACGACCGCAGAAATGCATCTTGGAAATATGCCAGCGCTCAAGCATACTTACGATGTAGTTTTCTTTAACCCTCCATTCCATCTTGAGGACACCGCGACTGAGTTTAATGCATGCTTGCAAGATGACTCATCCGTCAGAATAGTTGAGAAATTCTGGGACTATATTGATTCTTATACTCATTCAGAGAGTGAGATATATTGCTCCTTTAGTAATAAAGACCCTCGAGCTTTAGAATTACTTGAAAGTAGTATTGCTGCCAATAACCTGAATTATGAGATGGTTGTTCATAAATACAAGAACAGCAAGAGTGATGTCCGTATTTACAAAATAACCAAAGAATAACGACTAAACATATGTATTCAATTTTTACCAATGTATACCTGAAAGACAACAACAAACTTCGTTTATTGCATCGAGCGGCAGATAAAGCTATTTGGCCGGATGCACTGTTAGGTATTGGAGGAAAAGTAGAGCCTGATGAAGATCTTTTTGCTGCGGCAAAGAGAGAGTTTCTAGAAGAAGCGGGAGTCGAGCTACTCGATCTAAAATTAGTAGGTACACTCTCCTGGTTGGATGACAGTAATCAAAATGGTATCAACTACATATTTGTTGCAACGAAGTATAAAGGTACTCTCGTGGAAGCATGCGACGAGGGTACCTTTGAATGGGTGGACATAGAAGAGGCACTTGTTAGCCCAAGGACTGCAGTACATCAACTGAAATATTTACCATATTTGATGAACGGCCAACATTTTTCGCAACATCTTATTTTTCAGGGTTTGTTTTCAGAGGGCAAAATCATAAAAGATTACAACTCGGTAGATTACACAAACCACCGCTTGTCTAAGCAGGCTGAGCAGGCCAAAGTTAATACTTCGAATGAAGAGAAACTTGCTTTTCTGACGAGCATAATACAGCCATACGATATACCCGTTACATATGATCCCGCCGGTATCACAGTTGATGTGACAATATTTGCCAATGACCCTAAACTCAATAAGTTGTTTGAAACGGGAATTAAGAAGTCTGTTGAAGACGGTGGTATAGAGTTCAACCCGGATAATGCTATACGTTACTACCAGGACAAGATCGCAGGCGACACTAATATTGTGCTGCAATATAGCGTTAACGGGTCTCCAAATATTGTGTATATCCCCGCTCGGTTAACTAAAACACCAAAATATACCGATAGTATTAAGGGTAACTTCTTCTGGAGTTTTGTACAGTTTGATATTGATGGGCAGTGGATATATTACACAGATCTGCGGCCTCAAGAAAAACAAACAATCTTCAGCCTGCTGGCGCAAGCTGTACTAAGTATTTAAGCGGCTAGGTTTTCCTGGTACCACTGTATGAACAGATGCCAGGTTGCTGATACCGGGCGTTCCGTGTGTGCTGCGCCTTGCTCATATACTTCAGACACGCTTAACCCATTGTCGCCAGGCATGCTGATTACTTTTTGAATGGGTTTACCATAATTACCACGCGCCTCGGTCAGCATAGTGCCAACATATTCTTTACGAAAGACCTGCTGCCGGGTGTCATCTTGGTAGGCGAGCATTTGTACTAAAATAATGCGACGATCTTCCAGAGGCCGTGTTAAGTTGAGAAAATCTTCCGGTCTGAACCAGTGATCAACGGACTTCATGTAAGCGCCAGGGAAGCCGTTTAGGGCGGGGATGTTCCATGAATCGTCACTGACGATCACGGGTTTACCTAATAGGTCGAATGCTTTCTGCGCTTTATCGCGAATGATAACTTCAGGATCCTCGCCCTGAATCTCGGGTATATCGAGCATGCTCTGCGTTAGCTGTATATCCGCAGCCTCACATGCCATGTGTGCTATATTGAATTTTTCGGAGTTGCCGGTAGAGAAAATGACAGATTGCATGTCATTAGTATACTGTGTTTTAACATCGGTCGCTACGACTGTATACTAATACCATGAATGTGAGCCTTAAGCCAGGAAAGTATGTACTAGCCGTGAGTGGCGGGGTGGATAGTGTAGTACTGCTAGATATACTTACTAAGCTACCTGGTGTTGAACTGGTTGTTGCTCATTATGACCATGGTGTCCGAACAGACTCTAACGTTGAACGTCAGCTAGTTTCAGATCTGGCTCGGGACTACGGTTTACCGTATGAAACAGAGGAGGGAAGGCTTGGTCCTCGGGTTAGTGAAGCTGCTGCTCGCGCTGCTCGGTATAACTTCCTAGAAAGAGCTCGTACCCTTCATGGTGCCCAGGCTGTTATTACTGCTCATCATCAGGACGATTTGTTAGAAACTATGGTGCTAAACATGCTACGCGGTACGGGGCGTCGAGGCCTTAGTTCATTGAAAAGTAGCGATGAAGTGTATCGACCATTGCTCGGTGTGCCAAAATCTGAATTGCTTCGTTACGCTAAAGAGAAGGGACTGAGCTGGCGCGAAGATAGTACAAATGCTGATGCCAAATATCTACGTAACTACATCCGGCAGAATATTATGCCTCGTTTCGCTTATGAAGATAGGCAAGCGCTTCTAGATCTCCATCAAAAATTTATGAGTTTGAATCATGAAATAAATGCTGAGGTCACTAATTGGCTCGCTACGCATACTGATGGTGTAACGCTTAAACGCCATAATTTCATCATGCTACCGCATAATGCCGCGCGTGAAATTATGGCGGGGTGGCTTCTTAGATATACAGACGTACAACTTTCAAAAAAGCTGCTAGAACGCTTGGTAATTGCGGCTAAAACCGGGCCAATCAACAGCAAATTTGACGTCAATCAACAGTGGTGGCTAAGGGTGGGTGATGTGTTTTTAGCACTCGAGCACCGCGAGCGCTAGGCAAAGCCCGATAAAACGTTGTATACTGTTTTTATATGGATAAAAAACCTTTACGACCGAATGCAAAACGTAATTCGGGGGGGCGTGGTTTTAAGAACGTTGGCTTCATAGCGCTTCTAGTGCTTGTAGCTATAATTAGCTACGCTGCCTACAAGCAACCAACTACTCTAAAAGAGATCCCACTGACTACGGCGATTAGCGATGCGAACGCCGGTCACTATAAAAAGATTGAGCTCAGCGGTAATGAACTAGATATTACTAGGAAGGGTGATCAGCATCCTACACTTAAGGCTATCAAAGAAGATACCGTAAGCTTGAAAGATGAAGGCCTAAACTACAGCAAGGTAGCTGTAACGATTAAACCAGCTAGTAGCACAGGCCAGATTCTAGGTAGTTTAGCCATTAACATCATCCCTGTCGTTCTAATTGGTGGCTTGCTCTACTTTATGCTCAAGAGCGCTCAGGGTCAGGGTAACCAGGCAATGAGCTTCGGTAAGAGTCGTGCTCGTCTATACGGAAACGAGAAAGACAAAGTTTCTTTCAAGAGTGTTGCCGGACAGGCTGAAGCAAAGCAGGATTTGCAAGAAGTTGTAGAGTTCCTCAAATTCCCAAAGAAGTTTACTGCTGTTGGTGCACGTATTCCTAAGGGTGTATTGCTCGTAGGCCCTCCAGGTACCGGTAAAACCATGCTTGCCCGCGCTGTTGCTGGTGAAGCAGGTGTCCCCTTCTTTAGTATCTCTGGTTCTGAATTCGTAGAAATGTTTGTTGGTGTTGGCGCTAGCCGCGTACGTGACTTATTCGCCAAGGCTAAAAAGAATGCACCATGCATCATCTTCGTTGATGAAATCGATGCAGTTGGTCGCCGCCGTGGTAGTGGCATGGGTGGTGGTCACGACGAACGTGAGCAGACTCTGAACCAAATCTTGGTTGAAATGGATGGATTCGAACAAGGACAGAACGTGATCGTACTAGCAGCAACCAACCGTGCAGATGTACTTGATCCTGCCCTGCTTCGTCCTGGTCGCTTTGACCGTCGTGTAAACATTGGTTTGCCTGACCGTCCTGACCGTAAAGCAATTTTGGAAGTACATTTCGAACAGAAACCTGTTGAAAAGACTGTTGACCTTGATGCACTTGCCGCAAAGACCGCTGGTTCATCAGGTGCAGATTTGGCTAACATTGCAAACGAATCAGCAATCATTGCTGCTCGCACCGGTCACAGCCAGATCTCTCAAGCAGATATTACCGAAGCATTTGAACGTGTGGCAATTGGTCCAGAACGTAAGAGCAAGGTCATGAACGACCACGAGAAGGAACTAACTGCTTACCATGAAGCTGGTCACGCGATCGTTGGTCACGTGCTTCCAGATAGTGACGTCGTACACAAGGTCACTATTATCCCTCGTGGCGGTACAGGTGGTGTCACCTGGTTTATCCCGCCAGAAGATAAGAGCTATCACAGTATCTTGGAATACAAGGACATCCTAGCGCGCATGTTAGGTGGTCGTATTGCCGAAGAAGTTGTCTACGGTAAAGAACGTGTTACAACCGGTGCCGGTAGCGACCTTCAGAAGGCTGCAGAGCTTGCCCGTGACATGGTTATTAACCAAGGCATGGGTACTAAACTCCGTGACCAGGTCTTCCACGTCGAAGAAGGCATGATGATGGACCGCATGATGCACGAACGTGAGTACAGTGATGACACGGCAAAAGTTATTGACCAAGAGGTTGAAGCACTTATTACCGAAGCTGCCACACGTGCACGCATTGTGATTAAAGCGAACCTTGAGTACTTGAAGGCACTTAAAGATGAGCTTCTCGACAAAGAAACTGTTGATGCCGAAGAAGTACACAAAATCTTCACTGGGTCTAAATTACCCAAAGAAGCAGCTCTTTATTAGCCTATCTTACACTCAGTCAGCCTCCTAAAAACCATTGTCTTAGCAATGGGTCTTGGGAAGCTGCCGGGAATATAGAAAGTGGGGTGTAAGAAGGGTAGACGAGATATCGTCTGACTGGCCTTCCTGCCCTGCTTTTTCTTCCCGGACTTATGCTCCACTCGCATCTGTTCACGAACAGTTACAACCTCCGTACTGGTGACCGAGGAAGTGGCGTACTCGGATGGAACAGACCTGCAGTCGATCTTGGATGTTGCGCCGAACGTACGGACGAGGCCGAAGATGCACGACGCACAGGGCCACCGTCACAGTCAGGGCCACGTGGAACGCCACCAGCATGGCCAGGAGCATCTCCATGTACCACCAGCTCGATGCCATGCCACTTTTCGGGGCTCTGTTACCTACGATGACCAGGGTGGTCAGGTACAGGACCGTGGTGAAGGCGCAGAATGCGAGCCCCCGCCATGCTGTTTGGTAGGTGTCTTTGAGCCGGAGTGGCGAGTAGGCATACCTGTGGATGTGCCAGGCGTCGTTGAACGTGAGGGGTGTACATACGAGACACAGGACGAGCGCGCAGCCTATCAGTGTCAATGACACGTAGTCTCCCTGAGGGTGTGAGTGAAGCACTTAAGGTGCTTTGATGTCGGATGACAAAAAGCTTTATAATTATATAATAATTTACATAAGTTAACAAATAGTTGGAGCATAGACAGAGAGGCCTCTGTATTTGCAGGCCCAACCGTGAGAGAATAAACATAACTGCTTTTGCAGCTAGCTTGCCTCTTTAAGGCATACATTGATTATTTATGGCAAATTCATCTAGCAACCAGACCGGAGTAGGGCACGAAGACAATGGCGTGGTGTTATTGCTCCAAGTGCCGCGTACGAACGACAAGAAAGAATTGGCGGCGGAGCAGATGTTCGCGAGTCTGCACGGCTTGTTAACTATTCCGCAGCCCGGTTTTATGGCACAGGCCCGTCGTGAGCGTTTAAGCTTCGAAATTGCAGTGCGTGAACGTCGCATTGGTTTTTACGTGTGGGTACCGGAATATCTCAAGACATACGTAGAAGAACAAATCTACGCCCAGTATCCAACTGTGCATATTACGGAAGTCGAAGATTATGCTGCGTATCGAGAAGAAGAGCACTACCCTGTTCAATTGGTAACAGAACTGAAATTTGTAGGCCACAACGCCCTGCCGATCAAGACATTCCAAAGTTTTGAAGTCGACCCACTAGCCGCTATTACGGCAACGCTTGCGAAGTTTACCGAGGATGAAGAAGCTTGGGTGCAGATGATTGTACGCCCTGCTGACCAGAATTGGCACAAAAAGAGTGAACGTTACATTGCGGGCATAAAAGGCAGTAGTACGAGCACGAGTGGCCTACTGAGTGCCCTTTGGAAGCCTCCAGAGGTGAAGACAGAGGCAGCTAAGTTAAGTGACTACGAAACTACTCGTGCAAGTGCGGCTCAGGATAAGGCACAGAAGCTTGCGTTTGAAACGCAGCTTCGAATTGTGTACCGCGGCAATACGCATACACAACAGGCTCAACTCCAGATGCAGAGTATTATTGCGAGCTATAAACAGTTCAACAGCACGTATTTAAATGGTTTCGAGGCTAAGCGAGTATTAGACGATCCATTTTTAGTGGCTCATTTTAGATCACGTGAATTTAATAAGTCTGGCTTTATCTGTAACATCGAAGAAATTGCTACGCTGTATCACCTACCTCACACTAATGTGGAGACACCATTTATTTTGTGGGCTACTAGCCAGACTGCTGAGCCGCCAGCTAATTTGCCGGTGGTAACAGCTGAGGCGGCCGACCTATTGAGCCCAATCGCCGCGACTAACTTCCGTGGTCATAACACAATGTTCGGCGTACCGCGGAGTGACCGTGGCCGACACTTATACATAATCGGTCAGACGGGTACTGGTAAGTCTGGTATGTTGGAGCTGCTCACCATATCTGACATATACAGTCCATATGGCTTTGCGGTTATTGATCCGCACGGTGATTATGCTCAGGCAATCCTAAAACGTATCCCAGCTGAGCGTGCTGCGGATGTCGTATATTTCAACCCTGCTGACACCGAGTTCCCAATGGGCTTTAACCCACTCGAGGTATATGACCCCAAGCTCAAAACGCACACTAGTTCGGAACTTATAGGGGTTATTAAGCGTATATTCGAAAATAGTTGGGGTCCTCGTCTGGAATATATCCTTCGATATAGTATTTTGGCACTGCTGGACTACCCAGATGCCACCATGCTGGATATTACACGTATCTTGACGGAGAAAAAATTCCGCAACGATGTCCTTAAATACGTGATCGACCCAGTAGTGCGAAACTTCTGGATGATTGAATTTGCCAGTTGGAATGATAAGTTTATGGCAGAAGCAGTTGCGCCAATTCTAAACAAGGTCGGTGCGTTTACGGCAAACCCATTGGTGCGTAACATCATTGGTCAGCCAAAGAGTAGTTTTAATATTCGGCAGATCATGGACGAGCGCAAAATCTTAATCGTGAATCTAAGTCGTGGCTTAGTTGGCGAAGACAACGCCGCCCTACTTGGTGCTCTTTTGGTTACTAAGGTACAGATGGCCGCTATGTCTCGTGCAGATATGGCAGGTGAGCAGCGCACACCGTTTTATCTGTATGTGGATGAATTCCAGAACTTTGCCACTGATAGCTTTGCTACTATTCTCTCTGAGGCTCGTAAGTATGGCCTGAATCTAACAGTGGCTAACCAGTATACCGCCCAGATGATGCAAGAAGTTAAAGACGCGGTATTTGGTAACGTTGGTTCGATCATAAGTTTCCGTACTTCCGCAGATGATGCACGCATCATGATGAAATACTTTGAGCCGAAATTCGAAGAACATGATCTAGTACATATGCATAACCGTCACTTTGCGATTAGTATGACGATTTCGGGAGAAAAGGTACCGGCCTTTTCGGCTATCAGTCTTAATTTGCCACCGTTCGGCGAAGATTATACGGATCAGATTATTGCGCATAGTCGTGCGCAATATGCACAGACGCGCCCAGATATTGAAGCATACGTATCAGAGCGCTATCTTACGGGTACTACGCAGAACGACCGACAGCAACAGCCTGCAAAACCTAAGGCGTCCCCTAAGCCTGCGCCAGTAGCCGCTCCTACCCCTGCTCCTGTCGCTGAACCTGCTCAAGTTGCAGCTCCAGCTGAGCAAGTCTCCCAGAATCAACCAGCACCGACAACATCGCCACGTCCTGAGACTCTCCTGTCACAGGCAGTGCTCGCTTCGGCTGCTCCTGAAACCCCAAAGCCACAGACAGCGGAAACCCCTCTGGATGGTGAAACCGCTCCTGTCCCCGCTAAACGCAAACGTACGCGCAAACGCAAACGACGCTCGAGTGCGACTACAGAGGCTGACAAAGGGCCTAGTACGGCTAAGGTTGCACGTGATATCCAAGAAGGCGTTATCCACTTAAACTAGGGGCACTAGTGAGAGTTACTTCTGGCTATGCCAAAATCTGTTTTTTACCTGTTTTCTGAGCTGCAAGCGAGCTATACTGAAAAGGTCTCATGTTCACTAATGTATGCGCCGTCTCTCAGCCTCTGTTATCTAGTATCTGTAGTCAGTGCAGCGGGTTCGCTGATCCAACATTCTTAGGGAGTGACCAGGTATGAATCTAAAGCTCCCTCGTACTAGTAAGCGTATCTCACTCGGTAGTGTAGCGGTTCTGCTTGTGGGTAGCTCCCTACTTGCACAGATGTTAGGGTTTATGCGTACTAAGCTCGTTAACGCGAACTTTCTAGCAGTTGGCCCACATAGTACAGATAGCTATTTTGCGGCATTCACTATTCCAGACTTCTTCTTCTTTACTATATCTGCCGGTGCCTTAGGAGTGGCGTTTATGCCTGTCTTAGCCGATCACTTAGCGCGAGGCGATAAAAAAGGCATGTGGCGATTAGTGTCCAGCTTGCTCAACCTACTTACGATAGTCATGTTGGTTGTTGCGGTTATTATCTTTGTGTTCGCGAAGCCGATCATGGAACAATTGGTTGCACCGGCGCAGCTTCATGATGCTGTTGTAATCATGCGTTTCTTATGCCTGAACCCTCTGTTGTTCACGATATCTGGCGTGTTGACTGCTACGCAGCAGGCTTTGGGTCGGTTCTTCTTCTACGCTACGGCACCGCTGTTATATAACGGGAGCATTATCGTTGCCGCACTAGTTTTTGGTACAGCGCATCATCATGGCGGCGGCCCGGGACACATGGGCATCATGGGTCTTGGCATTGGAGCATTAGTCGGTGCGGTTCTGCAGTTGTTGGTCGTTTTGGTTGGTACATATGGCACTGGGTATCGCTGGACACCACATATCATTTGGCGTAATAAAGATTTCCGCCAGGTGCTGCGTAACCTGCCACCACGGTCGATTGACCAGGGGATTGATCAACTTGAGTCTATCGTTGAAACCCGCTTCGCTCGAGGGCTTGGGGAAGGGTCAATTTCATACTACAACAACGCCTATACGCTACAGTTGGCCCCTGTGCTACTAATCGGTACCGCAATTTCTACGGCTGTATTCCCGAGACTAAATAACCGGCTGAGTCACGGTCGTCCAGACCTATTCCGCCAAGACTTTCTACGATTCCTGAGACTGATTATATGGATAACACTACCAGTCGTCGTGATTTGTTTCTTTGGTCGTGGCTACTTAGCTCGCCTGATCTTTTCTCGTAACAGTGGTGATATTACGAACCTGTTTGGCTATCTGACGATTGCCATCCTTTTCCGCACTATGTACACGATTATTTCGCGTTGGTTTTACGCTCAGAAAGATACCAAGACGCCGCTCTATGTATCCATGTTCACCATCTCTTGTAACGTGATATTAGCCTACTTGCTGACACGTCCTGGTGGTTACGGCTTGCCTGGACTAGCGTTGGCTCAGTCAATCGTGGCGGCGGTGGAGGTCACCATCCTTTCTACTGTTATGCTTATTCGTGATCCGAAACTGTTTGACAGGGCGTTTTGGAGTGGTATATTCCGTACCGTATCAGTTACCGGGTTTAGTTTGATGGCTGGCTATATTACCGTTGGATTTGTGCCACTGGGCGCCGATGACCGAGGATTTATGACACTTGGCACTAAGTTATTGCTGATTGCTGGCGTAACAATGGTGACACACTTCTCGATTTCAGGTTTATTTGGGCTAGAAGAAGCTCAACCATTCTGGCGATGGATCAAGCGCGTGACGTTCCGGGCTGTAAAAGTAGAGTATTAAATACAACATTCTTTGAGTTATGTAACTGATTACTGGACACGCGTAGTATAATTGCAGTTATGTTAACCGCACAGGAGTCATACAGAGTAACTGATCGCGATGTTATTTATGATAGTGCCCCAAATGAGTATGTAATACGCGTCAAGGATTTGCCGAGCCCAGAGCGACCGCGTGAAAAAATGCTCAGTGCGGGCCCAGCAAGCTTAACTCAAGCAGAGCTAGTTGCGGTTCTATGGGGTGTAGGTACGAAGAGCGAAGACGTGCTTTCCATGGCTCGTCGTAGCTTGCGTGAATATGGCGAAAAGGCCATGCTACGGGAAACGAACCCTGCCCATCTTGCAGAAGCTCTCGATATTCCACCTACCAAAGCTGCTCAATTAGTTGCAGCATTAGAACTTGGACGTAGGGCATATGTTACAGGGCGTGGTGGGGAACCTGTCCAAGTACGTACACCTGAACAGGCATACCATTACTTCAAAGCAATGGGGAGCTACAGCAAAGAACAGCTTAGAGGACTCTATCTAGACAGTCGACACCAGGTTGTGCACGATGAGGTAATCTCTATTGGTAGTTTAACTTCAAACGTGGTGCACCCGCGCGAGGTTTTTCAGCCGGCCATTGCTCGTGGCGTGGTGGCTGTTATATTGGCCCATAACCATCCTTCGGGTTCACTCGAGCCAAGTACGGCGGATGTAGATGTAACACGACAACTCATAGCTGCAGGTAAAATTTTAGGTATAGATTTGCTGGATCATCTTATTGTCACGACGACAGGGTATCGCAGCGTATTGGAGGCATCATGAGCAGGGGATATGCATTTGTAAGCTCTGACTCTTTGCTAACTGACGGAACGACGACAGAAGTACTGTTTTTACACGATTTATCAGAGAGCTCGATTAACTGGCGTTCTGAAGCTATGGCCGCATCTGGTGACTATTTTGAAACACTAGCCGCAAGGTTGGAAGAGATCTCCATGGCCCTACCGAAGACTTCAGTTGAGCAGCACCAAATACAAGAAGCCATTGGTCAATTACTATACATGCAACGTCGCTACAAGCTCGTCCGCAAAAATTCCTGAACACACGGCTTGCCGGAAACCGCTCTTCCTTTGAAATAACAGAGGTACAAACTATAATGAGTACCAATGAACCAAGACCATATTCGGAACTTTTGCATAATTGCGCACATTGACCACGGTAAAAGTACCTTGGCAGATCGCCTTCTCGAGATGACGGGCACTGTTGAAAAGCGCAACATGAAAGCGCAGCTCCTCGACCGTATGGATCTAGAGCGTGAAAAAGGTATCACTATTAAACTCGCCCCAGTTCGTATGGAATACAAGGGATTTGAGCTCAATCTTATTGATACCCCTGGGCACGTTGACTTCAGCTATGAAGTCTCACGTAGCTTACAGGCGTGTGAAGGTGCACTTTTAGTAGTAGACGCTAGTCAGGGCATTCAAGCGCAGACACTCGCAAATGTGTATTTAGCTATGGCGGCGGATCTGACGATTATCCCAGTACTTAATAAGATCGATTTGCCAGCTGCAGACGTCGAACGAGTTGGAGCTGAAATCGTTAGCCTGCTTGGCTGTAAATTTGAAGATATTCTACAGATCTCTGCAAAAACAGGTATGGGCGTAGACACAGTTTTGGAGCGGGTTGTAGCGGAAGTGCCTGCGCCGAAACCAAGTATGCAAACAGAGACACGTGCTCTGATTTTTGATAGCTACTACGATGATTATCGTGGTGTTATTTTGTATATTCGCGTCATAGACGGTGAGATTGTAAAAGGCGCTCAGATTAAAATGCTCAACACTAGTGCAATGGGCCTGGCCCTAGAAGTTGGTGCCTTAAAGCCTGATATGACACCAGGTAAAAGTCTCAAGAACGGCGAAATCGGCTACATTGTAACGAACCTCAAAACCACCCGTGATGCTAAAGTTGGCGATACCATTACGCTCGCCGCAAATCCTGCTACTAATCCATTGCCGGGCTATAAGGATGTGCAGCCATTTGTGTATGCCGGTTTCTTCCCTGAATCAAATGAATTCTATAACGACCTAAAAGAGGCAATTGAGAAACTGAGCCTCAGTGATAGTGCACTGCAGTTTGCGCCTGAAAACTCACCAGTCCTTGGCTTTGGTGTACGCATTGGTTTCTTGGGCCTACTCCACATGGACATTATTCGTGAGCGATTAGAGCGCGAATATAACCTTGATCTCGTCGTTACTAACCCATCAACTGATTACCAGGTGAGTTTGTTGAATGGTGATGAGGTTGATATAAAATCAGCCGCTGATCTGCCTGACCCAAGTAGGATTGAAGAAATTCGTGAGCCATGGATTAAGGGTGAGATTATTGTGCCACGTGATTATGTCGGCGCAGTCATTCAGCTGATCAGCGGCAAACGTGGTCTACAGAACAATCTCAGCTACGTTGAAGATCGGGCGATTGTTGGCTTTGAAGCACCACTCGCAAACCTACTAACTGACTTCTATGATCAGCTGAAAAGTCTGACCAGCGGCTATGGTAGCTTTAACTATGAACTCGACAATTACCGAGCGGAAGATCTAGTAAAAGTAGATTTCTATGTGGCCGGTGAACGTATTGATGCTCTGAGCGTTATGGTACATCGCAGTGAAGCAGATCGCTTAGGCCGCGAGACGGTTACAAAGCTTAAGGAAGTTATCCCACGCCAAAACTTCCAGGTTGCGTTGCAAGCGGCCATTGGTGGTCGGTTTATCGCTCGAGAAGATCTCAGTGCGTATCGCAAGGATGTGACAACTGGCTTGTACGGTGGTGACGTTTCACGCAAGAAGAAGGTGCTTGCCAAGCAAAAGAAGGGTAAAGAACGCATGAAGAAGTTCGGTAAGGTCGACATCCCGGCTGAAGCCTTTACGGTCATGCTGAAGCGTGACTAATGGCTCACGAATTTGCTAATTACCAGCAATCAGATGAAATAGTGCAGCGTATGCGAGATGTTCCGCTTATCGCTGTGGTCGGTCCAAGCAGGGCAGGTAAGACTACGCTAATGGAATATGCACGCGCCCAGGATGCTGATCTTCATTTCGTGGTCAGTGATACAAGCCGTCCAGCGCGCCCTAATGAGACCGAGGGTGTACATTACTATTTTCAGACTAAAGAGATCATGGAAGAGCGCGCTCGTGCCAGCTCCTATGCAACGGTTGCACCGAGTATTACGGGTGATTTATATGCTACTTCACCAGACGAATATGACCAATATGGCCGTCCGGTAATGGCAGTGCTTTCAAGTGTCATGCCTGCATTCCGAAAGCTATTCCCCGCAATGTCTACGGTTGTAGTCCTGCCTCCAGATTTTGAGACATGGATGGGGCGTGGGGAAGAACGTAATAGCCAATCTAAGCGCGTAGCGGAAGCAGTAGAATCCCTGCAGTTTGCGGCAACCGATGAGCACTCGATCTACATCATAAATGACGACCTTGAATCTGCTCAGGCTGAGTTTATGGGGATTGTTCGCGGCGAGATACCTTCTCGCACTGAAACCGGCCACCGGCTTGCACAGCAGTTACTTCGCCAGCTACAGACGCTCTAGCTCTGTAGTTTTTGCAGATCAGCAATGATTTGAGCAGCGTGTGTCTTTGGGTCTACGCTGTTGTAGGTCTTAGCAATCTTTCCCTCAGGTGTAATGATAAAAGTGTTGCGCTCTGTACCTAAATATTCGCGTCCCATGAACTTTTTAGGCTTCCAACTGTCGTATGCTTCAATTGTAGAGTGAGTAGGGTCACTGAGGAGCGTGAAATTCAGATGGTTCTTTTCGACAAACTTTTTGTGTGAGCGTACGCTGTCCTTACTGACGCCAACTACTGTTGCGCTGCCAAAATCAGCGATTGCGTCACGCTCATCTCGAAAGCTACAAGCCTCGGTAGTGCAGCCAGAAGTGTCATCCTTTGGGTAGAAGTAAAGTACCAGCCACTTACCGGCGTAGCTTTTAAGCGTTTTAGTGTTATCGTCCTGATCTTGCAGGCTAAAATCGGGTGCTATATCCATGTTTGTAGTATACACTTGCGCGTTTGCCTAGGTGATCCGTATACTTAAGCAATGGAAAAGAAGCATATTATTACAATCGCTGGTCGGCCTGGTAGTGGTAAATCTACAGCCGCTAAGGCTGTTGCCGCCCAGCTAGGCTTTGAACATTACTCATCAGGTGATTTGTTTCGGGCGCTCGCTAAAGAGCGTGGCATTGATGTTTTGCAGGCTAATTTATCGGCAGAGCAGAATACTGAGATTGACCATCTTGTCGACAATCGCTTGCAAGATATTAACGCTCACGATGACCGCTTGGTCATTGATGCGCGTACTGCTTGGCACTGGATCCCCCACTCATTCAAAGTTTTCCTAGATCTTGATCTCGAAGTTGCAGCTGACCGAATTTTGAGCAACATGGATGATGCTCGTTTAGCTAGTGAACATATCCACCGTGATCCAGTAGAATACGCACAGCTTCTGCAGAACCGTCTGGATAGCGAAAGCCGACGATACAGAGCACTGTACGATATTGATCCTTATGATATGTCTAACTATGATCTGGTAGTCAACACTGAAGCTAATAGCAAAGAACAGACGATTGCTGCTGTTTTAGCTGGCTTTGAAGCTTGGATTAAATCTTAAATAAACGGGTTTCATAATGCTAGCACTCTTGAATATGGAGTGCTAAAAGCTTATAATTTAGCACATGACAGAGCGGCAAAAGCAAATTTTATCCGCCATAGTTGAACAGTATGCGGAAGTAGCAGTGCCGGTTGGCAGTAGCTTACTTGCTAAAGTTTTTGGTGTATCTAGCGCCACTATTCGCGCTGAGATGGCAGAGCTGGAACGTCTTGGCTTTATCTCTCAGCCTCATACTAGTGCTGGGCGCACACCAACAGATCGAGGGTATCGATTCTACGTTAACAACCTAGCAGAAGTGGCAGAGCTAAGTGTGCCAGAACGTCGAGCTGAGCGTGCCTTAAGCGCTCGACTACAGCATGGGGGTTTACCGGAACGAACTATTCGTAATGCGGTTGACACACTCGTTGAACTAACACATAACTTGGCCCTGGCTACCATTGGCGACCAGCTGTACATGAGCGGTCTTGGCAACTTATTTGGTCAGCCAGAATTCAATACAGGCGACCAGGTTCAGCAAGTAGCTCGTCTGCTTGATAACCTAGAGCCATGGTTGCGCGAGGCAGCACCAAACGAACCCCTAAGCGTCTATATTGGTGCCGAGAACCCTATTGGCCGTAGTGCAGGCGTGAGCCTTATTATTAGTCGTTTCCGTAGCCCATTTAGTGACCATAGCTATATTGGTACACTTGGGCCAACCCGCCAAAGTTACCGTGATGTGATGAGATTAGTTTCTCACACCGGTAGGGCACTTGAGGAAACATTCTAGCACCTAGTACTAGACCAGATGATTTAGGATTTTTAGAAAGAAACAGGAGATGAACTAACATGGCAGATCAGACACAACAACCACAAGCAGATGAACCAGAACAAGAAGTAAGTGAAGAGCTGATGGTGTTGCAACAGCAGGTTGCTGACCTGACTGAGGCGCTGCAGCGTGAGCGTGCAGATGCAATGAACATACGTCGTCGCCATGATGAGCAAATTGCTGGGCTTAAGACTAGCGTTAAAGCCATGGTTGTTCGTGATTTGCTACCGGTAATCGATAACTTTGAGCGAGCACTCAAGCACGTACCTGAAGATCTTGAAGGCAATGATTACATTAAGGGAGTCCAGGGCGTCGTAAAGCAGTTTGAAAAAACACTCGCCGACTTGGGCGTTACACGCATTAAAACCGTAGATGAACCATTCGATCCGCATTTTCATGAAGCTGTCAGCATGGAAGAGGGCGAAGGTGACACTGAAGTTATTACCGAAGAACTGCAATCTGGATATACCATGGGCGATGAAGTCATCCGTCACGCCATGGTACGTGTTACGACGAAATAAACTGCTTGCGCTTTTGTAAGTACTCTATACAATAGGCTTTGATGAACTACGCCTACACTATTCGAAACTTCGATAGGGTCGGCGTTTTTTCTTTAACGAACACAGCGGAGTGTGATGTCTGCTGCTAATGCAGCCACTCCTTCAATTGAATTTCCTTTTGACCTTTCCGAACTACCTGAGTCAGATTTAGCACGACAAACCCGAGCGGTGGAGGCTCTTGCGAACTTTATGGTTGCTGCTGTAGATAGCAATGAAGATGACGAAGACCCAGATGTAGGTAGGGACGAAGTTAGAAACAGTGAATTGCGGAAAATATACATTGAGTATGAATTGGATACCCTTGAAGGCCGCATGCTTACTATGTTTGCCCGTGAAGCGGTCAGGCAAGCGGGCGTGGTGGTTGACTGCCAATAGTGTTGATTAGCACTCTTGACAGTTGAGTGCTAATTTTCTACCATAGTATACAGATAGCAACAGACATTGATTGCTAGATGTTTTATTTAGAATTCACTTCTAACTCTACGAAGGAGATACAACACTACTATGGGTAAAATTATTGGAATCGACCTCGGTACCACTAACTCGGCAATGGCCGTTATGCAAAGCGGTAAGCCAGAGATTATTGCTAACTCTGAAGGTAATCGTACGACACCTTCTGTTGTTGCGCTAAACAAGAACGGTGAACGTTTAGTCGGACAGGTGGCTCGTCGTCAGCAGGTGACGAACAGCGCCAACACTATTTATGAAGTAAAGCGTTTGATTGGCCGTAACTTTGCAGATAGCGAAGTACAGCGTGACCTCAAGCTTATGGGCTACGAAATCGTTAAAAGCGGTAACAGTGTCAAAGTGAAGATGGGTGACAAAGAATATAGCCCTGAAGAAGTCAGCGCTATGATTCTGAGCAAGCTGAAGGCTGATGCCGAAGCTTTCTTGGGTGAACCAGTTACCGAAGCAGTCATTACAGTCCCAGCTTACTTTGATGACAGTCAACGTCAGGCTACTAAAGACGCTGGTAAGATCGCTGGTCTTGAAGTGAAGCGTATCATTAACGAACCAACTGCTGCTGCTCTTGCTTACGGTCTTGATAAGGCTGAAAAGAGTGACGAGAAGATCGCTGTCTATGACTTAGGTGGTGGTACTTTCGACGTTTCTATTTTGGAACTTGGTGATGGTGTCTTTGAAGTTAAGAGTACCAACGGTGATACTCACCTTGGTGGCGCTGACTTCGACCGCGTCATTGTTAACTACTTTGTTGATGAATTTAAGCGTGAAAGTGGCATCGATATTAGCGATGACAAGGCAGCAATGCAGCGCCTACGCGATGAAGCTGAGAAGGCTAAGATTGAGCTTTCAACTGCTCAAGAAGTTGACGTTAACCTACCATTCTTAACTGCTGACGCTGAAGGTCCAAAGCACTTCGAGCACAAGCTGACCCGCGCTAAGCTCGAACAGCTCGTTGGTGACCTGATTGCAAAGACCGCAGATCCATGCGAAAAAGCGCTTAAGGATGCTGGCCTAAAAGCTAGTGAAATTGATGCCGTAGTACTTGTTGGTGGTATGACTCGCATGCCAGCCGTCCAGGAAAAAGTTAAGGCCATCTTTGGTAAAGACCCAATGAAGGGTGTAAACCCCGACGAAGTTGTAGCCATTGGTGCTGCAATCCAAGGCGGTGTCTTGCAGGGTGATGTTAAGGACGTTTTGCTTCTCGATGTTACTCCTCTAAGTCTTGGTATTGAGACTATGGGTGGTGTTATGACTAAGCTCATTGACCGAAACACTACTATCCCAACTTCTAAGAGTGAAGTATTTAGTACCGCCGCTGATAACCAGCCTCAAGTAGAGGTCCACGTACTCCAGGGCGAGCGCGAAATGGCTGAAGGCAACAAGAGCCTCGGTAAGTTCATCCTTGACGGCATTCCAAGTGCGCCACGTGGCGTTCCACAGATCGAAGTTACCTTTAACATCGACGCAAACGGTATCTTGAACGTAACCGCTAAGGACAAGGGTTCAGGCAAAGAGCAGAACATTACTATCCAAGGCTCCGGCAGTCTTGATAAGACTGAAGTTGAAAAGATGGCTAAAGAAGCCGAAGCTCACGCCGAAGAAGACAAGAAGAAGAAAGAAGCCGTAGAAGCTCGCAACCTACTCGACAGCACTGTCTACCAGGCTGAAAAGATGAAGTCTGACAACAAAGACAAGATCTCGGAAGAAGACGTTAAGCAAATCGACGAAGCAGTTGAAACGGCCAAGAAAGTAGTAGCTGACGACAAAGCTGATAAAGAAGTCTTGGAAGCTGCTGCTAAGGCTCTAAATGATGTACTGATGCCAATCGGCACTAAAATGTACGAAGCAGCTGAGCCAGAAACTCCAGCTGAAGATGCCGCTAAAGATGACGCCGACAAAAAAGACGGTCCAATCGAAGGCGAAGTCGTCGACGAAGACAAGAAATAACCTAAATGGCTGCTCCTGAATTAGCATCCCTCAGCTTCACTGTCCGCAACCCTGAAAGTAGCGCTAATGCTGATGTCGTGAGGACTGTTGAGCTAATGCGTAATATTGGCGCAGCAGTTCTCTCGCCGCAGCCTGTAGGCGCTAGGCACGAGAATGAGCATTGGCCGTCAACAGGGGTCACGTATGGTAGGGCTCACCCCGACCAGGAGGTCTGGGTAGATGACACTCCAATGAAAGATGGTCGGGCGCGCAATGTACGGTTTGAATCTAGAAACGGCCAAGGGAGTATGCATGTTCGCTACACTGACGATGAAAAACCAGACCTCAATGTAGAGACTATAGGAGAGGCTGCTAACCACACGACAGAAGAGATAATGGCTTTGGCGGTCTTAACAGCTGAAACAATACTCGGTATGGTTCAGCCAAAGGATACAGTAGAATAAATTCATATGGCAGATAAAAGAGACTATTACGACGTTCTGGGTATTGGCAAAAGTGCCAGTGCTGACGAGATTAAGAAAGCTTTCCGCCGGAAGGCAGTTGAGCTGCATCCTGACAAACAGGGTGGTGACGAAGCTAAGTTTAAAGAAATAAACGAAGCCTACGAAGTACTCAAGGACTCAGGCAAGCGTCAGCGCTACGACCAATTTGGGCATGCCGGCGTCGGCGGTGCTAGTGGTGGTCCGCAAGGTGGTAATCCGTTTAGCGGTGGATTTAATGGCCAGAATGTTAACTTTGACTTTGGTGATTTGGGCGATATATTCGGAAGCTTTTTTGGTGGTCAGCAGGGTCAGGGTGGTGGGCAACGTGCCGCACGCGGTAATGACGTTGAAACACGTATAGAAATCAGCTTTGAAGAGGCTGTTTTTGGTACGGAAGTTGATTTGCGACTCAATCTTGATGATACATGTAGCCACTGTAAGGGTACTACCGCCGAACCAGGCCATGAACTCAAAATCTGCCATACTTGTAAGGGCTCAGGTCAGGTCGTTACTGCTACGCGTACTATTTTCGGCAACATCCAACAGGCTGCCATTTGTCCTACTTGTAAGGGCACCGGCAAAGTCCCTGAAAAGGTCTGTACCGTTTGTCACGGTAAGGGTACTGAACGTAAAAGCCAGACCATCCAACTTAAAGTTCCTGCAGGCATTGATGACGGTGCTACCATGCGCGTCGCAGAACGTGGTGAGGCAATGGCGAATGCTCCAAAGGGTGATTTGTACGTACATGTTCGCGTTAAGGCACACAAACAATTTACGCGTGAAGGTGACCTCATCCTAAGTGAAGCTCACATTGGTATGGTTCAGGCGGCTCTTGGTGCTGAGATTGAAGTCGATACAGTAGACGGCAAAGTTCTCATGAAAGTGCCAGCTGGCACGCAAAGTGGTACTGACTTTAAGCTAAGTGGGCACGGAGTAACGCACCTGCGCAGTGAAACGCGCGGCGCACATATCGTTACGATCATCGTAGATACGCCAACTAAGCTCACCAAAAACCAAAAGGAGCTGCTCGAACAGTTCGCAACAGCTCCTACCAAAAAACGTGGTATATTTTAGTCTTCTTGGCTACTGTCTTCTTGCATCTCGATCATCAAAGCAACTGACGCCACTATAGTCGGGATATCACGGACACTCACGTCCTTTTCGAGGGCTTCTTCGGCAACACGTAGGGCAAAGCTGCGCTGCTCAGGTGTATGGGCGTTGAATTTACGAATCAGCTTATTGCGAAATGCAAGAGCATCCGCGGCTTTCATCATTTCTTCGGGTGTTTCACCTAGCCTATGGATTCTGCCGCCCATAGAAGTTGGCACGCCTAAATCCTCAAGGACTGGTTGGATGCGACCAATAATGACGCTATCTAAGTGTTCTTTTCGGCTAACCCCTGGGAAAATTCCTACGAATTCGTCGCCACTGAGGTGTACGGGAACAGCGTCGCCTTCTCGAATGAGATGGTGCAGGACATCGGCTGCATTCTTAATATATAGGTCGCCAGCTGCGTGGCCGCCTTCCTCGTCATTGACAGCCTTAAGGCCGTCTAAATCCATTGCAATAACGCCAAAGTTTCCTGGCATTGTATCTACGGCGAAATCTAGCATTTCTGCCAGTGCTGCACGGTTCGGCAGGCCGGTTAATTCATGGACGTTATCCTGACTATAGGGTAAACCTATACCTGCGTAAGGATTATCACGGTGTTCGATAGATGGTTCAAATTCATGAGACATAACTATACATTTATACCATAAATACTTTGATAATACAATAGTTCCCAGAATGAAAATCACAATCTAGCCAGAACAACTGTAACGTGGCATACTATAATCAAATGAAAAAGCATGACCAGAATGGTTTTATACCCATGATCGTTTGTCTGATCGTGCTGATTGCGGCAGTGTTATACGTGTCCTATCAGCACGTCTCGCAAGTACAACACTAATTGCAAAACCCTCGATAATCTTGTATAATGTGTAATAATTATGCATGAAGGTCTTGGCGTACTACAACAGCAGTATGAAGCCGTACCTCATACTGGGTTAGACTCGAATAAGCCATATGCTAATCGAGATGGTGACCCTGGTGCGCGTCAACAGCGTATTACTGCAAAGCGAGAATTTCTAAGCGGCGACCAGGAGTGGCCGGACATATCGTATCCAAACCTAGACGATCCGTCATTGCACGAGTCCGAAGCGAAGTACCTAAGGGTGCTTTCAAGTGTAGTGGAGCATGAAAACGCGGTTGGCGAAACACCTGTGTCAGATGCGCTCTACGAATCGGCCGCACGCAAGCTGGCTGAAGTGTATCGCCATAGAGAAGTTCTCCGGCGTCTCGGGCTGTCGGCAATAACTGCAGTAGAGACATCGCGTAGCCATGCGGCTGAGATGTCAGCTGA
>CAZBLZ010000005.1:40319-53409 GCA_964493045.1 uncultured Candidatus Saccharibacteria bacterium
ATGAAATGGCCCCATTTACAGGGAGAATAGCCAACACTAATCCTACTGATGCTCAGCCGGCATTTGAAGCCGCTCTTCGTGGATTTGGACTCACCGAAAAGGGGTGGAGCGTTCGATTGATTGCCGGCAAACAATCTGCCGACACTGACGGAGATGCAAGGGAAATTACCTACGGCAAGGGACGGGCGGAATTTACTCCTAAGTCAATCGTAACTACGCCTATTCATGAGGCTATGCATGCCTTGAGGAATGAACACTCCAAAGAAAGAAGTGACGTAGGCAAAGTTGGCAAGTTACCTGGTGCCCTTGGCTTCGAAGAAGGGTTTTCCGTGGTCATGGAGCAGATCATTAGCGGCGTAAAGCGGGTACCGGGTGAAAAATACTATATGCAACTTGGCTTGCTTAAGGGTATGCACATGCCTGAAGGGGTTAGGGCTGAACAGTCATTCCGTGCTGCATACGAGATTATGTGGCGCCATGCTGCGCTACAAGCAAAAGAGCCACTTACTGATGAAAAAGTAACCGCACTGCAAGCTTCAGCATATGGTTCGGTAATGCGCACTACTCGGGGTAATGCACGTGATAACCGTGATATCAGCTATTTTGATGGCGCTATGAGGGCGACCATATTTTTGAACGAAACGGCTCTTTTGCCGCCTGACCAACGTATTGCACGGCTAAAATGGGCATTTTCTGGTGTATTCGACCCTACGAATCCCGATCATGCGGAGATATATGGTGGCGATCCAACGGTGTTAAATGGCACAGTATGAACTATGCATACCGCTATTGCAAAAAACATCAAAAAATGGTATAAATTAAGACGTAAATAACGTAAACAATAACACGGGTGGTGCATATGTCAGTAACTAGCAAACCAATTGCGATTGTAGGCTCGAAAGAGCATGTTGATTTCCTGGACCAGGGCTTGTTTGATGTGCCTGCCAAAATAGATACTGGTGCTGACAGTTCAGCAATCTGGGCAAGCAATATCCACGAAAAAGACGGTATGCTTTATTTCACGTTGTTTGATCGTGTGTCACCGTTTTACACGGGAACGGTCTTAAGCACTGATAAGTTTACGGTTGCATCTATTAAGAACTCATTTGGACAGGCTGAGTTCCGTTATAAGGTTTCGTTAAAGATTCGGCTCGCTGGACGGGTTATTGTAGTACGCTTCACTCTAGCGAACCGTGAAAACAACAGCCAACCGATTCTGATCGGAAGACGAACATTGCACGGTAAGTTCTTAGTTGATGTATCTCGTGAGCAAGCCAATATGCCCGCTCGATTGCTACTTATGAGTACGTTTATTAGTCCAAACGTGGCTGCCTTTGTAAAAGGCGTTGAAAAAGCTTCGGATAATCTTAAAGTTACGCACGCCGCGTACGATGATGTGCAGTTTAGTTTTGGTCCTGAAGGTACACGTATCACGTTACTATCAACAGGCGAAGATATTGCCTCGTTTGATATTGTGCATTTTAAGACTTCCGGTGAGCGTGATGTGACTGCTGCCATGGCACGCTACTTGAAGAAGCGTGGCGTCAAAATTGTCGATGAATCAACCATGCATTTTGCGCCCAGCAGCAAGCTGTATCAGTATGTGATCTTAGCGGATAATGATATTCCTTTACCCGACTCTTTGTATATGGCACCAAGTAATCTAGAGGCTTCATACGAGAAATTTACCGAGACTCTAGGTCTACCTTTTGTGCTAAAAGGCATTCACGCTAGTCGGGGTGATCACAACTATTTGATCCGTAACCGTGAGGCGTATGACCAGGCTTGCGATGCGGTGCTTGCAGACAAGGTTTTTGTGATTGGTCAGAAATTCGTGCCGAACACGGGTGATTACCGTGTGCTAGTTTTTGGTCGACGTATTGCAATGATTATCCATCGCAGTCGTGCTGATAATTCGACACATCTCAATAACACCTCTCAGAATGGCACGGCTCGATTAATAGAGCTTGCCGACTTGCCGACCGAGGTGCAAACTACGAGTATTGTCGCCGCTAAAGTCATGGATCATGGCGTAGCGGGTGTAGACATGGTGCAAGATTCTGAAACTGGCATGTGGTACTGCTTTGAAGTAAATAGTGGCCCACAGCTTGCAACCGGTGCATTTATTGATGAAAAACGAGCGGCCTTCGCAAAATATATCGAAACTGAGCTAAAGAAATAGGGGCACATATGAAAATAGCTATTTTATCCAAGGGTTCCCTGAACTACACCACTAAGCGTTTGAAAGAAATTGCTTTAGAGCGTGGTCATGACGTCGAGGTTATTAACTATGCCAAGTGCTACATGACCATAGAAAAAAGTAACCCAGTTGTGTATTACAAGGGTAAGGTGTTGCCACGGTTTGACGTTATCATCCCCCGTATTGCTCAAAGCTACACTAAATACGGTACTGCTGTAGTGCGTCAGTTTGAAATGCAGGGTTCGTTTACGACTGCAAGTTCAATTGCTATCAACCGTTCACGTGACAAGCTCCGTTCATACCAGATTATGGCTCGCCAAGATGTGGGTATTCCAAAGACAGTATTCGCCCGTGAAACTGCTAACCTCGAAGAAGTGGTTGATTTGGCCGGTGGTGCGCCAGTAATTATCAAAGTCGCTCGTGGAACTCACGGTAATGGTGTGGTTCTAGCTGAAACTAAAAAAGCTGCTAAAGCAGTAATGCAGGCATTCTATGTCGAGGGCGTGAACTTTATCGTCCAGGAATTTGTAACTGAAAGCGCCGGAACAGACATCCGTGCCCTAATAGTGGGTGGTCGTGTTGTGGCCAGCGTACAACGTCAGAGCTTAGACGATGACTTCCGTTCTAACACTCACCAGGGTGGAGTAGGTACGGCCGTAAAGCTAACTCCTGAAGAGGAAAAAACTGCGGTTAAAGCAGCGAAGGCAATGGGTCTACCGATCTGTGGTGTTGATATGATGCGCTCTAAAGATGGGCCAAAAGTGCTCGAAGTTAATAGTAGCGCGAGTATAAAAACCCCTGAATTAGTGACGCGACGTGATGTTGCCACAAAGATAATTGAGTACGTAGAGCGTAACGCTAAGGCTCGTCCACGCAAAGACCGAGTCGGCGCTTAAAAACTACTTGAGTTCGGCGTATTTACGCCACTGACGTATGTATTGCGCTCGTGGTAAAATCAGGGTATGACATACCTGGCTATTCTAGCTGCATTGGCACTTCTGCCGATGCTGGCCGTTATGCTGCTGCGCGTTAATGGCGCTGTGGCTTTTATGAGCCTGTGCCTGGGGAGTGTATTAGTCACGTACACCTCTTCAGATGTTAACGCTATCTTCGGTGGGTTCACGGCAAGCGGTACGCTCTCGAAATACCAGTGGGTGCAGCTTGGTCTACTGCTGACTCCGTTTTTGCTCACGATTCTGTTTGCTCGAGGTGCAGTAAAGGGAGGTAAACGATTCGTTAATTTCTTGCCTGCACTATCTACCGGGCTACTATGTGCTCTCTTGGTGGTGCCACTCCTGTCTGCGAATGTGCAGCGGCATATCCACGCTCAAGCAGCTTGGCATCAATTGGATAGCTTGCAAACGGCAGTACTTTTAGGCGGGGCTACTTTTAGCTTACTATTTCTACTTGTTACGCACCGTGCACATCACGGTGATGAAGAAAAGAATAAGAAGCACTAGAGCTAACGCTTTTTCGTCCTTAAGTGGGACTCATCAGCACGACGATTATATTCGTGGAAAGCGGTGTAGGTTGTAGGATCGGAGTGTGAAATAAAAGGTATTAACCTCAAATTAACTCAACGAGTCCAAACCTACTGGTGACCCAGTCTCTTCTACTGCGGACTGAATCACCCTGCATGGCTGTCACTTAAAGAGTGACGAGCCTAGATGTCCCGTGAAGGACGGAGTGGTGCTACATCCACCGCCAGGCGGGGATGTTGTGTGACTCGCACCAGTTGTTGCCCTTCCTGTGGTAGCTCGCGACGCAGAGCGTCAGAGCACCGACGGCGGCCGCGATGGCCGTGCCGACCAGGTCGAGTGACACCGGCTTGGAGTGCGCGCAGGCGGCGAGCACGAGCAGAGTGACAGACGTGAGTCCACCGATCACGCTGACGGTCGCTGCCTTGTTGTTCCGGATGGCGTTGCAGGTGGTGCGAAACGGATTGCGCACGACAGATCCCCTCCAGGACACGCAACAAGACCGACGAAAACGTCGATCGTGTCACTTCTACAAATTGTTTAAGAGATGTAGCCCTCTTTAGGCCGGGTGGTCTGAAAGATATAATACTACTAAGTACTGAGAACGCAAGTATAAACGTGATGTCAGTTGACTTTTTGCCAAAAATATCGATAATATAAGAAGTTAATTTGAGAAAAACCTAGTTTATCTCATATAAGGGCCCATAGCTCAGTCGGTTAGAGCACCTGCCTTTTAAGCAGGGTGTCGTGAGTTCGAGTCTCACTGGGCCCTCCAGTAAAAAACGTCGAGACCTTCGCTACGCTCGACGTTTTTTATTTGCATTCAATCATATTCCGCACTGCTCCTTACATGTAGAGCGTTTTTATATACTTATGTGAAAAGTTCTAGAATCTATCTTCTGGAGCCTTTCCTTTTTTATAGACCTTGTGTAAATTGCGTTCAAGTTCTCTTTGGCTGGCATAAGAGTTATTGATGTCAGAGGAGGTATAGGTACAATGTATCCATGACAACAATAACCACCAAGCTAGTCAGAGAGGGGGATAGTGTAGTGATACGGTTTCCCAAAACAGTGCTCAGTATGAGTGGTCTCCGTGATGACGTGAGAATGGAAGTAAAGCGTGGGCAAATAACTCTTCGCTCTGCTCAAGCTCCTCGTAGTGATTGGAGAGCGCGCATAGCTAACGTAGTCGCCTCTAACCCTACTGCTAACATACTTGATGAAGAGTTAAGCGACTGGGATGAAACGAGCAATGACGGCACCGACCATAGTCAAAAGACTCGATGTTTATTGAGTTGACCTTGGCGCGACTATTGCGAGAGCCTTGTATGACAAACATTAAGAATACCAGGAACTGAAAGCTAGAATATAGCAAAGCTACGGTTCGTTTCTCTGATATACTTTTGTCATGAATACAGATGAACATACGCTACGTACGCAAGCTACACAAGACGGTGTAACCCATTTTGTGACTGGTGTTGCTATTTTTCGAGACGGAAAATTGCTGGTCGTACGACGTGCTGCGGATGACTTCTTAGGAGGTATCTATGAGATACCTGGTGGTGGCGTGGACGAAGGTGAGACGTTCGAGATAGCTGCTGCTCGTGAGGCTTTAGAAGAGACAGGCCTAACAGTTACTAGAGTAGTGGCTGAGTTTGAAGGTTTTGATTATGAGACTGATTCGAAACCAAAAGTGCGACAGTACAATTATGTTGTTGAAGTGGCGCCTGGTGAGGTTACGCTTGAACCGACAGAACATGATGATTACCAGTGGATAATGCAAACGGACATTGATGCGCTTCAGACCAGTCCGGAAATGAAGGCATGCTTGCATGCGGCCTTCAGTGTAGAATTATAAGTTTCGACTTACGTTATTCGAAGTATCTATTATGAGACTATATCAGGGGTCACAGGGCTGTCATGGCGGTATCTGTTCTAGATTTAACACCGTTAAAACTACGCATAACACTAGTATTTACCAGTAGGGGGCCTATACTGGAAGTATGGCCAATAACCTTGACCCCACTATACTGAAAGCTCTACAGACGCATGGTGTTTCACGGCGTTATGCTAAAAAGCGTACAATACTTTTCCAGGGTGAAATTCCGCGGAGTGTTATGGTGCTCGAAACCGGTCTGGTTAAAGTGTATGGTATTACGGCAAGTGGTGATCAGCGTACGGTAACAATTTTAGCTCCTGGCGACATATTCCCTGTGGAATATGTCTTTGATAAGTCTCGCGTTAGCTTGTATTACTACGAGGCACTTACCGACTGTACGGTGGTGGGTATATCTAAGACGGATTTCCTGACGGAAATTGATAATAATACGACCCTAAAAGAACACTTATTCCAAGCGTATATGGCACATTACACAAGTGCTACCATGCACATTTATGCACTTGAGCATTCGCACGCTCAAGATAAGTTGGTATACATACTACAGTACCTAGTTGCACGCTTTGGTGAAAAACAGCCGGATGGCTTGATGAAAATCGGTTTGCGCTTGAGCCATCAAGATATCGCTGAAATGGTTGGACTAACCCGAGAAACAACAGCCGTTGAACTGCATCGCCTTAAAGCTAAAAAACTCATTAACTACCAGCATTTTTCATATTACGTAAATATGAAGCTACTCGTGCAGGTTACGGGTAGTGACGAGTTCGAGAATGTCGCAGTCTAAGGGGCAGAAGCTCAGCCGATTCGTATTAGACAATCAACCGTTCACCTGGCCTAAGCGACCTGAAACGAATGCCGAGAAGCGGGCAAAGGTTGCTGAGAGCCGGCTTGAAATGGCTCTGGGAATCGGTGACATTGGCAGTTGGAAGATGCTTGTTGGGAGTGGTACTTTTACGGGAGACAGACAGCTAGCTAAAATTCTTCACGTCACAGTGAAATCACTCAGTCGTGGCGTGCAGGCTCGTGACTTTTGGGCAAAAGTGCACGCTGAAGACCGTCCACGTGTCGAAGATGCGGTTCGAAAAAGTATAAAAAGTGGCGACGTCTTTGATGAGGGCTTCCGTATTACACTGCCCAATGGCGAGAAGCGCTGGATGCTTATACGGGGTAAAGTCGAAGAGAGAGGTCCAGTAGCTGAACAGACCCTTTCTGGTGTCATTGTGGACGTCACAGAGCGCCGTGACCTGCAGGCGCAGGTTGAGCTAGCGCGTAAGCAAGATCAGCTGAACCGCCAGGCAGCAAAAATCCTTCAAGAGCGTAATGAAGAGTTGGAAGCAATCGCTCGTACGAAAGATGAGTTCGTGGCACTAGCATCTCACCAGCTGCGCACCCCAGCCACGGCCGTGAAGCAGTACCTAGGCATGGTGCTACAAGGATACGCCGGAGAACTGAATGAAGTGCAAACGGAAATGCTCGGTAAGGCGTTTGATGGTAATGAGCGCCAGTTGCAAATCATCACGCAGATATTGAATGCAGCCCGCGTAGACACGGGCCGTCTCGTCATGGCACCGGTACGTCTAGACCTACGTGCACTTGTCCAGGGAGCGGGGAACGATCTGCGTTCATCCTTTGAGCAACGCAACCATACATTCAAATTAGTCATGCCTGAACGGCCGGTAACGGTATTTGGTGACCAGACGTATTTGCGTATGGCGATTGAAAACATTATGCACAATGCTACGGTCTACACACCTGAGGATGGATCAATAACGGTGACGCTCAAAACACGCCGTAATCAGTGCGAACTTAGCATAGCGGACACGGGGGTAGGGATTCGCAAGGAAGATATGTCGAAACTATTCGAAAAGTTTTCACGCATCCACAACCCGCTCAGTGTTGCAGCCGGAGGCAGTGGGATCGGCCTATATTTGGCATCTGAGATTGTTCGCCTGCATGGCGGCAAAATAGAGGTGGAGTCTAAGTGGCGTTCGGGTACTATATTTGCTATTTGGCTGCCCCTAGCGCAAAATAAGGACTAAGCAAGTGAAGGCTTAAGACCCCGGCGATAAAAGCTATCTCACACAGACCACCTAGATTTGTGAGAGGTAGCTTACAGACTTATATGGCCCTGGTTCGTAAAATAGGTGGGTAAAGGACAAGACTATGGTGAACATGAGCAATAAAGAGTTGCAAGTTTTAATTGTCGAGGACGAGCAGTTACTCAACGATGCATATGCACGGGTGCTAGCAGCTGCAAATATTGCCCTACTTAGAGCTTACAACGGCAAAGAAGCATTAGATATTCTTAAGAATGAGCGCCCTGATATCGTACTTCTGGATCTTCGAATGCCCGTTATGGACGGCATTGAGTTTTTAGAGAAACTGAAGCCAAAGGAAAACCTACCGGATGCGAAGATTATCGTATTCAGCAATTATGATGACCAGCATGAAATAGACCAGGCGTTTGCGCTCGGAGCTATGCACTACATGCTCAAGGCTTGGGCTACGCCAGATGAGCTCATTAAGCTCATTCGTGAGGTCGACAATGCCTCTCAGCCAGTTACCTGAGCCCCGACGCTCAGGTTTTGATATTTAAGCCATTTTCTGGTACGATATTTGTATATCTAACGGAGTAAAACAGACATGTCTGGGCACAGCAAATGGTCGACAATCAAACGCGAAAAAGGCGCTAAAGACGCCGCACGCGGGGCAGTATTCACTAAGCTTGGCAACATGATTGCCATTTCAGCTCGTGCAGGTACGGACCCTGAAACAAACTTTGCGCTGCGTCTTGCAATTGATAAGGCAAAAGCTGCTAACATGCCAAGTGCTAACATCCAGCGTAGTATTGACCGCATTAAAGACAAAGACGCTGCCCAACTTCAAGAACTTCTCTATGAAGGTTATGGCCCGGGCGGTGTAGCGATTCTAGTAGAGGTTGCAACTGACAACATCAACCGCACTTATCCAATGGTGAAGCTTGCATTCAGTAAGCACGGCGGTAACATCGCCGAAAAAGGCGCAGTTGCATTCCAGTTTGACCACAAGGGCGCAATTCGTGTGAAGGCTACTGGAGATGACTTACTCCTGACTGCAATTGACGCTGGCGCTGAAGATGTCCAGGAAGACGGTGAAGGCGAGAGTATGGTCTACACGGCCGCTACAGACCTCGCAAAAGTACGTGATGCGCTCAAAGAATCTGGGATTGAGATCACCGAAGCCGAGCTTACGTACGTACCAAACACAACTATTGAAGTGACTGATGAGGCTGCTGCCGGCAAGATCATGCGTCTCATGGACGCGTTAGACGACATTGACGATGTGACAAACACGCATGTCAATTTCGATATCGACGAATCACTACTGAGTTAATCTCTTATAAACTGACTGCAGGGCGGATGTGCTCGAACATAAAGGTTTCGAGTGCTCGAGCGAACTCAGCATCTTTCCAAATAAGTGCAATCTCTGCCGTGCCAAATGTGACGCCTTGACTGATGTAGTTGTGGCTACCTACCATTGCACTAGTTTCGCTGATGAGGACTTTGGCGTGCAAGTACGGAGCTCCCGTAGGGAGTGGATAGCTAAAGAATTCCGCTGGCATGCGGCCACGCTCGCGAGCGTTGTACAGGTGGTGCATGAAGGATTTCTTCCCATGGGTTTTAGGGGCGTTGTAGATAATCTGAACTTCAGCACCACGTTTGCGCGCCGCGCGGAGGTGCTTACCGGTCGTGCCGCCGGGAAAGTACTGGCAGGTTATGAAAATATGCTTGTTAGCACTATCTATGAGCTGCAGAGCATTTTCAAAGATAATTGATTGCTTTGGTACACCGGCATCTATAAGCAGACTTGGTCCGTTTGGAATGTTGAACTGTCGATCTTCTCTGCCGAATGTTTGTTTAGTTGAGCTGGTGTCTGCCATTTTGACGAGCCATGGGTATAGCCAGTCTGCTGATTCCTTGTTATGCCACCGCACCATGATATCGATCTCTGTTGCAGATTCTAGATTACAGCCACCCACGAAGACGGTGTCGCCTATAACAGCTGCTTTAATGTGGGAACGTCCGGCTGGAGGTGGACTAAGTGGTTTATCTGGCATGTTCGTAATGGCACATGTAGCGCCGCTCGCACGCAATTTCTCTACGGCATCTAGCTGGAAATTATAAGGTTCAGGGAGGTGTGCGGGTAAGTCGCGGCGACCCCAGAGCGGTCCTGGTATAGGTGAACGGTCACGGCTTAAGAAGGTATAAGCGTCGATCACGACATGTACGGTAACACCTCGCTTTGCGGCAACTGAGAGTGCTTCTACCAGATCATTAACTAGCCTGTCCTGGACGTTTAGTGCCATGGTTGCGACTGCTATACGCTCACTTGGCTCTAATTCACTAACTAGCCGCGTGAGCTCTCGAAAATAGTCAGCTCTGCTATAAAAGGTGAAATCATTCGTAGTCATCTACAACTATTCTATACTAAGTGTATGCGAATATTGGGAATCGATCCGGGAACGGGAATCTTAGGCTTCGGAATTATCGAGGCTAACCGAGGTAAATTCGAGATAGTAGATGGTGGCGTAATTCGTACCCCAGTGCATGAAGATGATGCGGTGCGCTTGCTAACAATTTATGAAGAGCTAACAGATATAATTGCGGCTACTAAGCCGACAGTAATGTCAGTGGAGAAGCTATTCTTTGCACGCAATGTGACGACCGCAATGACGGTAGCACAAGCACGTGGAGTGGTACTACTTTGCGGTATGCAGGCGGGTATGGAAATTCATGAATATACACCTATGCAGATCAAGCTGGCGGTAACGGGCTATGGTAAGGCAGATAAAAAACAGATGCAGGAAATGGTTCGAGTGATTTTAGGACTCGAAACAATACCAAAACCGGATGATGCGGCCGACGCAATCGCCGCTGCACTGACTCACGCGCAAACTGTGCGATAATAGCGGTATGATTATGACATTGAATGGGGTAGTCAGCGAAAAGCTGGCGGATATGGTCGTGCTGGATGTGCACGGCGTAGGATATGGACTGCAGGTTACGACTGAGGATTTTGGTCGGTTGAATAACGGCGAGCAGGCAAAGTTGTACGTGCATGAACATATTAGGGAGCAGGCGTATGATCTGTTTGGGTTTGTACTCCTAGATACTAAGAAATTATTTGAACAGTTACTAGGCGTAAAGAATGTTGGACCAAAAGTAGCCCTAGCGGTGCTGGACATAGGCACGGCGCCAGGAGTGCGCGGTGCGATTGCAGCTGGTGACGTAAAGCTACTGCAGAGCGCCAAGGGCGTGGGTAAGAGGGCAGCAGAGCAGATTGTAGTAGAACTGCGCGATAAGGTTGGTTTGGACGCTACAGAGGCTGCAGAGGGCATTGTAGCTCGTCCTGGTATTGCTACGGGCGATGAAGCAGTGGAAGCATTGATCTCACTTGGGTATTCACCGCAAGATGCAACCACAGCGCTTAAGGATATTGATGCAACCTTGCCAACGGAAGAACGCATCAAACTTGCTCTCAAAGTGTCATGAATACCGTTACTCAGCCAGTAGCGCCACGGATTGCTGCCAGGCTTGAGGTTTGGGACGAAGACGATACTGCTGATGAAGTAGATCTTGATCAAGTTGAAGTTGTGTCAGCTGATCTTACTGAGGCAACAGAGCTGAACACTACTGGATCGGTTTTGAGCCAAGTATTCTTATCTGGTGTTAAGCTCGCCAAGACAAACTGTACAGACACACGGTTTAGTCGATTAGAAGCAGCGGGACTGCGAACATACAAAGCACAGCTTCAACGCGTTGTTTTTGAGAATTGCCGCATGACTGGTGCGGATTTCGCTGAAGCTAACTTTGAAGATTGTGTGTTTCGAAATGTGAAACTTGATGAAGCGGGGTTTCGGTTTTCTCGGTTCAAGCGAGTGCAGTTTGAAGACTGCATTTTGACTAACGCAGAGTTTAACGGTGCGTATTTAAATCAGGTAAAGTTCAATGGATGCACCTTTGAGAATACGAGCTTTAGCGCGGTGAATTGTGTGAACGTTGATATTTCTGATGAAGATATTACGGCCGTACGAGGCATTGTCGGACTGAAAGGAGCTACGATTTCAAGCGTTCAGTTGCAGCAGATTGCACCATTACTGGCGGCAGAACTTGGATTCAACGTAACAGACTAACTTGTTTGAGTAGAGTTGCATACAACACAAGCTTTTTGCGCTATAATCTAACTAATGATTGAACGGATTGTAGGGGCCGCGCCGCAGGCGAGCGATAATGATGATGTGCAAGAGGAGCAAGAGTTCGAGGTAAAACTTCGGCCGCATGATTTTGCTAGTTACATTGGTCAAGACCGCCTAAAACAGAACTTACAATTGGCTATCCAGGCTGCAAAAAAGCGTGGGGAAGCTTTAGACCATGTACTGCTGTATGGTCCACCAGGGCTCGGCAAAACTACCATGGCGAGTGTTATCGCTAACGAAATGGGCGCTCAGATTCGAATCACGAGTGGTCCGGCAATTGAACGGGCAGGGGATCTTGCGAGCTTACTGACCAACCTACAGGATGGTGACATTTTGTTTATTGATGAGATTCACCGTTTGCACCGTACGGTTGAAGAAGTGCTCTATAGCGCCATGGAGGATTACAAGCTCGATATTATGATCGGGAAGGGACCTTCAGCGCGTAGTTTGCGACTGGATCTACCGCAGTTTACTTTGATCGGCGCTACGACACGCACTGGCGCTCTAGCCGCCCCGCTGCGTGATCGATTTGGACATATCCACCGTCTAGAATTTTATACCCCTGGGCAAGTTCAGCAGATTATTACTCGGGCAGCTGGAATTTTACAAATCAGTATCGAACCTTCAGCGGCACTGACATTAGCCGAACGTAGTCGTTTGACTCCTCGTATTGCTAACCGTTTGCTCAAACGAGTGCGTGATTACGCTGATGTGAATGGTGATGGCATGATAGACGCACCTATTTCAGCAAAAGCCCTGCAACTACTCGAGATTGACGAGCTAGGACTTGATCCAGCGGATCGTATGTTGCTCATGGCTATTATTGAAAGCTACAATGGCGGCCCTGTAGGCGTAGAAACACTGGCCGCACTAACTGCCGAAGAACGCAGTACCATTGAAGATTTTATCGAACCATACTTGATGCAAATTGGTATGTTGGAACGCACTCCACGCGGCCGCAAAGTCACGCACAAAACCTACAAACATCTCGGTAAAGAAGCTCCTAAAGACGCTGCTTGAACGAGCCTGGTATAATAGGGAAGTTATGAATCCAAATCAAACCCCGCAAGACCTTGAATACGAACGTTTGCAAAACGTGCATAACCCGTTGAAGGTCATGCAGCAGGGTGAGCAAGTGATCTCTGAAATTACACGTCATCCTGCTGGCTTATGGGGACTCTATGCTAGTGCAATAATACTATCGCTGCTAGCGATCACTGGTGCGGCTTTAGTGCCAACTGTCTTGCCAGATGCATCACAGCAGGCACGAGAAGCTGCTGC
>CAZBLZ010000005.1:53509-56087 GCA_964493045.1 uncultured Candidatus Saccharibacteria bacterium
TTGAGATCTATGTTGCTACTTTTTTTCATGGCTTTATGTACTCGTTTATGACTAGTGTGAAGGTTACTAAGTTAGGATTTTCAGCTTTAGGCTGTACGGTAATGCTACTCACCTGAGCAGTGCGACGATTCTGTTCGAGTTTTTCTAAGAAACCAGTTAGCTGGCTATATGGTACTTCGTCACCACTGCCTTGCGTAACCGTAATCTGTAACTGGTAGACACCGCTCATCCCCTTAACCGGCGTTAGCTGCGTAAGGTTGCTATTACCTACGGCACCTACTGTAGCCCCAAGATTTGAGCTTGGGAAGGTTATGCTAGATAGCTTACCGATGCCACTTTGTTGGGCTAGATTTACAATCTCACGTACTGCTTCAGCTTGATCTTTATCTTGGGGTACGATACTGGCTGCAATGTTGTTCAAGTCTTTGTATTTTGCAATGTCTTGCTTGTTCTTAGCGAGTACTACTTGGGTATTATCTAGTACAGCGCTGTCAGCGCGTAACTTCGAAAGCTTGGTAGCTTGGTTGCCTAAAACACTGTTCGCTTCGTAAGCTATACCTATAAATCCTAAGCCTAATAGTATGAGCAGGCCAGTTAATCCGTAGTAGAGCTGTTTCGATTTCATGATCCGCTCCCGTTGTTAGTGAATAAGAACGGATTGTCAGTGGCAAATAAGGCACGAATAGCTACGCTGCAAGGGTATTTGCTAGCAGTAGCGCCACTGGCGTTAGCGCAGGTTATGCTGACGATGTCAGCTTTGCTAAAAATCTTGTTACTAGGATCGGCTAGGTTAAGCTGCAACTGGGTAGCCGCCTGGTAGTTTGTGGTTTCGGCAGTAATATCCACTCCACCTTGCGTCTGAGTTATAGAGAGATTTGTCAGGATGGCATCATTAGGGGTCACTGAAGCTAACTGCTTCAAAAGCTTTGAGAATAAGATCTCTTTTGAAAGCACTTGTACAGCAAGTTTTAGGTTATTCGAGATGGTAGTAACTTGTTTTTGGACGTCACCTAAGTTTTGCTTAGCGAGTTGATGATTACTGTCAGCAATCTGCTGAGTCGTATTGTTGATTGACTGGTTTAGGTACATATAACCCCCACCAGCAAGTAATGCGCCACCTACGAGTGTGAGCGCAAATGCGGTTACCCAATGGATAAGCGTACGATTAAGGCGAGCGTAATGGTACGCATGCTTGGTCTCTGGAGGTAAGAGGTTGATCATGCGAATACCTCATCTGGTTCTATGGCGGCAAGTCCTGCTGCGGTCACAAATGACATGCGTTCGGTGAGGTTGAATGGCTGCAATCTGCCGAAGTCTATAAATGAAGTCGGGTCAAATGATCGGACTGCAATGCGTAGATTGCTAGTAAGGTATTCGGCCAGACCAGGCATGTTAGCGCCACCACCGGCAATAATAACCTGGGCAATCTTTCGCTTACCCTCGGCGTGCTCTTCGTAGTAGCGAATAGTACGGCGCATGTCTTTAAGCAATAGGCTGAGTGGTGGTGTGAGTGCTTTCTCGATCTGCGTCTGCTTCTTACTGAAGCTAAGACCGTACTTGGCCTTAATGATAGTGGCTTCTTTTTCGGTTACTTTAAGCTCTGCTGCGATCACTGCAGTAAGCAGTTCACTACCACATGCTACAGTGCCGTTCACTACTGGTCCGCCGTCGTAAACGGTAATGTCGGCACTGTCGCTACCAAAGTCAACAAGCAATGTTGGTATGTCGCTTTGTGGATCTCGGCCAAACAGATGTGCTCCTGCACCGCTCGAAGTCTGCATAACTACAGGCTCCACGTTTAGGAGCTGTGCGAGTACGAGGTAGGAGTCTACTATCTTCTTCGGCATCGCTACAATTAGAACGCTTGTTTTGTTGCCGGCATTTTTAGAACGCGAATAATCGATGTATAAATCTTCGGTTGCAGCTGGAATGTACTGCTGGGCTTCATTCTTTACCGCTTCTGCAAGGTCTTTATCATTAAGCTGCGGTACGTCTATCGAGCGGGTGAAGGCATGAGCAATAGGAGCTGCCATAGCAACACGACGAGTAGTGATGTCACCGACTAAGTGGTGCTTGAATAGACTCTGAACTGCCTCAGCAATGACCTCGGGTTTTTCGATTACCCCAGCTTTAACTGCGGTAGGATCAAAGGTAGCTTCGCCGTAGCCAACTAAACGTGGACGACGCTTGTTGGCTTGCAACTGCATAACGCGAACTTTGCCATGGCCAATATCAAGTCCAAAGAGCGGCTTGTCCTCAAATAGTAGCGGCAATGTATGTATCATGTTCCCACATTTTTATCATAAGCAATTTCTTTTATAGTATAGCATTCTTAGGAGGAGTTACTAACCTGTTGATAACTAGTAATTGTCCAGGTGCGAACACCAGAGGACAATGCAGTACCGAAGGTGACAGTTCCTGCGCCACTCAGGTCAACAGTTTGACCGATTGCTGAGCCGAGGTTACCGCTACCGCTCAGGCTGATTTTGCCCCAGTAGGCGTCAAATATCATGCCGGCCAGATTAGATGCCCCACCTACGGTTATGGTTTGAAGTGACTGAGAGGTCTTAAGATCATT
>CAZBLZ010000006.1:0-22255 GCA_964493045.1 uncultured Candidatus Saccharibacteria bacterium
CTACAAGATGCTCCTAAGAAGGATCTTCGTGAAGGCCGTAACGCTGCGGAAAACATCGTACCAACCAGTACGGGTGCAGCAATCGCGGTAACGCTTACATTGCCACAGTTGCAAGGTAAGTTCGATGGCTTAAGCATTCGTGTACCGACCCCAGTGGTATCACTGAGCGATGTTACTGCTCTCTTGAAGCGCAACACAACTGTTGAAGAACTAAATGAAGTCTTCAAGAAAGCCGCTGCAGAACCTTTCTACCAGGGCATCCTTGGCGTCTCTGAAGAACCATTGGTAAGCTCAGACTACATCGGCAACAGCCACTCAGGTACTGTCGACCTGGCTCTTACTAAAGTTGTCGCAGGCAACCTAGTTAAGGTAATGGTTTGGTATGACAACGAATGGGGTTACAGCAACCGCTTGGTTGAAGTAGTAGCTGACACTGGTAAATTTCTACACAAAAGCTAGATAAAAGGGCGCGTACGCAGGGGTGGTGATGAAAATATATATAGGGGCAGACCATAACGGATTTGAGCGTAAAGCTCAGCTGACGGAGTATCTACGCCGCTCAGGGTACGAAGTCATCGACGAAGGTGACAAGACGTTACATCCCCTAGACGACTACCCACAGTTCGCGGCACGCGTAGTTAGTGCTATGCGTGCCGACAACGGCCCTGATACGCGCGGTATTTTAATATGTGGAAGCGGCCAAGGCATGTGTATGGCCGCCAACCGCTTTAAAGGGATCCGCGCCGCATTAGCTTTTAATCAAGAAGAGGCGCGCAGCGCTCGTAATGATGACGACAGCAACATCCTTTGTCTGAGTGCACGGTCACTTGATTTTGATACTAGCATTGGTATTGTGCATGCATGGCTTATGACTCCGTTTGCCGGTGCAAACCGATTCAAGCGCCGTATTGCAGAAATGGACGAACTGTAATGAAGCAAAGGTGTATGTAACTATGGCGACAACAATCTGCCCTACGATCACCACAGACAATCCAAGTGTCTATAAACTTCAGATTGAGCAGACGCTCTCGTATGCTCATCGTATCCACATTGATCTTGCAGACGGTATATTTACGCGCAATAAACTGATGGCGATCGAAGATGTTTGGTGGCCAGGCGGCGTACGTGCAGATTTGCACGTTATGTATAAAAATCCATTCGACCACCTAGCCGCTTTAATTGCCCTGAGGCCACAACTTATTATTGTACACGCGGAATCGGAAGGTGATTTCGTGTCATTCGCTGCTGATGCACACCGCTACGGTATTGAGGTTGGTGTAGCATTGTTACCAGAGACACCTGTAGAGGCAATTAAACCTGCACTCGATATGATCGATCATGTGATGTTATTCTCAGGTAACCTAGGTCACTTCGGCGGTCACGCCGACATGGGCTTGCTCGGCAAAGCACAGGAACTTAAGTCATTGAAACCCCGTCTTGAACTAGGCTGGGATGGTGGCGTGAATGACCAAAACGCCCGACTGCTCGCACTGGGCGGTATCGATGTATTAAACGCGGGCGGTTACTTGCATGGCGCAATGGCACCTAACACTGCTTATGCTACACTAAAGGCAGCAGTAGAGGGCTAACATGAACAAAACATACAGTTTGCAACAGTTGGAAACAAAAGCCAACATCATTCGCGAGGATATTATTACAATGCTCGAGCACGCCGGCTCGGGCCACAGTGCAGGCCCCTTGGGACTAACTGACATTTTTACGGCGCTTTATTTCGACGTCATGAAGCACGACCCGAAGAATCCTGATTGGGATGAACGGGATATTTTACTACTGAGTAATGGTCACTGTGTACCAGTGCGCTACGCAACAATGGCGGAAGCCGGATATTTCCCTAAGAAAGAACTCATGACGCTCCGCCGCCTCGGATCTCGTTTGCAGGGCCACCCTGAGCGCACACGTTTGCCCGGTATGGAAACTACTAGCGGTCCATTGGGCTGCGGCATAAGCCAAGCGTCAGGTATGGCATTAGCACTCCGTATGAATAACCAGCTACATCGTCAAGTCTACGTCGTAACCGGAGATGGTGAACTTGACGAGGGTAATGTCTGGGAAGGCATTATGCTAGCCGGTAAATACAAGCTCAACAATATTACAGCAATTGTTGACCGCAACAACATCCAGATCGATGGCCCAACTGAGACTGTTATGCCACTCGAAGATCTCAAGAAGAAGTGGGAAGCATTCGGTTGGCATGCGCTTGAAATTGATGGTAACGACATTGAGGCAGTAATTGATGCCTGTGCAATGGCTAAGGCTATTACCGAAAAGCCAGTAGTGCTGATTGCGTACACGATCCCAGGTAAGGGTGTTGATTTTATGGAAGGTGATTTCCACTGGCACGGTGCACCACCGAATCACGAACAAGCAGTAAAAGCACTGCACGAACTACGTACGCTGGGCGGAAAAATCAGGAGCGAACACCAATGATCAATATGCACTTAACCGATATTACCGCTAAAGATCTGGCGGTTGAGCCAATCCGCAAAGGTTTTGGTCGTGGACTCAAGAAAGCCGGAGAAGCTGACGTTAATGTTGTGGCGGCTTGTGCCGATCTAACCGATTCGACGCAAATGAGCCTCTTTAAAGAAGCATTCCCTGAGCGATTCGTAGAGATTGGTGTAGCAGAACAGAACCTAGTTACCGTGGGTGCTGGGTTAGCTGCTATGGGCAAGATTCCTTTTGTAAGTAGTTATGCGGCTTTCAGCCCTGGACGAAACTGGGAACAGATTCGTACTACCATCTGTCTCAATGACCGACCCGTTAAAATTGTTGGCAGTCATGCGGGTGTAAGCGTAGGACCTGACGGTGCTACTCACCAGATGCTCGAAGATATTGCTTTAATGCGCGTGCTACCGAACATGGTAGTCATTGCACCTGGCGACAGTGTTGAAGCTGAGAAAGCTACGCTAGCTATGGCAGTAGACAAGCGACCTGGTTATCTGCGACTTGCACGTGAAGCTACTCCTATCATCACAACGGATGACACGCCATTTGAAATTGGTAAGGCATATGTCTATGCTCCCGGTACAGATGTAACGATCATTACGACTGGTACGATGACGTATCAGGCATTGCTTGCAGCAGAGCAACTATATAAAGATGGTATTGACGCCGAAGTAGTACACGTACCGACTATCAAGCCGCTCGACGAGGAAACAATCCTTAAGAGTGTACGCAAAACCGGTTGTGTAGTTACTGCTGAAGAAGCTCAGGCTGCAGGTGGCCTTGGCGGTGCGATTGCTGAGTTGCTCGTAGAAAATCATCCTGTACCAATGCATCGGATTGGTATGAAAGATCGCTTCGGTGAATCCGGTGAACCTGGTGAGCTTCTCACTCATTTTGGGCTCGATGCCAAACATATTCGTTTAAGTGCACATCATGTAGTCGAAAGGAAAAAATAGATGCCCATTACTTTGCAACAAGTTCGAAAAAACTGTGCGACCGCTCGTGAGAGGATGGGGCAGGCTCGAGCTGAACACTGGGCATTTGGTGCCTTTAACTTGGACGACGAACCTACACTGAAAGCAGTAGCCTTGGCTGCTAAAGCTAAGAACGCACCTGTTCTAGTTGAAGTGAGCGCTGGCGAAGTTAATGACATCGGTATCCAGAACGTTCGCGATATGGTCGATAACTTTAAGTACGAATATGGCATAGAAATGTACGTCAACCTCGATCACAGTCCAAGCGTAGAAGACGCAAAGCGTGGCATTGACGCCGGCTTTGAATTTATTCACATTGACTACAGCCAGGCAAAAAAGGATGCAACGGAAGAAGAGATCATCTCCGCTACTAAAGAGATTGTAGCTTACGCTAAATTCACCGGAGCACTTGTAGAAAGTGAGCCTCACTACTTTGGCGGTTCGAGTAACCTACACACTGAAAAGATCGACTACGAAGAGATCAAGAAGACATTTAGCACTCCTGAAGGTACTCGGGCATTCGTAGAAACAACTGGGATTGATACTTTTGCCGCTGCTGTTGGTAACTTACACGGTAAGTATCCTGTACCAAAGAAGCTCGACCTTGAACTGCTGCAGCATATTCGTGACGCGGTCGACTGCAACATTAGCTTACATGGTGGTAGCGGTACGCCGAGCCACTACTTCGAGAGTGCAGTTAAAATTGGTGTGACCAAGATTAACATCAACAGTGACATGCGTGTTGCATACCGCTTAGCACTAGAAAAGACACTTAAAGAAAATCCGAATGAATATTCGATCTCAAAGCTAGTTAACAAAGATATCGTCCCAGCCGTTCAGGCTGTAGTCGAGGCTAAGCTAGCGTCATTTAATTCAGCCGGTAAAGCTGTCATAGGATAACCAATCATGGGCATGTTCGATAATTTCCTCAAGATGGCCGACAACGGTCTAAAGGCAATTGAAGAAGGTGCCCTAGAGAAACGTCTTGAACAGGTAGTAGATAAGCTCGAATCAGGGATTGCAAAGGCATCGGGTGATGTCGAGAAAATAGCCGATGCACCTGAAAAGGTTCTGAACCGTGCGGAACAAACTCAAGTTCGCACAGAAGAGAAGGCTAAGCTCGTTCAGATGCATGCCACGAGGACGATTCAAGTGATCCAACAAGACTAGATCTTGTGTTAGAGCATAGTGTTATGGCACAATAAGCGTAAGCAATAACTAACTTTTTGAAACGGTGGGATTCAACAGGTGAAAAAGATACAAGTCCTAAGTGTAGGCGACATAGTAACCGATGCCTTTATTAAGCTACTCGACGATCAGGCGTATACCTACGTCGATGAGCACGGTACTAAAACATTAGCCATGAAGTTCGGTACTAAGTTGCCGTTCGATCATGTGGAAGTCATGCAAGCCGTAGGCAACGCATCAAACGCTGCAGTTGCATTTGCACGTCTAGGCCTAGACACTGCGTTTGAGACAAACGTAGGTGGTGATCAAGAAGGTCGTGACATGATTGCTCAACTAAATACTGAGGGCGTTGACCACCGTTTCGTCCACATAAACCCAGACAAGAAGAGCAACTACCACTACGTACTATGGTACAAAGAAGAACGAACTATTCTTATCAAGCACGAAGAGTATGACTACCACTGGCCACACTTCCGTCCAGATGATGTACCAGAATGGGTCTACTTTAGTTCAATCTCTGACCACGCGATGCCATACCATGACCAAATGGCTGATTGGCTCGAAGCTAACCCAAGTGTTAAGCTTGCATTCCAACCAGGTACTTTCCAGATGGAAGCTGGCGTTGAACGCTTAAAGCGCCTCTACGCTCGTACTGAAGTAGTAATCTTGAACCGGGAAGAAGCTGTATTTGTAACTGGCGGTAACTACGACGACATCCACGACCTCATGAACCGTTTGCACGGTTACGGCTGTAAGATTGTGGTTGTTACGGATGGTCCTGCTGGCGCATATGCTAGTGATGGTCAGAACCGCTACAAGATGCCACTATACCCAGACCCAGCTCCACCATACGAACGAACCGGTGCGGGTGATGCATTCGCAAGTACTTTTGTTGCGGCACTTGCCAAGGGCCATAACTTAGAGAGTGCTTTGCAGTGGGCTCCAATTAACTCAATGAGCGTCGTCCAGAAGACAGGCGCACAACAAGGTTTGCTCAGTGAGCGCGAACTTGAAGCCTGGCTCGCAAAAGCACCAGACTGGTACAAAGCAACTTCGTTCTAGAATTTGAAACAATAAAGAAAAAACAGCGCAACTATGCGCTGTTTTTTCTTTATGATATGATTACGATCACTTATGTCAGCAGAAAACCCTCATCTCGATCACACACCCTCTTATGCCGATGACACTATTCTAGGGCCAGGTGCGGTGGGTGAAAGGATACTGAGAATCTGCGAAGAAGATCCCATCCTTGCGGCTATTACCAGAGAGGCTACAAATCTATACACTACGCAAATTGGCCTTCGTAATGAAGGCATGTCTGTGTATAGGCGGATCCGGGTTTATAGAGATGACCCTATGGTAGATTATCTACGGGGTGTAGTTGTGGCGCATGATGCCCTCACTACACAGTACAATGCCGGTGGTCGTGATCTGCCTAAAATACATCCAGCTATTGAGATGCCGCACCTGAACGCATGGCTTCTGGACCACAGTGGTTTGAGCAGCCCTTTAGGATATCCCGATCGTGTACACGAGCGTTTGAGCTTAAGCGGCTGCGATCCTACATTACTTGAGGTTGTGAATGGTGCTGACAGAACGTGGCTTGAACGCGTTGGCGGGTTAGAGACTATATCGCTCTATGCGTTACAGGCTTCTCGTGATGAACGCGCATCTTAAGCGTAATTATATAGTTCCAAAGTAACGTAACGCTATCTTTGAGGATGCTGCTTGTGGTAACATACATGCAGCTATGTCGAGGGTCTTAAGCCAGCTTATGGGGATCGCTGAACCAACGTTTCGCACACAACTCCAACGTCTTGAACAAGCCGCGGGATTACCGGGCGCTGATATACGATTGATGGTGCAAGTGGCCAATGAAGCTCGCGACAAAATCCGTCAGCTTGGACTCGATCCAAGTGATACGACAGGACCTGAATTATACCAAGCTCTTAAAGTTCGTTTGCAGGATGATGAGCAGCGTTTACGTACATCACTAAGTCTGGATAGTGAGAGTACTCCAGAAGAGATACTTGGTGCAGTAAAACAGCGTCTAGAGAAAATGCCGTTTGAGACTCGTACGTTTGCAGTCAAGCAATCTGCTATGCGTGCATTACTTAAAAAGCTTCAGCCTAAAGCGACTATGAAGCGTCTGGGCTATAGGAGCATGGACAGTATGATCAAGCACGAACCGGTTGCGCAATTACTCGCTGCAGCTAGCCTGCTCGAATCTCGTGACTGGCAACGACGCCGACTTGAGGCGTATAAGAAACTGGGCGCCCGGGATTTTGAAACTCGTAAAATATCTTTCAAGGTACCATCCACTAAGCAGTGGCCTGGTATCGCGTCTGAATACACCCAGAAGCACAAACACAACTTCTTAGCACTGCCTGAGCTAGGCTCGGTGATCGTATTGCCACTTGAACATGATCTGCCCGGTCTGACTATCACGACGTTCCTACTAGGTGTTCAAGCTATAAACGAAATGCGTTCCCTCGGTTCATACTTAAAATTACAACAAGTTAGGCCAGATTACGGAATAATTTTCGCGAAAGCCATTCAACATGAGCCAATGACGGCCGCTGCACCTGCGGGTGAGCCATTGCCATGGAAGATGGTGCAATGGTTCTATGGGAACGGCCATAGCTCATACCACCCAGAGGTATTTGAGCCACATGTACAGCCTGAAGATCTGAGCTGGCATGACGCTGAAGCTGCACTGACAGCTGTCAGTCCAGTGCTAGAGTTTTGGCAAGGTAACCAATTCTTGGGGATTCTTGACGGCACAAACCCTGTTTCTATGAACACACTAGATGTGGCACTGAACGTCTGTAATGGTTTGGAGTATGGAGGCCGTATGGCACATCACATGCGTGAAGCCTTAAGTAGAGAGCTCATGGCTCGATACCTACACCAAGATAACTTACAGGCACTGTTACTTGGTAAGTTAGATGAGGACCTAGCCCCAGAGCTAGCATTTGACCGTTAAGGTATAAAGTTCACTCAGTCTAAAAAGAAAAGGAGCCTTTTAGGCTCCTTGCATTTCTTCGGTGAAAGCACTGCTGGTATCTCTGTAGTGATTTATCGCAGCTACGATAACCGCCGGATCTTCAGTGATCTGGTAAAGTTTCTCGTCGCCAGGGGAAATCGTGTGTGCGTGATCAAGTAAGTATGTCTTCAGGAACATATCGAGTGCTGTCCAGTATTCGCTACCAACAAGGATAATAGGCGCAGGGGGCATCTTCTTGGTTTGAATGAGGGTAATGACCTCAAAGAATTCGTCTAGTGTGCCATAGCCACCAGGGAAGAATAGATATGCGGTTGCACCGAATGACAAGATAACTTTACGGGTGAAAAAGTAACGGAATGCCATGGTGTCTGTGGCGTAAGGGTTAATTGACTGTTCGTGGGGCAAAGTGATGTTAAGCCCTAGAGACGTACCACCTTTTTCTTTAGCACCACGATCACCGGCTTCCATAATTCCGCCACCACCGCCAGTTACGATCGTATATCCCTCGGCAGCAAGTACTCCCGCAATTTCGCGAGCTTTTTGGTAGTATGGATGGTCGTCATGAAATCGAGCCGACCCAAAAAAGGTGACCGTATCATTGTATTTGTTTATGAGGTCGAAGCCTTCGGCGAACTCTCGGTCGATTCGGACTAAACGATCTGCGGTTTCTGCCCTAAGTTGTTCACGGATGGCTGCACGATCAGGGGGGTGTATAGGTGTATCAGTCGGTTGCATATGTGTCTTAGTATAGCAAACCATGAGCGTTTCTGCCCTCGTATAAAATGCACGTGATAGCCCCACCCCTGATGCATATCTTAAAACTTGTAATTATTGGTATACTATAGTGATGGATAAGTTTAGTCTAAGCAGCGAATATGCACCGATGGGCGATCAGCCGAGCGCTATTGCTCAGCTTACCAAAGGACTAGATAGTGGCACCAAAGAGCAGACACTCCTTGGTGTTACGGGTAGTGGTAAGACGTTTACGATGGCGAACTTAGTACAGCACTACCAGCGACCGACGCTGGTTCTAAGCCATAACAAGACGCTAGCTGCTCAGCTCTATGCTGAGTTTAAGAACTTCTTTCCTGACAATGCAGTTCATTACTTTGTAAGCTACTTCGATTACTATCAGCCAGAAGCCTACATCGCTCGCTCAGACACATACATAGAAAAAGATAGTGCGATCAACGAAGAGATCGATCGTCTTCGTCACGCCGCGACTGATGCACTGTTGAGTCGCAAGGACGTTCTGATCGTAGCGAGTGTGAGCTGTATTTACGGTATTGGTAGCGTGGAAGATTATGATGGCCTTTCAATTGACGTTAAGCGTGGTGAGCGCCGAGTGCGTGATAAGTTCTTGCGCCAGTTAACCGATATTCAATATGCGCGTAATGACATCGATTTCCATCGCAGTACCTTCCGGGTCCGTGGTGATGTGGTAGATGTATTCCCGGCAGGTGAAGAGCTAGCCTACCGAATTGATTTCTTCGGCGATGAAGTCGACCGTATTACTAAAATCGATCCACTGACCGGCGAAATCCTAGCCACACTAGACGAGTACAAGATCTTCCCGGGTAGTCACTATGTAACACCACAGTCAAAGCTCAAGGTAGCTTTGGGCAATATTGACAATGAACTGCAAGCTCGGCTTAAACTATTTAAGTCTGAGAATAAGCTAGTAGAAGCTCAGCGACTTGAACAGCGCACCAAGTACGACTTAGAGATGCTTGAGCAAACAGGCTTTGTAAAGGGCATTGAGAACTACAGCCGTTACTTAACGAATCGTGAACCAGGCGAACAGCCGGCTACACTGCTCGATTATTTCCCTGATGACTTCTTGTTGCTTGTTGATGAATCTCATATGTCCATTCCTCAGGTACGCGGTATGTATAACGGCGACCGGGCACGCAAGGAAGTACTCGTAGACCATGGCTTCCGTTTGCCAAGTGCACTTGATAACCGACCACTGACATTCACTGAATTTGAACGACACGTTAACCAAGTGGTGTACGTGAGTGCAACACCTGCCGACTATGAACTCAGCCGCAGTCCAGAGCCTGCCCAGCAGGTGATTCGTCCGACTGGTTTGCTCGATCCACCAATTGAGGTTCGTCCAATCGAAGGCCAGATTGATGACTTAGTAGCTGAAATCCGCGCCACTATCGAAAAACGTCAGCGTGTGCTCGTAACTACGCTTACCAAGCGCATGAGTGAGGATTTGACTGATTACCTCAAGGAGCTGAACATAAAAGTCGCCTATTTGCATAGCGATGTTGATACGCTCGATCGAACAGATATCTTACGCGATCTTAGGTTGGGTGTATATGACGTACTGATCGGGATTAACTTGCTCCGTGAAGGCTTGGACCTGCCGGAAGTAAGCCTCGTGGCGATTTTAGATGCCGACAAAGAAGGCTTCTTACGAAGCGAACAGGCGCTCATCCAGACCGTGGGTCGTGCTGCCCGTCATGTGGAAGGGCATGTCATTATGTATGCTGACCGTGTCACGAAGAGTATGAAATCGACTATCGACGAGACGACTCGTCGTCGAGCTATTCAAGAAGCGTACAACACTGAACATGGCATTACTCCAACGGGTATCAACCGCTCGGTTGAAGGTAGAATGCAGACCGGTGAGAATCTGGGCGAAGAAGCTAAACGCGCTAAGATCAACCTCAAGAAGATTCCAAAAGATGAATATAAGAGTGTTCTTAAAGATCTGACCGCTCAAATGGAACTGGCGGCTGCTAACCTGCAGTTTGAGCAAGCGGCAGAACTGCGCGATATCATTAACGATATCAAGTCGAAAGTATAACTCCTCACATGGCTGAGCTATCGCCTACCGAACTAAAGCCGTTCGGGCTTGATGACATAGACCTGGTAGTCTGTGACATTGATGGTGTTCTGATCAAAACACTTCTCTTTGAACATGCACAGAATCTAATGGCGATTGAATGGGCAGGCCAGATGCCAAGATATGATGCTGATCCCGATGAAGAGGTAATACTATCGCAAGAAGATGCTCAAGTGATTAGTGACAAGATTCGAGAGGCTACTATCTATAGCAATGGTGACCCTAAGCGGCACTACGAAAAGCTACTGGGCATGGAACTCGGAGAAGATTTCTGGAGGCTCCACCGTTGTATGGTGACATCCATGAGTCACTTACAGTTGCCAGATAAGGTAGGCATAAAGATGCTCGGGGAGTTGCACCGCGCAGGTAAATATACGGCAGCTTTCACTTCGCGTGATAGAGAGTTATTATCGCCTGAACTTGCCCGTGAGGTTATTCTGCCCACTGGCAGTGGTCCTAAAAAAGAAGGCTGGTTTGATATAACTATATCCGCCGACGATGTAGGTGTTGATACTGAAGGCAAGAGGCGCATGAAGCCGGATACGGCTGGCCTTGAGATAATTTGCGATACGCTTAATGTCCCTTATGAACGTACGCTTATGGTTGGCGACCGGCCCTCCGATATTATTCCCGCGAAGCAGCTAGGAGCGTATGCCTGTGCATTGTATGTCGCCGATAGTTACATCAAGAGGGAGAGCTTTGAAGATGTTCGACCAGATATTATCGTCAAGTCTATGAAGGAACTGTATCAGGTCCTCTTTGGGACAACTGCGTAGGGCTTCATTCACTAAACAATCCCTAAGATATCTGGTATATTATAAGAGAATATGGCAAAACTCACACGGGACGATGTCTTAAAATTGGCTCAGTTAGCGCGTATATCGCTTTCTGAAGATGAAGTAGAAGAATACAGCGAAGAGCTGAGTGCTATTTTGCAATACGTCGAAATGTTATCAAGTGTAGACGTTGCAGGCTTGAAACCCACGAACCAGGTAACTGGCCTTACTAATGTAATGCGTGATGATGAAGTCATTGACTATGGCTACGCCGCGGAGGATCTACTAAAGATTGCTCCATCCGTGCAGGATAGCCAGCTTAAAGTGAAAAGGATGATAGGCTAATGGCGACGTATACTTGGGAACCGATTGCGGACATTGCCGCCAAGGTACAGACTGGTGAGCTGAAGGCGGTGGATCTCGTCGAGAAATCTTTGGAATTGATTGCCGAGAACGAATCATTCCAGTCGATCATCGCCTCAACTGCCGAACGAGCTCGCGAGCGTGCGCAAGCTATCGATGTGCAAGTTGCAGCCGGCGAAAACCCTGGTCGCTTGAGTGGTGTGCCATTTATTGCTAAGGATAATTTTTTAGTTTTTGGGGCTGAAACTACAGCCGCAAGTAACATCTTGAAAGGCTTTACGGCACCATATCAATCAACTGCGATTGAGAAGTTGGAAGCCGAAGGCGCTATTTGCGTTGCCAAAGCAAACCTTGATGCGTTTGCACACGGTTCTTCTACTGAAAACTCAGACTTTTTTACGACCAAGAACCCCGTTGATCCTACTCGTGTTCCTGGTGGTTCTTCAGGTGGATCAGCTGCGGCGGCAGCACTTGGCCTTGCGCCATTTGCGCTCGGGAGCGACACGGGTGGCTCAATCCGTTTGCCTGCAAGCTTCACGGGTACTGTTGGCTACAAACCAACATACGGCCTAGTAAGTCGTAGTGGTGTTGTTGCTATGGCGAGTAGTCTCGATACTATTGGCCCGCTTACGCGTACCGTAGCAGATGCTGAACTAGTATTAGACGTTATGGCCGGCAAAGACACACTCGACAGTACGACAATTGATCGCGACGAACGGGGCTATGTTGCTCCTGTCGCAGATCTTAAGGGTAAGAAAATCGGTGTTATTAAAGAATATATGGGTGATGGTTTGCAGCCTGGTGTTCGTGCCCAAGTTGAAGCTGCAATTGAAAAGCTCAAAGACGCTGGGGCAGAAATTATCGAAGTTAGCTTGCCGTCTCTGCCGCTTGGCTTGGCAGTTTATTATGTTATTTGTCCTGCAGAGGTTAGTAGCAACCTAAGCCGTTATGATGGTCAGCGATATGGTTACACAAGTAGTGACGCAAAAGACTTGAGTGAAAGCTACATGCAGTCACGCGAACAAGGCTTTGGTAAAGAAGCTAAGCGTCGTGTCATGATTGGTACATACGTTCTGAGTAGCGGTTACTATGATGCGTACTACAAAAAAGCCCAGACTGTGCGCACGAAATTGATCCAGGAATTCGCTGCAGCTTTTGAACAAGTCGATTTCCTTATCGGGCCAACCGCTCCAATGACTGCATTTAAAATTGGCGAACACAGTAACGACCCACTCCAGATGTATCTAACCGATATTATGACAGTGGCAGTGAATCTTGTCGGCATACCTGCCATAAGCATTCCATGTGGCGATGCCGAAGGCTTGCCGGTAGGTCTACAACTTATGGGTCGCCAGAAGGCAGACCGCGAATTACTTGCAATGGCCGATGCTACTGAAAGGATGTTGGTATGAATTCTGCACTAGCAATAGCTGCAATCGCAGTACTTTTAGTACTAGTTTTTGGTGTGAGCTTTTTACTCAAGCGTAAACCTAAGACACTGAACCAGGCATACTACCAAGAACGCTGGCAGAGGCTGCAAGGTATGTTGAAGGACAAAGAAACCTGGCCACTTGCCGTTATCGATGCCGACAAACTACTTGATGATGCATTAAAGCGCAGCAAGTACAAAGGTAAGACCATGGGCGAGCGATTGGTGAGCGCGCAGCGCGATATTAGTAATAACGATGGCACATGGTATGGCCACAAGTTACGTAATCGCATCGTGCACGAAAGTGACATTAAGCTACGCGAACGCGAAGTTAAAGATGCGCTCATTGGTATTAGGTCTGCATTGAAAGATTTGGGAGCACTATAGATGGTAGCTAAAGAAATTCGCGACCAGTACACCGTAACAATTGGTATTGAATGCCACGTCCAGTTTAAGACACGTACTAAACTCTTTAGCGGTGCAGATAACGATGCTCGTGAAGCAGCCCCAAACACGCTCGTAAACCACATCGACTTTGGTCTACCTGGCGGTCTGCCAGTATTAAACCGCGAAGCCGTATATCTAGCTTGTAAGGCAGCCTACGCACTGGGCAGCGAACCTCAAAAGTTCAGTAAGTTCGACCGCAAACACTATTTTTATCCTGACCTGCCTATGGGTTACCAGATCACTCAGTTCGACGAGCCAATCATTCTTGGCGGCTCTATGGAGATCGAAGTTGAAGGCCAGAAGAAAACTATTGGCATTACTCGTGCACATATTGAAGCGGATGCTGGCAAGAGTACTCACCCAGCAGGTGGCGACTACAGTCTAGTCGACTTGAACCGAGCAGGTACTCCACTGCTTGAGATCGTTAGTGAACCTGACATGCATAGCAGTGCCGAGGCAAAAGCATATGCACGCGAACTCTATCTACGTATGAAATACGCTGACGTATCTGAGGCGAACCTCTATTACGGCAACATGCGTTTCGATGTTAACGTTTCGGTAAGTAAGACAGACGTACTTGGTACCCGTACCGAAAGTAAGAACCTAAACAGCTTCCGTAGCATTGAGAAAGCGGTCGAATACGAAGTAAACCGTCAGATTGAAGTACTCGAAGATGGCGGTGAAATCGTCCAGGAAACTCGTGGCTGGGATGACGCTGCACAGAAGACATTTAGTCAGAGAACCAAAGAAGATGCGCATGACTATCGCTACATGCCCGATCCTGATCTTCCGCCAGTTGTACTCGAGCAGGAATATATTGATGAAATTAAGGCTAGCATGCCTGCAATGCCCGAAGACTACCGCAAACTCCTCGCTGATGTAGGTATTGATACTAAAACCGCTAGTGACATTATCGCAGTACCCGAAACCGCTATAACCGTGAAGCGTATTCATGAAGCTGCAGGTGCGGCTCATGCGAAGCGTATAGCGTTCTGGCTGTTACAGCCACAAACTGACGATGAGACAGACCGGGAGAGTAAGGTTGAGGCTAGTGATGACCAGCTCATTAAGCTCTCTCAAATGGTAGAGGACAACAAATTAAGTTCTACAACTGCCAAAGAAGTCTTAGCAGAACTCCTTAAGACAGGCGTTGATCCTGAAAAGATTGCTGAAAGTAAGAACCTTCTACAGGTGAGCGACGAAGGCGCAATTGCCAAAATCGTTGAACAAGTCTTAAGTGAGAACGCTAAAGCTGCTGAAGACGTCAAAAACGGCGAGATGAAAGCAATCGGCTTCTTGGTTGGGCAAGTTATGAAACTATCTCAAGGCAAGGCTAACCCAGGACTTGCTACCCAGCTGATTAAAAAGCAACTGGGCCTGTAAGCGGAACGACTATGAAGATAGGCCTGATCTGCCCATACAACATTGCACGTGGCGGAGCGGTTCAGGAAATCGTAAAAGATATGCAGGTTGGTCTCAGTAAGCGAGGCCACACCGTTAAGATTATTACTGGTCGACCACGTGATATTAGTGGGATTGATACTACTAATATGCTGTTCGTGGGCAAGGTGACAGACTTTAAATCACCAACACATACGCTCGCATCATTTACGATGAGCGGTGATGCAGAAGCTGACGCCCGGGCGATCGAGGCTGAAAACTTTGATGTACTACATTTTCACGAGCCGGGCTTACCACTCATAGGGAAGCAGATGCTCGATCGTAGTACGAGTGTGAACGTGGCGACGTTCCACGCTAAGCTCCCCGACACCGTTATGAGCAAGACTATCGCTAAGGTGGTGACGCCGTATCTGAGGAGTATTCTAGATGATCTCGATGAGCTAACGGTAGGGTCGGAGTCCGCAGCTGACTATATCCGGACACTGACCGATCGGCCGCTGCACTACATCCCGAACGGTGTTGACCTAGAAATGTTCAAGCCTGTACCGCGTCATGCACCCGGAGACCGTAAGAAGATACTGTTCATCGGTCGACTCGAGCACCGTAAAGGTGTGAAGTATCTCTTAAGGGCATTTGAAGTACTCACTCGTAGCCGTGATGACATAGATCTCATTATTGCCGGTGACGGTCCAGACCGCGAAAAGTTGGAATTGCAAGCAGCTGATTCGAACCTGAAAAATGTGACGTTCATGGGCTACATAGACCATGCCACGAAACTACGCTTGCTTGCCGAGGCTGACTTGTTCTGTTCGCCCGCTATTTTTGGTGAAAGTTTCGGCCTAGTCTTACTCGAAGCTATGGCCACAGGTCTTGTGACAGTTGCTGGCGATAACCCAGGATATGCGGGTGTCATGCAGGACCGTGGCATAGTATCTCTAGTGAATCCGCATGATACTCCTGACTTTGCTAGGCGTCTTGAGCTACTGCTTGAAAACGAGGACCTACGTAAAAGCTGGCGCACCTGGGCACTGGAATACGTCAAACAGTATGATTACCGTAAGATCATGATCCAATATGAAGCGCAATACGAACAGGCGCTTAAGAACCGCAAGCAACAGAATCGTATGCAACCTGCCGCCTCACCTTAGCCGTGCAATAGTTTTTTCTACTTAAGCCAACCATCTAACAGAGGAGCATACATGAAGCCGTGGAAACGAATTGAACCAACCAAAGTTGATAAAATATCATACCGCACCGTCGTCACTAAGACGTTCATGATGCCAAATGGCCAAACCGCTGATTTTGGTACTATCTGGCCGGAAGGTCAAGAATTCGTGGCTGTGATTGCCTTAACGTCAGACAAACAAGCAATCGTAGGCAGTATGTTCCGCGTTGGTCCAGAGATGATCATGGACGAACTACCTGGTGGCTATGTCGATGCTGGTGAAACCGTCGAAGAAGCTGGCCGACGTGAATTGCTTGAAGAAACAGGCTACCGCGCTGGAAGTGTGGAGTATTTAGGCAAAACACACAAAGACGCCTACATGAATGCCACTTGGCATTTTCTACTCGCGACTGACTGCACCCATGATCCAGATACCAGTCATGTTGTTGAAGCGGAAGAACACATTGAGCCTCAACTCATTTCCATTACGCAACTTATCGAGAATGCCAAAAACGATCGCATGACCGACGCGGTAGGTGTCCTGCTCGCCTATGACAAACTAAAGGAATGGGAAAACGCCTCATGAAAACCTATACCAAAATCAGCGACGACGTACAGATGGTCGGCGATCGATTTAAACGCGGCGTAGTTATTAAAAAGTTCCAAACCGAAGATGGCCTAGAGCATGAGTTTACGACCTGGCTGAAGGAAGGATACCGTGCAGCCGGAGTAGTAGCTGTTACCGTCGATAAGAAGGTAGTCATTACCTATCAGTTCCGTGGTGGCCCAGAACGTTGGATGTATGAAATCCCAGGCGGAGGTGTTGAAGACGGGGAAGATCCTGAGGTCGGCGCTGTACGAGAACTCGAAGAGGAGACGGGATATTTGCCTGGTCAAGTAGAATTCCTTGGCACAAGCTGCAAAGACGCATATAGTAATATCGTCACCCACTACTATCTTGCGACCGATTGCGTGCTCTCAGATGAGGGCAATCGACTCGATGAGGAAGAACAGGAACAGGGTGTCGAAATTCGTCTGATCACCATAGACGAGCTTATAGAAAATGCCAAAAATGACCAAATGACTGATCCGCATGCTGTGCTGATGGCCTATGAAAAGCTAAAGGAGTTAAACCGATGACCAAAGTAACTAAAGCTGTAATTGCCGCCGCAGGGTTTGGCACACGTTTCTTGCCACAAACTAAAGCTATGCCAAAGGAAATGCTGCCGTTAATCGACAAGCCAATTATCCAATATGTAGTGGAAGAGCTGGTTGAGGCAGGAATCCGGGACATCATTATTGTCGGTTCAAGCAACAAGCGACCTATTGAAGACCACTTCGATCTCCCTAATGAGGATCTGCTGAATAATCTACGTTCAGGTGGCGAGAAAAAACAGCGTTATATCGATGAGCTTGAGTCGCTCGCTAACCTCGCTAACTTCATCTACTTACGCCAGAAGGGGCCATACGGCAACGCTACTCCTGTCATGAATGCAGCACATCTGATTGGTGACGAGCCGTTTATCTATACATTCGCAGACGACTTCATTGTAGCGAGCCCTAACCGTACGAGTCAGCTTATATCGGTCTACGAACAGTACGGCCGGGGAGTCTTTACTTGTAAGACAGTTGCCGACGACAGCGAATACAACCGCTATGGTATCGTTGCGGGTAATCCAGTCGAAGAAGGTGTACTTAAGGTAGACCGAATCGTCGAGAAGCCAGGCAAAGAGAATGCGCCGTCCAACCTGGCTAGTGTCAGCAGCTATTTACTGACCCCAGATATCTTCCCATACATGGAAAAACAGGCAGAACAGCACGGTGAAGACGCCGGTGAGCTGATGATCCAGCCGATTATGCAAGCCATGATTGACGATGGTCATGACTTCTATGCAAAGCAAATCCAAAACGGTACGTACTATGATACCGGTGATAAGTTGGAATATCTGAAGACCGTTATGGACTTTGCTCTTAAGCATGAAGAATTAGGTCCTGAACTAAAGGCATTTCTCCGTACTAAACTCGGCGAGTAAGTACGGCATACCTCAAGCAAATACTGGGTGTGATATAGTAAAGACATGAATACTGCTTTTGACATACTCGTGATCGTACTGAGCAGCTTGCTCGGCATATTTCTTATTTTGTCCATAACTTGCGTAGTGCTTACACTACGCCTAATTAAGAGCTTGAGGCTCGTGGTTGCGAAGGGTGAACACTTCGTAGATAGTGCTGAGATGCTTGGTGAAACACTCAAGCGGAATGCTGGTGCTGTTGGTATGGTTCGTATGCTACTTAAATTTGTTGCTAGCATGAGTGACAAGAAAGAAAGGAAACGCTAAAGATGTTTCAATCACGTAAACGTCAGAATCTAGGAAAGCGACTCGCGATTTTGGGCGCTATAACTGCACTTGGCGGCTACTTGGCTGGACTCCTTACTGCTCCAAAAAGTGGCAAAGCTTTGCGCGGTGATATAAAAGATCAGGCTATTAAGAGCTACGCTGCTGCCGAAAAAGAACTCAAGAAGCTACACACAGAGCTTACCGATGTTATTGATGAAGTGAATGACCGTATTGCTACCTTCCGTGGCAACGATAACGTGAATAGCGCCCTCGACAAGGGCCGTGATGCTCGTCAGAAAGCTCGTGAAGTACTAAGTACTTTGCATGAGGGTGAAGCTAACGACAAAGACCTCAAAAAAGCTATCTCAGACGCCACTAAGGCAATTGAACACCTCCGCGATTTCTTACACAAGTAATCTCTACAAATAAGACAGTTGTTGTAAAGCTAGCAGCAGACATGGGACCATGTCTGCTGCTATACTATGTATAGAAAGCGTGAGGGGAATAGCCAACAACTATGGCGGAAGCTGCAGTTTCAACACCAGCCCAGACAGCTGCGGCGGCGTTAAAGCCGTCTGATTATGTGCATTTGCATAATCATACGCAGTTTAGTTTACTCGACGGTCTGACAAAGATCCCGAAGCTTATTGAATTTGCCAAAACTACGGGCATGGAAGCTGTCGCTATGACAGACCATGGAACACTCTCTGGTGCCATTGAGTTTTATAAAGAGGGCACCAATAATGGCATCAAGCCACTCATTGGTATCGAGACATATGTAGCTGCGCGCAAACATACCGACAAAGATCCCGTCAAAGATAAGCCTCGCTATCATCTGATTCTTATCGCTATGAATAATCAGGGATGGAAGAACCTCATGCAGCTCAGCACTATTGCGAACCTGCACGGTGTCTACTACTTCCCACGTATCGACCATGACCTGCTCGAAAAGTACGGTGAAGGCCTCATCGCGCTCAGTGCCTGTATGGGTGGTGAAGTTGGCGATGCACTGAAGAGCGATGACTACGCAAAGGCTAAGGGTATAGCTGAATGGTATAAAGGGGTCTTTGGCGACCGTTACTATCTTGAAATTCAGGATCACGGACACCCAGATAACCCACTACATTCCGTGGAGCAGGGTAAGATTAACGAACAGGTACTCAAGCTCGGCAAGGAGCTCGATATCCCTGTGGTCGTCACCTGTGATGCCCACTACTTAAAGCATGCCGACCAGGATGCTCATGAAATCCTCCTGTGTGTTGGTACGGGCGCTTTCTTAAGTGATGAGAAGCGCATGAGCCTTAAGAACTATCCACTACATGTCGAGGATCCGAATGATATTATCAAACGCTGGGGTCCTGAACATCCGGAGGTAATCACCAATACTAAGGCGCTAGCAGATCGCTGTAATGTTGAGATTGAACTGGGTAAAATCTTAATTCCGAAGTTCCCTGTGCCAGAGGGTGAGACAGAAAAGACCTATCTTGATAAGCTTGTCTACAAAGGTGTGGCTGAATGCTATCTCCGTGTTCCAACTCCTGAAGCAGAAAAAATGACCATTGACGAGGTAATAGCGAAGTTACCTCAGAACGTTAAGGACCGCGTATCTTACGAGCTTGGCGTGATTGATGGCATGGGCTTCAACGGCTACATGTTGATTGTGCAAGACTTTATTAACTGGGGTAAAGACCAAGGTATTATCTTTGGGCCGGGTCGTGGATCTGCTGCCGGATCAATTATTGCCTACACATTGCACATTACTGATCTTGACCCTCTCAAATACGATCTACTGTTTGAACGTTTCCTAAACCCTGACCGTATTAGCATGCCTGATATCGATGTGGATATTCAGGATAACCGCCGTAACGAGGTTATTCAGTACTGTTCCGACAAATATGGCGCTGACCGTGTAAGCAACATCGTAACCTTCGGTCGTATGGCGGCCCGTGCGGCTATCCGTGACGTAGCTCGTGTTATGCAGGTGCCATATGCGGAAGCCGACCGTTTATCTAAGATGGTACCTGCGCCAGTACAGGGACGTCACATTCCGCTTGCAACCAGCATCGTGAATGATCCTGACCTCAAGAACGAATATGAGACTAACGAAACCAGTAAGTCTGTTATTGATATGGCGATTGCACTAGAAGGCACCGTACGAAGCCATGGTGTGCATGCCTGTGGTGTAGTGATCGCCCCGGATAACCTCGTGGAGTATGTGCCGCTCGAAATGGCGCAAAAGGGTGTAGTGGCTGCACAGTTCCCAATGGGACAGATTGAAGAGCTCGGCTTGCTTAAGATGGACTTCTTAGGCCTGAGTAACTTGACCATCATCAAAGACGCACTGCGTATTATTAAGCGTGTATACAAAACAGATATCAATCTTAGCGAAATTCCTCTTGATGATGAGAAAACCTTCGCACTGCTTGGTCGTGGCGATACGACAGGTGTGTTCCAGTTTGAATCTAGCGGCATGAAACGATATCTGCGTGAACTCAAACCGACTGAATTCGATGATGTTATCGCAATGGGCGCGTTGTATCGTCCAGGGCCGCTAAGTGCCGGCCTGACAGATAGTTTCATTAAGCGTAAGAACGGCTTGGAAGACATTGTCTATGCGCACCCACTTATGAAATCAGCTCTAGGTGGTACATACGGTGTGCTCGTATACCAGGAGCAGGTGATGCAGATTAGCCGTGAAGTATGTGGTTTTACTGGTGGTGAGGCGGATACGCTCCGTAAGGCTATTGGTAAAAAGAAAAAAGACGTCATGGACAAGATGATGGTCAAGTTCATTGAGGGCGCTGTTGCTAACGGCGTGCCACGACCGGTGATCGAGAAGTTCTGGAAGGACCTCCTAGGCTTTGCTGACTACTGTTTTAACAAGAGTCACTCAGCTTGTTATGGTATGACGAGTTATTGGACTGCCTATCTAAAAGCGCATTATCCATCTGCCTTTATGGCCGCCCTTATGACCAGTGACTTTGATGACACAGATCGTCTGGCTATTGAGATTGCCGAATGTAAGAAAATGGGCATCAATGTATTGCCACCAGATGTAAATGAATCGTTCCATGAGTTTGGCGTGGTTCCGGACCCTGAAAAGCCCGATGATCGTCGAGCGACAATTCGCTTTGGTATGGACGCGATCAAGAACGTTGGTTCTGGTGCGGTGGATGAGATCATTCGTGCTCGTGAAACAGAAGGACTCTTTAACGCACTCGAAGACTTCATAACTCACGTGAACACGCGTCTTGCAAACCGCAAGGCTATTGAAAGTCTCGTTAAGGCAGGCGCACTTGATCGTTTCGGTGATCGCTCAACACTGCTGCATAACATGGACATGATTGTGGCATATGGTCAGCGCCTCGCAAAAGAACGTGCTAGTGGTCAGACTGATCTGTTTGGTAACATGATAAACGATGGTGCCGCTGCGAAGCCGACGCTAAAGCTTGATGTACCACCAGCTAAATACAATCCACGTGAGCTGCTCGGTTGGGAACGTGAGCTGCTTGGACTGTATTTGAGTCAGCAGCCACTGGAATCTTTTACCACTATTTTAGCCGAGCAGACTATCCCACTGAACACACTCAAGAAAGAGTTCGATGGCAAGCCAGTAACAGTTGGCGGTTTAGTCATGGACATGCGTGAAATCTTGACCAAAAAGGGCCAGAAAATGGCATTCGTAAAGTTAGAGGATGAGTTTGGCGAAACAGAGCTCATCCTATTCCCGAGTACCTACCAGCAGACGATTGGCCTCTGGGAACGTGACCGTGTCCTTATTGTACGCGGCAAGATCAACGCTAAGGATCGTGATGGCAATTTGACCGATGAGGTGAAAATCCT
>CAZBLZ010000006.1:22355-25644 GCA_964493045.1 uncultured Candidatus Saccharibacteria bacterium
TAGCTAACAGAGGTAGAGTATTGACTTTATGCTTATAAAATTGTATAATCTTGTTGGAATTTTGTGAGCCATTAGGTTCCAAATATTCTGATCTTTTGCACTAAAGAACGTCATTCCAAGCACGACCCCGGAAACATCGTTGATTCGCTCGTAAAGCGGATCCTGGTCGAAAAGAGTTCGTCATGAAGGCAGCTCCGTATTTCCACAAGAATGTTGCTGCAAGCAAGCACAAGGTCTGGGAGTGCAAGCGCGCACTCGGTAAGCTGAAGTTCAAACGCTTCTGCTGGCTCTTCTGGGTCTGCGTCTTCTTCCTGGTCTTCCCCTGTGCCGCCATCACCTCGCTCCTTCCGTTCCCCTTCATTACCGACGCCGTACCGGGTTGGTATATGCCTGGATCTGGGATTGGCTGGCTGATCCGCATCTTCCTGCTGATCTTGTTGATCATCGTCTTGCTGATCGTGTGGCGACGCCACATCGACCGCATCACCAAGGCGGAGGAGAAGCTCGACAAGGCCAACGAAAAACTGGCGGAGGACCGTGATCAGCTGAAGAAGGCTGAAAATGGCTGGCGCACGCAGTAGCCATCGTTGACCGACGTGGCTCAACCCGTTCAAAACTAGTGCAGAAGATGTGCTGATGGAGTAATCCATTCAGACATCGGTGTGCCCGAAGATGTAGTTCCACTGACAAGTGCGAGCAAACCTTCTGACATCACCCACCCCAATCACTCACTACCACCAGGTAGTTTTCCGAAAGGATTAAGAGAATAATGATTGGGGTGTTTTGCTATCTAAGTGCCAAATTACAGAATAGTTCCGGCGGCGGGTGAGAGTAAGAAAGCCAGTACTGCTGCCGACATCAGGAATACGTCGAAGAACGGATGGTGCAAGGCGAACTCCTCGCCACGTACGAGTACCTTATGCCATGCGAGGCTATGACGTATGAAGAATAGGGTAATGGCTGCCCCACTAATAGCCGCAAGGAGCATTTCTAGAAGGGGAGTCGTAGAAACAAGCTCTAGGCGTGAAACCGTTTGCGTACTGTCGCCGAGTACAGTCGGCTTATTATTTGTAGCGCTTGCAGGTATGGCTCCAACGGGCTCGCCATACATTGCAACGGTTATCGTTTCAGGACCTGTTCCTTGGAAGTTTGCGATATTAGCGGTAGCGAAACCAACATCTTGGTAGTTGGCGTTTAGGATATTTGCCCGGTGTTCCGTGCTACGCATCCAGGCGGTGATCACCTGATCACTTGTCCCGAAGCCATATGCTAGGTTTTCGCCCGCGGCTTGGTACTGGTAGCCCGCCTGCGACATAAAGAACCAAGGCTGTTTGCCGTCTGGGGTAACATGGCTCCAATAGTTGCGTGCTGCCATATCGTTGGCCTTAGCTTGCGCAGCAGCTGCTAGCTGCTGGTTGATCTGCAAGGCTGGTTCATGATGAGATAAACGCTGGCCGTTAGTTTCAGCGAGTAACACTTTGCTTTGTACGTCAGTAGCATAACCTAGGACACTATGGTGCATGCGGGCTACGAAACTATTCATAAACATGCCGACACTTAAAACGGCGAAAACAGGTAAATATGGCCAATATGCTTTGGCGTAATGCTTTGTTTGCTGGTGATGCTGACCCGTGCGTTTGCGGTGGGTAGGTGTTGTTCTGGTCGGCTTTGGTTTTGTTAGTGTCATAGATATAACGTTTAGCTCTACGCTACCATCATACCATAAGCGGGAACTACGCTGACTTAAACCTGAACTGGTAGAGTGCCATGGCAGAGGCTTGGACTACATTAAATGATTCTTTTTTACCGAACATCGGAATTTCAAGCGTCACATCGCAGTGCGCTAGTAGATCAGCTTCGATACCCTCAACTTCACGCCCGAGCAGCAAAGCGATCTTAGGCGGAGCTTTAAACTCTGGCAGCGGCACGCTTGTTTCTGACTGCTCCAAAGCGGCGACTACGTAACCTTGGCTCTTAAGGTTCGTAATACAACTCATAACGTCTTCGGCGTTGAACCAAGGAACGAGCGTCTCAGCATCTAGGGCAGTTTTGTGAATCTGTTTGTCTAGTTTTTCGGCAATATGAGGTAGTCGCGAATCTTGGCTGGGAAGTCGAGGGTACGGTGTGTACCCAGTAAAGTAAACAGCTTGTATACCTAACCCTTCGCAGGTGCGCAGTAAAGACCCCACGTTATGGGTGCTACGAATGTCGTGAGCAATGACTACAATCTCGGGCTCAATCATGCAACTAGTGTACAACCTTGGTCCAGAACTCCATAACTGTATAAATCTGCTTATGATTACTGGCGCATAGAGTCTAACGGCTGTACAATAAAATACATGTCACAAGATGCCCGTCGCGACGAGGAGATAGCAACCGAACGTCGCGCTCATATTCTCGGAGTGTTATATCTAGATACCTCCCACTTAAGCGCTAAACCATTATTCAAAGAAGTCCTCCCACTCGAGGAGATGTATCGCCTTCGCGTGATACCCCTGCAAGCTGATCGCAGCAACATAGTCTTTGGTATTACCACTACTACGTCACACCAGACGATGAGTGAGCTCGGACGACGTTTTACTGACCAGAGGATTACCTTTAATCTTATTTCTGATACGGGTTACCGTGAATACATGCACTTGTACGATCCACCTAAAAAGGTGGTCTACCAGGATATCAACGTCAACGATGCAGGTAATGAAGCGCTAGTAGAACAGGTATCTACTACGTTGTCTCAGGTCCGAGCAGATGACATGCTTGCATATTTGGTCTCTCAGGCTCACCGTCTGAACGCTAGTGATATCCACCTCGAGACGCAACCAGATAGCGTACGTATTCGTTTAAGAATCGACGGCGTTTTACATGCAATCGCCCATCTTGGTGTCGATAAATATCGAGTACTTATTAGCGCGATTGCTAGTGCTGGTAACGTATCAACCTCCAGTGATCAAGCGCAACAGGGTCATATTTCACAGCATGTAACTATGGCTGACGGAGCACCGGTAGATGTTAACGTACGCCTAGAAACAGTCCCGACTATAAACGGCATGGACGTAGTGATGCGTTTGTTCAACATGGATCAGAGTAAATATCAGCTTGATCGACTAGATCTGAGTCCAGAGGAACGCGCAATCGTGGATGACATCGTGAGTCGTCCAAGTGGTCTTGTGTTGGTAGTAGGCCCTACTGGCTCAGGTAAGACCACGACTCTATACTCAATGCTGAACTCTTTGAATAGTGAAGAGCGCAAACTTGTCACTATTGAAGACCCAGTAGAGTACCAGTTCGC
>CAZBLZ010000006.1:25744-28466 GCA_964493045.1 uncultured Candidatus Saccharibacteria bacterium
CCACTCTTTGTGTCGGCTATTCGCTTAGTTATGGCACAGCGTCTAGTACGTAAATTAGACGACAATACTAAAGTTCAACGTGATCCTACCCCAGCTGAGCTCGAACGAATCCGAGCGGTGATCGCAACTCTACCTGAGGGTATTCAAAAACCTGACCTGAGCGCCCTTAAACTGTATAGCCCTGGTGGCTCAGCGGATAACCCCTATGGATATCAAGGACAGGTTGCTCTGCGTGAGCAGTTCCGTATGACCGGTGATATCCGTCGCTTGCTTGAATCTCGTGACGTCGTGCTTTCGTCTCAGGAGATTGAGGCCGCAGCCATTAAGAGTGGCATGCGTACTATGCTCCAAGACGGCATCCTCAAGGTTTGTGCAGGTTTGACGACGCTCGAAGAAGTCTACCGCGTTATCGGCTAGTTGATATAGATATTTCTGGCATGGTTGCTCTAGTCTTAATGAGTGAGTATTATTTCCATACTATGGAAAACCGATCACGAGAAGCTACAGTAGCATACTGGGGATGGCAGAAAGACGCCGCATGTAAGGGGCTCAGCGCCGCTGTTTTCTATCACCCTGAAGGAGAACGTGGAGCTGATAGGATAAATCGCGACAATGCCGCCAAAGAGGTGTGCTTCAGGTGTATAGCGCGCACTGCCTGCCTGGAGTATGCACTTGAAAACCGCGAAACGTATGGAGTATGGGGTGGTACCACCGAGGGTGAGCGCGAAGAGATGTTCGCTCAAACAAGAGTGTTAAACGAGGCTTAAGGTGTTGCTAATCTGTAAAAAATAGCGTACAATTAGTTCGAATTATGGAATACATCAAAGAACTCAACCAAACTTTTAAGAAAGGCGCCGTTGTAGACGTGCGCTCTGGCGATACCGTAAAGGTTCACCAGAAGATTAAAGAAGGCTCAAAAGAGCGTATTCAGATCTTCCAAGGTCTAGTTATTCGCACTGACCGCAAGGACAGCCACACGAGCCGTATTACTGTACGTCGCATCGCTAGCGGTGTTGGTGTTGAAAAGAGCTTTTTGCTCCACAGCCCACTCGTAGAGAAGATTGAAGTTACTAAGCGAAGCAAAGTTCGCCGTAACTACTTGAGCTACATGCGCCGCTTGACTGGTAAGTCTGCTCGTTTGCAGGGCCTCGACTTCGATCGTCAGGAAGTGAACGGTGTCGTTGACCGTCACGAAGCTGCTCAGGCTGAAAAAGCAGCAAAAGCTGCTGAGAAGTCTGAAGCTGAAACTCCAGCTGCAGAATAATTTCTCCAGCAACAGTAAAAACACCCGCATATCAGCGGGTGTTTTTTTGTAAAAAATAAACATGGAGGGTGGACAGTTTGGAAAGAGAGAAGAGGGGTTTGGGTGAGATGGGAGGGAGGCCGACGCGGCTGGACTAAAGGTTGGCAATAATAGCCGCGTCGACTCCCATGTCTCATCTCCCGGTGGCCTTCTGCCCTATTTCGGCTTCTTCCCTCCTTTGTCGGGTTTCGGTGAAAGCGTTATCACGAAGATGACGTTGCAACCGATCCACAGGCCGACGATGACCCCATTGAAGGGATTCCAAAGGGCTCCCAACATCGTAGTGGAAAGAGGGCTGTTGAGTTTCGCGACCATGAACATGCAGGGGATGAGCACGATGCTCAATACCCAGAAGAAGCCCATGGAAGTTAGAGCTATGCCTCCTTCGCCACGCCTCCGGAGATTGATGAGGAACACGATCTCGGCGATGAGCAGCACGATGGCGGTCACGAGCATCCAGAACCCAGACAAGTTATGCATGATGAACTCTCTTCTCTTCGATTTCGAAAAACTGTCCAGAAAATATTATATAACGTATTATGTACTGAAGCAAAAAACAGTATACTATACCTATGATAACGGTAGGCGTGGATGAAGTTGGGCGGGGTTGTTGGGCAGGACCCCTGGTCGCCGGAGCAGTGGCATTGCCGGCAGATTTCCTAGAGGCTAATCCGAATCTCATACTGCGTGATAGTAAAAAGATGACCAAAAAGCAGCGCGAAGCGACCGCTGCATATATTCGTGGGCATGCACTAGGAATTGGTCTAGGCTGGGTAACGCCCGCAGAGATTGATGCAGGTGGCGTAACTGCCGCAGTGAAGCTAGCCATGGAGCGCGCCGTGGCAGAGCTCACCGTAGATTATGACGAGCTAATTGTGGACGGTAATATTAACTACTTTGCTGATGATGTGCGTGCTCAGGCGATCATAAAGGCGGATGATAGCGTACCGAGCGTCAGCGCTGCGAGTATTGTGGCAAAAGTAGCTCGTGACGATTACATGGCAAATCTTGGTAAGCAGTATGAGGGCTATGGGTTTGATCGACATGTTGGTTATGGAACGGCAGCTCATATCGCTGCGCTGCGACTCCTGGGTGTGAGCGATATACATCGTATGAGTTATAAGCCGGTTAAGGCGCTACTCTAGATTGCACTAGAGTTAAAACACCCTGATTCGAAATCAGGGTGTTCTAGTTTAATAGATTCTAACGTCTCTATTTGAAGAATGCTTGGACCGAAGCCAAGTCACGTTCAAGCCAGGTGACGCGTGTTTCAATCTCTGCCATACCCATAGTGATGTTTCGGGTAAGGGCTACTTGGTCCTTCTTACTCTCAAACAAGTCGTGGAACTTTTGCTGGTATTCGCGTGTGTTTACGCAGCTAGCAGCATAGCGCGGTAGGTAGTCGTAACTTTTATCATT
>CAZBLZ010000006.1:28566-33033 GCA_964493045.1 uncultured Candidatus Saccharibacteria bacterium
GCATCGGCGTCACCATTCTTAACAGGTACAACAAAAACGAGAGCACGTAGCTCTGCGGGCAATGCCGTATCGTTGTTCTTGTAGCCTGCAAAGAGGTCGGTGGCCTTTTTGACTGTTGCTGGATCTTCCGCATATGCACTAAGTCCTAAAGCGAGACCACGTAGTTTTTGGTCAGCAGCGGATTCATCTTCTTTTTCTTCCCAGCCAAGGCGTGCAACCTGACCTTTTATGAGCTCACTAATGAATGGTTTGATACGTGCTTCAAGGTCTGCGTCTAGGTCGATAAAACGACGACTTTCGCTAGTGACAAGTCCGACAATATCCCAGACAGGTTCACTCGTTTCATTACGATAAGCATCAAGCATAGCTAAGACATTACCGTAAGGTTCGTAACCGGATCGACCAAGCATGCTTGCGCCATTTAGTGCCATCAGACGATCGGCTTCACCTATCTTTTGGTCTCGTATGGCATCTAGCAGTGCCTGTCGTTGTGACTCGGTCGTGTAGCGAACAAGATAGTGGCCACGGGCACCAGTATTGAATAGGATGGTTTCAGACTGTTTAGCTTTGACGGTCTTGGTCTTGCTTGAGAACTCGTCAGGTAAACCTTCCACACTTGCGAATAGTGGTACGGGCCATACGCGTTCAGTGTCAGCCTTGCTCGGGTCATCCATGAACTGTTCTTGCGTCAGGGTTATGTCTTGTTCATTTTGTGTAACAGTCACGAGCGGGAAACCACTTCGGGTAAGCCATGGGTTCATGAAGGCTGCGATGTCTTTACCGCTAGCTTCAGCCAGGGCTGCCCATAGGTCACTTCCTTCGGTGTTGCCATAGGCATGTACTTCGAAGTAACTCTTAAGGCCTGTTCGGAACGCCTGTTCACCGATGTAGTTCTTGAGCATGTAGAGTAATCGGCCACCTTTGGCGTAGACGATGCTCGGATCAAACAGACTGCTAATCTCTTCAGGGTGATGTACTTCGCTCTTAACGGCTTGGACACCAGCAACAGCATCACGACGGAAGGCGCTCAAGCCTTCACTAGCTACGAATGTTTCCCAAACATGCCATTCAGGGAACATAGCATCAATGGCTTGGTACTCCATCATATTGGCAAAACTTTCGTTGAGCCAGAGATCATTCCACCAGCGCATAGTGACAAGGTTGCCAAACCATTGATGGCTAGTCTCGTGAGCGATAACTAGTGCGATCTGCTCGAACGTACTCTGAGCAGTCTCACCAGGGTAGGCGAGGAGGACACGTTCACGGTAGGTGATAAGACCCCAGTTCTCCATGGCACCACTACTGAAGTCGGGCAAAGCCACGTGGTCAGCTTTTGGTAGTGGGTATGCAACATCAAAGTAGTCTTCGAAGAACTCAATAGAACGCTTTGCGACATCTAGTGCGAAATCAAGTGACTCAGCCGGCTGAGCAGTGGTTGCCCAGATATTAACATCAGTGCCGCGAGCAGTCTTGGCCGTTTTGCTGTGCATGTCACCTGTCACGAAAGCCAAGAGGTAGCTGCTCATCTTAGGAGTAGGCTCAAATGTAGTGACAAGTGTATCATCGACGGTCTTTTGCTCGAGGACTGGAGTGTTCCCGAGTGCGGTCACACCTGGGCGAGTTACTAAGGTAAGGTTAAAGACAGCTTTAGCCTCCGGCTCATCAATACATGGGAAGGCTTCACGTGCGTGGTGGCTTTCAAACTGAGTAGCAATCAATTGTTTTTCTTGGCCGTCTTCTTTAAAGAAGCAAGGATAAATACCAGTCATGCCTGTAGTAATAGGAGCTTCGAAGTCGAGCTCAATGGTGTATTCACCAGGATATAGCATGGTAGCGGCATGCAAACGGACTTCGTCGAAGCTTGCGTGATGGTTAATGCGGGCTACTTCATAAGGAGTTGCTTCACCATGTTCGTGTTTTACGATGCTGGCTCGGGTTACCTTAAGACCGTGTTGGTGAAAAGTAACACGCTGCGATGGGCGGCCCGTCTTTTTACCTTGGATCGTAACTGTACCGGTGAAGCGCATAGCTGCTTCATCTAGTTTGAAGGTTACGTCGTAATTTTTAGGTTGGAACTGAGTATAAAGTCGGGTAACAGATTTCATGCTTCTAGTGTAGCATCCGTTTCTGAACAGAACACCTCCCCTTTCCAGAAAACCAGAGTAGAGTGCTTAGAACATGACACACTACAAACAAGACCAAACCACAAAGGTCGGTGGGTTTACCTTATATAGGCCCTGTCGTTCACCGTGCATCATGCCTGTGACTACCCGCTGTATGCGGGCATTTCTGTCTCGAACCGTACGAGCTATATGGTGCTGACGACGCTTATTTCTTCTACGTACCGTATGTAGTACGTCTTTTTAGGGTCCCAGCCCAGCTGGATGCAACACAGTTCGAGTACGTCTTGCACGACCCCATGAGGAAGTTTCATGGGCGTGGTGGCGCGAATGCGCTCTCCGCTTGCATGTGGATCCTTGCACGTGACGCGGACGCCGATCCCTATGAGTGCTTTGACGAAGCCAATCGTCAGCCGAATAGGCGTCGGTGCCTCAGTGACCTCACTGCCTGAAAGTGTGCGGGTGAAGGCCCAAAACACGATGGTTTCACCGTCGATCTGACATGTGATCCAGTGCTGCGTTGTCTTTTCAGACATGTATGCCCCTTCTCATGGAGTAGCTGTCTTGGCGAGCAGTGACGTTAGGATCTGGTCGTGGTAGTAGTCCTGTCTTGTAGTGTGTCTAGTTTGGGTGATTGGAGACAAAGGTCTCAACAAAAACCGATCTTTATAATGTCACGTGACGCCACACTAAGGCTGTGGGCTAGCTTACTGATAAGTATGAAATAGCGATAATAAGGTGAACGAAACAAGTAGACGGCCAGAATGGCAAGTGAGAGGAAGCGGCAGCTTTCCAATCTGGCCAGGCTACTCACCTCGTTCGTGCCGACTGAAGTCGGCACAGCGGGTTAGTGCACGGTGGCGCCAGAGTGGTCGCACCAGTTGGGTTCTGCGCCGTCGATCGTGGTGTTGTGGTAGCTCCAGCCGAGCTCACGGACCAGGCGGTCGCAGATACGGAGGCGTATGCGTGCCCACGGGTGGTCGATCTTGTAGGTGACGATGACGTTGCGGCCCTCGATGCTGATGTTGCTGACACCAGGAAGGTTCCTGAGCAGGAATTCCAGTCGTGTCAGGTTCAGGTCGTCGGGTATGTCAGCGTCGAGGTGGATGCGGACGGTGCAGGGTTCTGCCTTCTTGTGGGTTGTGATCCTGTGCGCCGGACCATCAGGTACGGGCGCATACGATGCGATTGAGACGCGCATGGAAGTACTCCTTGTGAGTGCGTACTTGCATGGATGAGGCCAAGGCGCTTCAGATGTCCACTTATAAGTGGTCGTCTACTTGTCGAGGTGCTTTGGAGCAGGTCGCTTGTGTGGCCTTTGACTCAACAAAACAAGCATATTATACAACAATAATTGCTCAACTGCTAACTCGAGAGGTGTTCGTTTCGCCGTTTGCGGCTCATCAGTACGACGTGTATTCGTAGACGATTTAAGGCAAGTACATAAGGATAGAGAAGGGAGGGGGCGGGAGCGCACAAGGGTGTGGCGACCGTTTGTTCGTAGTGTCCGGTCACCACACCCCTCTTCGTGCCCCTACGGCTTATTCGCCTGCACAGATGACAGTACCGAGATGACTGCAATTGCAGCCAGCGCCAGTATGGCGATTAGGGTGTGCCTCCAGGTCCACACGAGGAGAACCTCCTCTCTAGAAGGTGTGCTTATGGAATCTTATGGGCTATGCGTCGAGGTCTAGCTATGGACTCAGATGTGCGTGGCTCTACTACATGTGAGGTGCTACCACAGCAATCACTACAACGATGAAAATGACGACGGCTATCCTAAGCCTCCGCCTGATGGCGAGGATCTGCTGTTCTCGCTTCTCGGACTCATCATCCTGGTTGTGCCCGCTCCAGGTCGGCATGACCTTACCCTTCTCTGATGTGTACCCGCCGAAGTGTTTTGGAAACTGTTGTTTCAACAAAACACAATATTTTAACATATTTATATAATAATACAGAGTTGACAGAGAAGTAATGCTTGCTATACTGGTAGCTGTTAGGTCGGCCAGCAGGTCGGCTTTTTTCGTATCAGACCCTTTGATTTGAAATGAACTAAGAAATTAAAGAAAGGAAATCTCATGGATATGGATTTCAAACAATTAGCAGTTGCCATCCAGGCAATCGCTGAAGAAAAAAACTTGCCAGAACCTACCGTTAAAGAAGTGGTTGAACAGGCATTAGCAGCTGCTTACCGCCGCGACTATGGTGAGCGCGAACAAGAAGTTCGGGTAGAAATGAACCTAGCAACTGGTGATGTTGACGCATACGTTAACAAAGAGGTTGTTGAAACTGTTGGTGAGCCAGCTTACGAACTAAGTGTTGCTCAAGCACAGTTGCTTAAGAAAGA
>CAZBLZ010000006.1:33133-36938 GCA_964493045.1 uncultured Candidatus Saccharibacteria bacterium
CTGAAGGTCTTCCTGAAAGATGTTGAACGTGGTCCTCGTGGTCCTCAGCTTGTAGTAAGTCGTGGTAACCGCGAATTTATGGAATTCTTGTTCCGTGCTGAAGTTCCAGAAATGGAAAGTGGCGCCGTTGTGATCAAAGACATCGCCCGCGAAGCTGGCGTACGCAGCAAAATTGCTGTTGCTAGCACCGTACCCGGTGTTGACCCAGTTGGTACCTTTGTGGGTGGCCACGGTACTCGTGTAAACGCTGTTATGTCTGAAATTGGCGAACAGGAAAAGATCGACATCATTGTATGGAAAGAAGACACTAGTGAGTACATCGCTGAAGCTCTAAGCCCTACAAAAGTTATGCGCGTTCAGATTGACGAAGCTGCTAAGCACGCCAAGGTCATCGTTGCCGAAGACCAGTTGAGCATTGCAATTGGTCGTGGTGGTCAGAACGTACGTCTAGCTAGCAAGCTCGTTGGCTATGAACTCGACATCGAATCTGAGAAGCAGCCTGAAGTTGAAGGTACCGTAGAAACGGTAGAACTACCTAAGCAGCCAAAGCTCAAGAAGAAGGAAGCTTTGGAATCTTCATTGCTCGAAGCTATCGAAGAACATGGTAACTAATTTCGAGAACGTAACATCCATGCGGCACATAACGAATTTTGCTGAAGCTCGAACTGAGCTTGCAAAGTTCTTGCCGCAAGCCGGCTTAGTACGAAGTACGTATAAGCTCGAGAGTATGCAGAATCTGCTGGAGCTAGTTGGTAATCCGCAGAACACCTATAAAGTGGTGCATGTGGCGGGGACCTCTGGTAAGACATCAACTAGTTACTTTAGTGCTGCATTACTCAAGGCTACTGGTAAAAAGGTAGGATTAACCGTTTCACCACATATCGATGAGGTAAACGAGCGTGTCCAGATTAACCTTACGCCACTAGCAGAAGATATGTATTGCCAGGAACTAACTGAGTTCCTGGCAATTTTGGATACGCACTCCATACGGCCTACGTATTTCGAATTGCTGGTTGCATTTGCATATTGGGAGTTTGCTCGTCAGGAAGTTGACTATGCGGTGATCGAAGTGGGCCTCGGTGGCTTACTGGATAGTACTAATGTGATAGACCGAGCTGATAAAGTCTGCATCATTACTGATATTGGCCTTGATCATACACATATACTTGGTAACGACATTGCGAGCATCGCAGCTCAAAAGGCTGGTATTATATTGCCTCAAAACCACGTGTTTACGTATGGTGATGATCCAGAGGCACTTCGCGTTATTCAAGAGACTGTCACAAGTAAGGACGCTACATTACATCAGGTTTCTACTCCTAATGTTGACGCCGATAGTACGTTGCCATTATTCCAGCAGCGCAATTGGAATTTGGCGCGAGCAGCTTATGACTATGTAGCAGAACGTGACGGTCTGTCGGAACTATCAACCGAACAGTTATTAGAAACACAGCATACCTACGTTCCTGCTCGTATGGAGATGGTGCAGTATAAAGGTAAGACCATAGTATTCGACGGTTCACACAACGCCCAAAAGATTGGTGTTTTATGTGACGCACTACGTAGTCGATTCGGTGCTACTGAAATCGCTGTCTTGTTTGGCCTCGTCGAGGATAAGGAAGAGCAGCTGCAAGGAGCAATCCAGGCGATTGCCAGCGTAGCGCACGGGATTATTGCTACGCCATTCTTACCTGGCCAAGATCTACCTCGTAGTTTTCTCAAACCTGAAGCAATCGTCGAAGCCTGTCACCGTATTGGGTATAACGAAGTAGCTGCCGCTTCTACTACGGAAGAAGCGATAGACATGTGGTTGGACCGACCGGAGCCCGTTCTGCTTGCAACAGGATCATTTTATCTTTTGAACGCTATTCGACCACGCATCTTTAAAGATGCTAACTAATTTATATCGATTCAAGTAGCGCAACATGTGCAGCTACGTCATGGACGCGAAGAAAAGCAGCACCGGCATCAATTGCGATACGTGCAGCGCTCAAGTTAACTTCTATATCAAATCGATTATCACCTAGGAATCGTTTTCGTGAATAGCCAAGTAATACGGGGTACCCTGGTAAAAGTGCAGGGAACTTGAGTAGTTGCGTGTTGAGCTCAGGTGTTTTACCAAAGCCGATGCCCGGGTCGAGGATTATATGCTCAGTAGGTATGCCAGCGTGTACAAGCTCGGCATGGCGAGTAAGTAGCTCACTTTTCACTATTTCAATGTCATTCAGGAGCGGACCAGCGTGGGCTGCTTGAATATCAGTTCCGACCTGAGACGGCAAATGACTAATAATGCACCGTAAATTATGCTGAGCGGTGACACTAACCATTTCAGGGTCATTGAATCCAGTGACATCGTTAACTATAAAGTGCGGCCCGAATACTTGAGCTACACGGTCAATAGTTTCTGGGTGGCGACTATCGATAGAAATCTGGTCTGCATATTTTGGTAGAACGTGAGTTAAGACCGGCTCTAGCCGCTCCCATTCTTCATTTGGCGTGAGTGGAGTTGCGTGTGGGCGAGTCGATTCAGCACCTATATCCACTAACGCCGCACCTTGCCTGAATAACTCTTCGACATGTTGGATAGCGGCAGTAGGCGTGAAGTATTTATTACCGTCGCTAAAGCTGTCCGGTGTTACATTTACAATACCCATTATCTGCGTTTTATTCATGGCGACCAGTATACAGAACTAATCTGTAAAATACCTAATTAGCACTCTTGACTGCCGAGTGCTAGAAGCGCTATTATGGATATAGCGAAAGATAACGCTCGCTAGAAATGGGGAACATATATGGAACCAACAAACTCCTCTCCTGACTATCAAGAATTTTCCAGTTTTTTGACCGATAACGCACGCCAGAGCCTGGCACATGCGGGTACTATTGCCCGTGGTCTAGGTAATGCATATGTAGGTACGGAGCATTTATTACTAGGACTCCTAGCTCAAGACACCAGCATGGGTGCCAAAATTTTAGAAGGTGCTGGCGTCACGCTTGAACGTGCACGCGTGGCCCTCAACCTCACGCCTAAAACACTTGTTATAAATATGGGTGCTAAAGGGTATTCTGAAACTGCCAAGCTAACGCTTAAGATGGCTTACGATGTAGCACAAGACTACAACCAAGACTTCTGCGGAACCGAGCATATTTTATACAGTATCTTAAGCCAAAAGAATGCTCGTGCAACGGTACTACTTCGTGACATGAATATTGACGTTGACCGTTTGGTTAATGAAATCGAGAACTTCCTCAATCGTCAGCAGTACAATGATGGCGAAACCGGACCTGAAGGTAATCGTCGTACTGGTCGCAAGGGTGCGAAAAAAACAACACTCGATACCTATGGAACTGACTTAACTGCGCAAGCACGTTCTGGCAAGCTCGATCCAGTAGTTGGTCGCGAAAACCAGATCAAGCGTATGGTGACGATCTTAAACCGCCGCACTAAGAACAACCCTGTTCTAATTGGTGAACCGGGCGTTGGTAAAACTGCAATCGTTGAAGGTTTAGCTCAACGCATTGTGAGTGAAGATGTGCCAGATAGTTTGCTTGATAAGCGCATTGTGATGCTTGATCTAGCCGGCATGATCGCGGGTACAAAGTATCGCGGTGAGTTTGAAGAACGTCTTAAGAAAGTCATGCAAGAACTTGAAGACGACAAGAAGACTATCGTATTCATAGATGAAATGCATCTCATCGTCGGTGCTGGCGCGGCTGAAGGCGCAATGGATGCGGGCAACATTTTGAAGCCAGCTCTTGCGCGCGGTAAGATCCAAGTTATTGGAGCTACTACAACTGCCGAATA
>CAZBLZ010000006.1:37038-43587 GCA_964493045.1 uncultured Candidatus Saccharibacteria bacterium
GTAAGCCGAGCAATTCGCCGTAACCGAAGTGGGATTGGTGCTACGAACCGTCCAATTGGTTCATTCATCTTCCTCGGTCCGACCGGTGTCGGTAAGACTGAACTAGCACGTGTGTTAGCGCGTGAGTTCTTCGGATCAGAAAACGCACTCGTTAAGATCGATATGTCTGAATTCGGCGAACACCATAATGTCGCACGACTTGTCGGTGCTCCTGCTGGTTACGTAGGTTATGACGATGGCGGTCAATTGACCGATAAGATCCGTCGCCAACCATACAGTCTGGTCCTATTCGATGAGATCGAAAAGGCACACCCAGATGTGTTTAACATGTTGCTCCAGATGCTGGAAGATGGTCATCTTACAGACGCAAAAGGTCGTAAGATCGACTTCACCAATACTATTGTCATCATGACGAGTAACATTGGCGCAGAGCGCCTGCAAAAAGAAGCTAGCTTTGGCTTCCGCGCTGAGCGACCAAAAGATTTTGATGATCTAGATGCAATGCATGACGCTAACAAGGGCAATGTGCTTGATCGCCTCAAGAAGGAGATGCGTCCTGAGCTACTGAACCGCATTGATAAGGTCATCGTATTCCGCGGCCTGTCACGTAAGGACATCTATCGTATTATCGATCTACAGATTGATGAACTCAGGAACCGGTTGCAAAAGCAGGGCGTAAGCGTAACGCTTACCAAAAATGCCAAAGAGTATCTGCTTGAACATGGGTATGACCCTAAGAACGGTGTTCGACCACTACGTCGCCTGATCCAAGATACTATTGAGGATCAGATGGCACTCGACCTGCTCGACAAGGGCTACAACAAGGGCGACATCGTACACGTCACTGCCAAAGACAACGAACTTGTTTATACGACAGCAAACGAGTAGACTTGGATAGTAAAATAGGTCGCTTTTCTCCCAAGTACGAGCGGCCTATTTTTGCTAGTGAATGAATCCATAAATGCGCTACACTATAACAAGCATGAATCGGAGTAAAAAGACACGTCTCGTTACGCTACTTGTCGTAGTTGTGGCTGCCCTAATATTGCAGACACAACGACAACCTCTGCTCGATTGGTGGCATCTTCGTGGATATGACGCCCCTGCCGCTGTTGCTCAAATAGCGACCGAAGACACGATGACAACAAAAGCCAAGCAGTTGCTGTATGTGAATCACCCGCAAATTACGAATGGCAGTGATTTTACTAAGAGCTGTCCTAAGGGCGGTGAAAAAACGGTGGTCTTGGGTTGCTACTTAGGTAATGACGGAGGTATCTATATTTATGCCGTTTCTGACGCTCGTTTGAATGGTGTCGAACAAGTCACGGCAGCTCATGAGATGCTCCATGCGGCGTATCGACGACTTTCTACTTCCGAGCGTACCAAGATAGATGCTGAACTCATGGATTTCTACAAGCATGACCTAACCGATCAGCGCATCAAAGACACCATAGCCGCATATCAAAAATCTGAGCCGAATGACGTAGTGAACGAGATGCACTCAGTATTCGGTACTGAGGTTGCAAATCTGCCCGCAGCGCTCAGTAAATACTACACGCAATATTTTACCAATCGATCAGTAGTGACAGGATTTACTGCTAGCTACCAGGCAGAATTTACCGGTCGTCAAGCCCAGATTGCAGCGTATGATACGCAGTTAAGTGGACTCAAGGTACAGATTGATGCGAATCAAGATATACTAGATGGCCAGCGAAGTGCGCTAGATACCCAAAGCGCTCGTATGGATAGTGAGCGGAGTAGCGGTCAGATTAGTGCCTATAACGCGGACGTAGATACGTATAATGCCGCCGTAAACTCATATAACGCATTACTTGGAACCACTCGTGCGCAGATAAACCAGTATAATGACATAGTAGCTAAGCGTAATGCTATTGCGCTCGAAGAGCAGCAGTTAGCAAGTGAGCTTTCCTCTAGTTCGCTGCCGAAACAGTAAGGAGTTTATATGGCCAAACAAAGCAGCCGATTTGTATGTAGTAATTGTGGTGCCCAGTCTAGCTCCTGGGCTGGCCGCTGTGCGCGGTGTGGTGAGTGGAATACACTACAAGAAGAGGCAGTATTAGTTACGGGTACTGGCAAAGCAGCTACAACAGCCGGTAGGGTTTTGCAGCCGCAAGCCGTGAGCGTAAGTGCTGGCAGGGCTGACGCACGTATGAGTACCGGCATGTCTGAAGTTGATGCAGTACTCGGTGGTGGCGTGGTGGCAGGCAGTGTAAACTTAATCGCTGGTCAGCCAGGTATTGGTAAAAGTACCTTACTGCTGCAATTAGCAGCTAAACTAGCCGCTAACCAGCGTGTTTTGTACGTCAGTGGTGAAGAGTCTGATCATCAGGTAGGTATGCGTGCGCAACGCCTAGGTGCAGCCGGTGAGAAGTTGCAGCTCATTGCTAGCAATAGTGCTGAAGACATCGCCACAACTATCGCGTCAAAGGCATATGATTTTGTAGTAGTAGACTCTATCCAGACTATCAACATGTCATCAGTTGCATCTGCGCCTGGCAGCATCAGCCAGATTACAAATAGCACTGCAGCATTAGTAGCAGCCGCTAAGAGCTCAGATACCGCGGTCATGATCGTGGGACATGTAACAAAAGAAGGCAATATTGCTGGGCCGAAACTACTGGAGCATATTGTAGATGTAGTATTGCAGCTTGAAGGTGACGCATATGGCGGCTTTAAGGTGTTGCGCGCTACCAAAAACCGATTCGGACCAACTAGTGAAGCGGCAATTATGGAAATGGACGAACGAGGTTTACGCCCAGTAGATAACCCAAGCCAGGCGCTACTAGCCGAACGACAGATCAGTGACGGTTCGGTAGTTCTTGCGACCTTAGAAGGTACGCGCCCTCTTCTTGTGGAAGTACAAGCGCTCGTGAACAAAACAGCGTATGGCTATCCAAAACGAGCTGCCAGTGGTATTGATCTGAACCGTGTAAACTTACTCATCGCAATGCTAGAACGACGTACAAAACTTGCGCTCGCTGATCAGGATATCTATATCAATATTGTTGGCGGCATTCGTTTGCAGGATCCAGCAGCGGATCTCGCTATCTGTATGGCAATTGGCTCAGCTGCTAAGGGGCTGCAACTAAAACAGAACGCAGTGGTGTTCGGTGAAGTGGGACTAAGCGGTGAAGTACGACACGTACCATTTATCGAAAAGCGTGTCCAAGAAGCTCAGAAGCTTGGCTTTGAAGTAGCGATTGGACCTAAAGAGCGGGGAACTGCTAAGACCAAGAAGGCTTCATTACTTCATGTAGTACCCGATGTACGTACGGCCCTAAATGAATTCCTAGAGAAATAATCTTTCAGTAATCTACGAACCATCAAAAAACTCCCGAAATATTCGGGAGTTTTTAGTAGGCTGTATTTAGTTTATTTTACGAAACTAGTAAGGCGCTCAATAGTTTTTTCGGTCAGCACACGGCTGCGCAAGTCGCGGCGGTTTTCTGGCTTATCCAACTCTTCCTGCATTTTTTTATCAGTGTATTGCTTCTTGAGTTCAGCGATACGGTCGTCAAGTTCTTTGTCGCTTACGTTGATCTTTTCAGCTTCAGCAACTTCACCAAGAACTAAACCGGTCTTAACGCGAGCTTCAGCCTGTTCACGTAGGCCATCACGGTGTTCTGCATCAGTTTTACCTTCAGCTTCCAAGTGTTCCTGCCAAGTCTGGCCACGGTAGACTAGGTTGCGCTTTTCTTCCTCTTCCATACGGTCGACTTCTTCTTCGATCAGTACCTTTGGAATGTCAGCTTTAGCAGTCTTAGCAACAGCTTCTAGAAGATCACTTTCGAAAGTGCGCTGTGCCTGAGTGTCTTTCTCGGCTTGTAGTTGCTTCTTGATGTCGGCCTTTAGTTCGGCAACGGTCTTGAATGGACCAACAGCAGCTGCAAGTTCGTCAGTTAGCTCAGGTAGTTTTACTTCCTTAACAGTCTTAACTGTAACGGTGAAGGTTACTTTCTTGTTCTGTAGTTCTTTGGCGCCGTAGTCTTTAGGGAATGTGACATCAAAGCTTTTTTCGTCGCCAGCCTTAAGGCCAATAAGTTCAGGCTCAAAACCTGGGATAAATGTATTGCTACCGATAACTAGTGGATAGTCATCACCCTTACCACCTTCAAGAGGTTCTTTAGTCTTGGCGTCGACACCGGCGAAATCAATAGTAACTTCGTCACCATCTTTAGCGGCACGCTTAACTTCTTCTTTTTTGCTGTCACGAGCACGCAGGTCATCAACAACTGCAGTTACTTCTTCGGCGGTAGTCTTCTCAGACTTTTTAGTGACCTTGACTGCTTTGTAGTCGCCAAGAGTAATCTTACCTACGACTTCAACGGTAGCAGTGAACTCGAGAGTAGTAAAAGGTACAAACTTCGTAACCGTTACTTCTGGAGTTGCTACTGGACGCAAGTTTTCTTTGGTAACAGCTTCAACATACATGTCGTTGATAGCGTGGTCTAGGAACTGACTTTGCAGAGTTGCTTGGTCAACGTTCTTTTCAACTAGAGCCTTTGGCGCGTGACCCTTGCGGAAGCCGGCTAAGTTAACTGTCTTAGCGAGGTCTGCGAGGACGTGCTCTTTAGTGGTATCCATCTGAGCCTGGTCGGCTGTGATGGTTAGCTCAATTTTAGTAGGAGATGAGTTCTTGGTGGTGATTTTCATAGTTACAGACTATAGCAGAAATCCACCTCTGTTACCAGAGGTGGATGTAGCTATTTTATGTCCTAGGTCGTTTTAGAGATCGTCGTCTTCGTCGATCGGCGTTTCACCAGCATATCGTCGGTCACGAACGATGCTGACGATTCGAGCTATACTGTGCTTTTCTTCTGAGCCGTCAGCTAGGTTACGCACAGTAAACTGACCACTGGCAAGCTCAGCTTCACCAATAAAGATAGCGTAGTGCAGGCCTTTTTTGACAGCTGTCTTGATTTGCTTATCCATTTTGCGACCAGAGTTATCGACGGCAAGGTTAACGCCCAGATGACGAAGTTCTGTAATAGTACTCAGGGCCTTTTCATACATATTGTCACCAATAAGGACGACGTAGGCGTCTGTCTCGGGGTGCAATTGTGGCAAGAGGTTGTGGCTTTCTAGGAAGTTCTGCAGGGTGACATCACCCATGCCGAACCCAACGGTTGCAACTGGTTCAACACCAAACACGCCAACTAAGCCGTCATAGCGGCCGCCACCGAACATACTACGGTTGTTCTCAGGGTCGTTGTCGGCTACTTCAAACACAATGTCGGTATAGTAATCAAAGCCGCGCATCAGTGTTACGTCGAAGGCTACATTAGACACCCGTGATTCACTCAATAAGCTAAACAACTGCTTGAGTCGAAGAACGGCAGGCTTTGCTTCGAATCCAGCTGGTAAGTCAGATAGTTTACGAGCCTTAAGGAGTTTAACCAACGTATCCAATACGCCAGCTTCACGCTGCGTAGGAGTCAGGAGAGCATCTACTTGAGCTATGAAGGTTTCGTAAGGAAGTTTCTTCATGCGGTCGATTAGACGAATGAGTGTGTCTGACTGTGTTTTGTCGAGGCCAAGGTAATTGCCGAATAAGTCTTCGGTTAACTGGCGGCTGCTCACCTGAATGGTATACATCTCAGGTTTAGCACCGTAACTTTTCATGATCTGGTTGGCAAGCACGATAATCTCGTGCTCAGCTTCAATGCCCTCAATGCCAAAGATATCGACATTAAGCTGCCAGAATTCACGCAGACGTCCACGCTGGGTGCGCTCATAGCGCCATAGGTTAGGAATGCTGTACCAGCGCACAGGGTAGGCGAGTTCTTGACGGCGACCAGCAACCATACGGCTGACAGTTGGGGTCATTTCAGTTCGTACAGTCACGCTACGACCACCACGGTCAATGAAGGTGTACGTCTGCTCGTCAATGATCTCCTGGTTACCTTTGCTTAAGAATAAATCAGTTGGTTCCAGGATTGGTGCATCGTATTCTTCATAGCCGAATCGTTCGGCTGTTTCGCGCATTTTACTAAACAGATATTTTTGCAGGCGTTTGTCTTCCGGATAAAAGTCACGGGCGCCTTTGTATGGTTGGGTAGATAAGCTCATAGGTTCCTTAGTATTTTAACAGAGATTGTCGTTTTGAGGGTGTAGCTCAATGTAGAGGCAAGGAGTATGGCCGAAGCTTATCGGGGTAAGTATATAGAAACTAACCGACAAGTTCCGGCCGCGCATGGAAGTGGTTTTCAGATGCGTTCATTAGGCCTATTTTAGCATGTTTTGGACTAAAACGCTAGCGCAGCAATCTCGCAGGAATACCCAAGGTCTTATCTGCTACTATGGTTGCATGAATACACTACGCATCGGATTTATCGGACAGGGTTTTATTGGTAAACATATGGCGGATGACTTTGAGAATCGCGGTTATGACATTGTACGCTATTCAGTAGAGACTGAGCACGCAGCCAATAAAGAGCTTATTGCTGAGTGTGACATTACCTTTATCGCTGTACCCACCCCTACGACACCCGAGGGTTTCGATCCTTCAATCATAGAAAGCGTCCTACC
>CAZBLZ010000006.1:43687-46482 GCA_964493045.1 uncultured Candidatus Saccharibacteria bacterium
CCACCCCTACGACACCCGAGGGTTTCGATCCTTCAATCATAGAAAGCGTCCTACCTCTGATCGGCAAAGGTAAAGTTGCGGTCATAAAATCAACCATTCTGCCGGGTACAACCGAACGCTTTCAGGCAACCTTCCCAGATATATTTGTGATGCATTCCCCAGAGTTCTTGCGTGAAAAGACTGCCGCAGAAGATACGGCTAATCCTGAACGCAATATTGTAGGTGCCCCTAAGGATGAGCCTGAGTTCTGGGATAAAGCTAAGGCGGTGATGGACGTACTACCTTCGTCGCCACACAACTTAACAATGCGTTCGAATGAGGCTGAGTGTATCAAGTATATTGGTAATACATTCTTGTACACCAAGCTCGTGTTCATGAACATTGCACATGACTTCGCCGAAGCTGCAGGTGCAGATTGGGAGACAGTTCGGCAAGCAGTCGGGCTTGATAGTCGGATCGGACTAGGTCACACGCAGGTTGTATTCGATAGCGGTCGTGGTGCTGGCGGGCATTGCTTTATCAAGGACTTCGAGGCCCTGACGGAATATTACGCTGCAAATGCCAATGATAACACTGGCTTAGCTACCCTTGAGGCTTTACGCACAAAAAACAATACACTGCTTGTAGAGTCTCATAAAGATCTCGATCTGCTCCAGGGTGTATATGGCGACAACATTCCTCGCTGATTTTGCTTTACTAGATAACTTTTGTTCGGTGCACCAAGCCAAACCTCGGCATGGCCTTAGTTTGAGCGAACTATCTAATGTACTATGTTGATAGAACATTGAGGGGAAGTTTATGGAACGAACAGGCATTCGGCTTTGGGATATAGCGAGAGTGTTTGCAAAAACGGGGGCTTCGGCCTTTGGTGGTTGGTCGACGACATCTTTGCTTCTTGAGAAAGAACTTGTCGATAAACGAAAAGTCTTAACTCAAAACCAGCTGAAGGGAGGTGTTGCATACGCACAAATCTTACCCGGTGCTACACAAGTCTCGATTGTCTCGAACGTTGGGTATCGTTTACACGGTTTCACTGGAGCACTTATTGCGACAGTTAGTTATTTACTCCCGGCAATCAGTCTGATTACTATTTTTGCAGTAGTATACTTCCACTTTGCTCATGATGGCTCAGGGCTCGTAAGACATCTCGATGGATTAGTTGCCGCTCTAAGCGGTGTTATTCTGGCCAATGCCTACAAGATTGGTAATAAGCATACGACGAAGACATGGATGTGGTTGCTTGTTGGCGTAGCCTTTGCGGCGAAACTCTGGCTTGGCATTAACGCAGTAATCATAATCATCGCATTTGGCATTGGCGGCTTGATTCTTTCATGGATGAATGTACGGAGAGTAGCCTCATGATTGGCGACCTCTCACAGTTGTTTATCGCATCGGTACTTATTAGCCTTGCTACCTTTGGAGGTGGTTCCCAAGCTCTGTTTTATCAATACGGTGTCCTACAGACGCACTGGATTACTCGCACTGATCTGTCGGCTATTCTAGCATTTGGCTACGCTACTCCAGGCCCAGCTGTTTTCGGCACGGCCACATTTATCGGATATAGAGTACATGGGATTATAGGGGCGGTGATTGGTACGATTGGTATTTTCATTGTTCCATTTGCGCTTTCTCTCATCGCCGCCAAATATCTAACCCATCTACTAAAGAATCCACATGCAGAGCTGTTCATTAAGGGCGTAGGTCTTGCCGCTACAGGACTAGTTGCTGCAACTGCTTTTGGCGTACTTAATTACAATACGGCCTCAATCTGGCAGGTTGCTATTGTCGTAGGTTCACTGACAGCAAGTCTAAAATGGAGACTTAATCCACTTCTTGTTTTGCTTGCTGGAGGCACAATAGGATTGATATTCTGAGAGAAATACACATCGTCGAACTTGAGGTCGAGAAGAGACAATACCCTGTGAGTTTAGACAGCCTTAAGTTCTTTGACTAGCTCCGTGACATCTTGCATATTTGGCATATGCCAATGCTCCTTCTCAGCTATGTCTCTTAAGCCATTTGTACAGTTAAGACACACGGGATATTCTACTGCCCGTAGCATCTCAATGTCGCCCTCGGAGTCGCCAAATGCGAATGAATCCTTAACCCCATGCCCCTGCATAAGATGTTTTATTGCATCGTGCTTCTCATGCCGTGAGGCTAAGTAACTTTTGACATTCCCAGTAAACTTTCCCGACTGCACCTCGTATTCAGTGGAGTAATAAGATCTGAGCTTAAAAAGCTCGGCCACCGCTTCAGCGGCAAACTGCGGCTCACCCGTCACTAGTGCGATATCGTGAGATTCTCGTAGCTCTTCAATAGTAGGTTTAGCATAAGAGAAGAATTTCTTTGAGTTCCGATACAACCGTTTTGTCGATTCCAAGACAGCGTCGTAACTTTTTCCTTTCAAGCCGGCCGCATAAATATCAAGTAGTTCTACGATGGTCGTTTCGTAGTCTTGGAGCTTAGATTTATACTTTTGCATGCCCGCTTTAGCATTATCAAAAACCTGTGCGTCGATTAAGCCTTCACTCACTTGTTTTTCTAGCAACTCGAAATAAGAAAAGCCTTCATACATAGTGTTATCGATATCGAATAAGGCGATAGATTTAGACATAAATATTAGTATAAGGGTTTTAAGGAAAATCATACAAATGAGGACTTGAGCCCATGCAATAGATTAGAAATCTCGCTCAAACAAAAAAAGTGCTCCAAATGTGGAACACTTTTATATCTGTAGTTCTATCTTGGTGCGGATGAGAGGACTTGAACCTCCATGCCTTGCGGCACTGGCT
>CAZBLZ010000007.1:0-3048 GCA_964493045.1 uncultured Candidatus Saccharibacteria bacterium
TCATCCGGATCTTCCATGGCTACAAAGATCACGCCATCTTCATCTACGTCGAAAGCTACGGCGCGGTATTGTTTGGCAATTCGCTCAGGGATGAGTTTCAGGATGTCTTTATGTAGATCACGAGCATTGAGTTCTACGAAGGGTACATCAATTTCTTCAGCATATAGCTTGGTAAGCTCTTTTTCACTGAGCGTGTTGGTAGCTACCACTATATCTTGCAGTGGTTTTTTATCGTTTTTTTCTTGTTCGCGGAGGGCTCTCAGCTGTTCATCGCTGAACTTACCGGTTGCAACGAGCAACTTCTCCACCAAGTCGTCTGATACGCGCATAATTACCTTCTAGTATATATGAAAACCGTAAGCGTTGTAACTAGGGAAAATTCATATCTGAAGTTTTGGGAGGTCTGTCCTCCTGAAGTGAAAATGAGTGGTGTACTATATACCTATGCCACGAAAAAATGTCATCAAAACAGATACACCAGACAGTTTTCATCACATATATACTCGTGGTCACAGCAAGCGCCGGATCTTTCTAGATGAACAAGACTATATTACGTTCCTCAAACTTTTTGAGCGTTATCTTTCAGATGAAGAGGCACGCGACCCATATGGCGTGCCCTATCCAAACTTTTATAACAAGCTAGAGCTGGTGACGTTCTGTATCATGCCTAATCATATGCATCTGTTAATTTATCAGCATCAGCCGCGGGCGATGGCGCAATTTATGCAAAGCTTACTCACAAGCTATAGTCGGTACTTTAACACTAAGTATCATCGAAGCGGCTCACTATTTGAATCGCGCTATAAGGCATCCATGGTTAGCGACGACGCCTATCTAGAGCACATATCACGGTATATTCATTTGAATCCGCGTCAATGGCGAGCATATGAGTACTCCAGTCTGCCGTATTATTTGCAACAAGATGCAGTATCGTGGGTAAAACCTAAGCGCATTATGAAACAGTTCGAGACACCCGAAACATACATGGAGTTTTTGGAAGATCGCGCTGACTATAAGAAGATGCACGACATTTTGAAGCAAGAATTAGCTGGTGAAAATTGATTCAAATTAGGCTTGGGAGGTCTGTCCTCCCAAACTAAAAAATAGTTTGCTGATCAGTACCTTTGGCTGGTATACCATAAGTACAAACATCAGGTAACAGGCAGGCGTCCAATTAACTCGGCGACCTGACCGCAGACGAAGGGACAACGATATGGCAAAAGCAACAAACACAGCAGCACCGGCGGCAAAGGCAGATAGTTACACTAAGGCAGACGGTGATGGCGAAGGCAAGAATAAGGCACTTGGTCTCGCACTAGAGACTATTGAAAAACAATTCGGTAAGGGTTCGATCATGAAGTTGGGCAACGCCCACACGGTAAACGTCGAAACCACACCCACGGGTAGTCTGAGTTTAGACTTGGCACTTGGCGGCGGCATTCCTAAGGGTCGTATCGTAGAAATCTATGGCCCAGAAAGCTCTGGTAAGACGACTCTAACCTTGCATGCTATCGCTGAAGTGCAAAAAGCAGGTGGTACTGCTGCATTCATCGATGCTGAGCACGCACTCGATCCAGCATATGCGAAGCGCATCGGTGTAGATGTAGAAAACTTGCTGCTTAGCCAGCCGGACAACGGTGAGCAGGCGCTTGAGATTACAGAGACACTAGTACGCAGTAATGCAGTTGACCTTATTGTGGTCGACTCAGTAGCGGCGCTAGTCCCTCGTGCTGAAATTGAAGGTGACATGGGTGATCCTCAAATGGGTCTGCAAGCTCGCCTTATGAGTCAAGCACTCCGTAAGCTAACCGGTGTGATCAGTCGCTCTAAGACCACCGTTATCTTTATTAACCAGATCCGTATGAAGATTGGTGTTATGTTCGGCAACCCGGAAACTACTACCGGCGGTAATGCCCTGAAATTCTATGCCTCAGTTCGTATGGATATTCGTCGCATTAGCCAGATCAAGGCTGGGGATGCGGTAATCGGCAACCGTACTCGTGTGAAGGTCGTCAAAAACAAGATCGCGCCTCCTTTCCGCGAAGCTGAATTCGATATTATGTACAACCAAGGTATTTCAACCGCTGGTGACATCCTAGACTTGGCCGTTAAATACAACATTGTTGATAAGGCTGGTGCATGGTTCGCATACAACGATGCAAAAATTGGCCAAGGCCGCGAAGCTGCTAAAACCTATTTACAGGAGAATCCTACCGTACAATCTGAAGTAGCAGCAAAAGTACGTGAAGCATCATCGGCAGGCGAGTAGACATGGACGGGGATAACGCTCAAAACGCTCCGCTCACGGCTTACCAGCAGTATATTCAGCAAGTGATGCGTGAACGTGGTTTTGATGACGAAAGTGTCAGTCAGAAATTCATGCTTTTGCTTGAAGAGGCGGGGGAATTCGCTCAGGCCGCTCGCAAACAGGCTAACCTAGCGCAAGCGGCTGACACGGACACTGAGGACTTAGGCGACGCCGCCGCCGATGTATTCGCCATATTACTTGATCTCTGTAACCACTTAGGGCTAGATCTAGAACAGGCGTTTACAAAACGTGAACAGAAAAATCAAACGAGGACATGGGAATGAAATTACAAAACGCTACCGAATTAAAAGCTTTCTTAGATACTGAAAAGGCAGCTACCTTGGCATTGCCAATTGATGAAGCTGGTACCATTCATATTGCAACGATGCATTATGTGCACCTACTCGATCCTTTTTGCTTCTACTTCATGACAAGTGATAAGAGTGAAAAGTGCACACTACTCAACCAGAAAACAGAGTTAGTAGCCGCATGTAACGTCGGTACCTATGTGGGCACGCCCTTTACGCTGCAAATGCGTGGCATTGCTACTATTTTAGATAAGTCAGAGCAGGCAGAAGTACTCGATGCTTACTACGCAAAACGAGGTGACACCAATCGAAATGTTGAAGGCCCGCATAGCGTACTCGTAGCCTTCCGACCGAATTGGGCACGATATACCGACTTTGCGAAGGGCTGGGAGACGACACTACTCGATCTTTCATGAAAATCACGGCCATTAA
>CAZBLZ010000007.1:3148-5882 GCA_964493045.1 uncultured Candidatus Saccharibacteria bacterium
GTACTAGCGGAAGATGAAACGACCGACCAAACAGTACTAGCTGAGCTGATAGTTCGCAAACGCCGCCAAACTCGCTACCGAGATAATACGAAGCTTATGCAATATCTTGCTCATCAGGGTTTCGGGTACGATGATATTAAACGTGCGCTCGAGCAATCTGATGAAATAAGCGAGGCACTGTAATGCAGACACACCCAAGCGGCATTAGCCAAGAGATTGTTGATAAGGTACTAGCTAGACGCGGTACGTTGTATGCATTCCGGTGCTCAACCCTAAGAAAACTGCTTTGGTTGTTATTGATCTAGATCTTGGAACAGGCAGAAATGATCCTAGCTTGGTGGCGGCAGTTGCAGGACACGTTAACGCACTGTCGAAAGAGGTGCGGAGCCGAGGGGGCACGGTAGCTTGGGTGACGACTCCCATTGCACGCGCTACCGAGAACTTTCGAGCTGTATTTGGTGAAGAGCAAGCTCAGCGATATGAAAACGATACTGAGTCAGGCAAGTCTAAGGCCCTTTGGCCTGAGCTTATTGTCGAGAGAGAAGATATACATGCAACCAAACAAGGTCATAGCGCTTTCTTTCCGGGGAGATCAGATTTGCATGCTCAGCTGCAGAGTAAAGACATTGAATCACTGCTTATTGTCGGCGCGGTAACAAATGTTTGTTGTGAAGCATCAGCGCGAGATGCGGCCGAGCTACAGTATAAAGTCACGATAATCTCTGATGCGGTTGTTGGTTGGTCGAGAGAACGGGATGAAGCGACCTTTGCTACTTTTTTCCGGTGCTATGGTGATGTCCGTCCAACTGACGATGCAATACGACTACTTGAAAAATAGCCTAAGCGGCTACTCCGGCGGCGGCACGTACACCTTGTAAGGGATCGTTCACGATAATCTTTTTATCGGTAATTTCGTTAATTTGGTTACGTTCTATACCTAAGCTACCGTTAGTCAGGCTTTTGAACATGCCTTGTGAGACATAGATTTTTTGTATGTACATAGTTTCTATCTCAGTTGCGTAGTCATTAACTTTGCCGAGGCGTTCTTTGCTGAGGGTGACAACTGATTTGCCAAGCAGGCTAAAACCAATGTCCATAACCTGCTTTAGGCGGACTAAGTCCTCGGGGGCGACGAGTACATCATGATCATCAATGACAAACCCCTGTTGGATAACATCGCGAATATCTTGGTATAACAAAACTAGTTTTTCGTTGTTAAAGCGATCGGTGCAGTAAAATCCCTCAATCTTGAGATTATTAGGATTGATGATTGGCTCGGTGGTAGTAGCAACCGCTTGACCTGTGCGCAGGCTCATTACGGGTCGATTCAGGAGACTCTCACTTAGCTGTAGCATGCTTATAGTATAACGCGTTCCGTAGCCCAGTGGGAGTGATGACAAATTATTTTTAGCGAGCTCGAAATGTGACCAGTGTTGTTAAGGGGTGACTAACACTTGCCGCTATTGCCGTACTCGCGGTAGGATATTGAGAGTATGAATTCCATGACGACAAAGCGTATTGCTACCACTAGCCCTGAACAGACTGAACACATTGCCGAAAAGATCGGTGCTCAGTTGGAGGGTGGTGAGGTGATCGAACTCTCTAGTGACCTTGGCGGGGGTAAAACAACCTTTACGCGTGGCCTAGCTCGAGGGGCGGGTAGTATCGATCGTGTGGCGAGTCCGACATTTACCATTAGCCGTGAATATCAGGCGCCACGTTTTACGATTGCGCACTTTGATTTCTATCGTCTCGGTGAGGCAGGGATTGTGGGCGACGAGTTCGAGGAAATTATTGGTGACCCTGCATATGTGACCGTTGCTGAATGGAGCGGTGTAGTGCAAGATGTGCTGCCTAAGGAACGACTTACTATACAAATTGCACAGGGCGGAGAAGACAAACGAGACCTTACGTTCACATGGCCAAAGGATCTTGACTACCTAATGGAAGGCGTTAACTAATATGCTGATTGTAACGATTCGCACCGATAAGCCCGAGGCCGAGATTGGTCTGTACGATGATACTACTCAACTGGGATACGAGACGTGGACTGCGCATCGGCAGCTTGCTGAAACCATTCACGGTAAAATCGAAACGCTTTTGCAGACGCACGGCAAGAGTTGGGCGGACATTCAAGGACTAGTATGTTTCCAGGGGCCAGGTAGTTTTACGGGTTTGCGTATAGGTCTAACTGTGGCAAATGCGCTTAGTTATAGCTACCACTTGCCAGTAGTTGCTACACAGGATCCTCAGTGGCTCGAAACGGGTATTTCGCGCCTTATGAGTGGTGAGTCAGATGATCTTGCATTGCCTTTTTATGGTGCCGATGCTCACATTACGCTACCTAAAAAATAAGCTTAAACGCCATTCTCAGTAGTAATTGTCAAATTTACACGTTTTGGCGTATAGTTAGCAAAGGAAACTATCGTTTAAGACAGTACTCCGATTGAAACTATTTTTTATTTGATATTCAGGCTGAAAGATGTGCGACGGGCTAGAGAAGTGATAGCGATGCCTAAGCTGTTTGCCTGTACTTACAGAAAGGAAACATAATGATACTACTTGCGATGCTACTCGCCGTGGCTGGATTAGGTGCGGGCTATGGCGGAAGCACTTACATAGAACGACGCAAGCGCGCGGCCAGTGACGACAAGGCTGCTAAAGAACTTGCTAAGGCAACAAAAGAAGCTGATAAACTCGTGCAAAGCGCACGTGATGAAGCTCATAAAATTGC
>CAZBLZ010000007.1:5982-25149 GCA_964493045.1 uncultured Candidatus Saccharibacteria bacterium
CGAGTACACCCAGGACGCATTGAAGAAGTTGTCGAAAAGGCGCAGAAGCAAGTCGAAAAAGATGTTGTTCGTGCCGGTGAAGATGCCGCTCGTGAAGTTGGCGTCATTGGCATTCCAAAGGAAATTCTTCACCTGTTAGGTGAACTGAAATATCGCACAAGCTATGGTCAGAACGTACTTAAGCACAGTACTGAAATGGCGCACATTGCTGGTATTATTGCCGAAGAAATTGGTGCAGATATAAAGACTGCAAAATATGCTGCATTAGTGCATGATTTGGGCAAAGCTCTCACACACAAAATGGAAGGCAAGCACCACCACATTAGCGGTGAAATGCTGCGTAAATATGGTGCTCCTGAAGCAGTTGCCTTAGCTGCAGAACAACACCATGACGATGTAGAAGCTACGAGCGTAGAAGCTCTGATCGTACGTGTTTGTGATGCGATTTCTGCTAGTCGTCCAGGCGCACGTAATATTAGTGCCGAAAACTTCGTAGAACGCATGAAAGACCTTGAGAATATTGCAAACAGCTTCAAGGGAATTGAGAAGAGTTATGCGATCTCAGCTGGTCGTGAAGTACGTGTGTTTGTACGGCCAAGTCAGGTTGATGACCTGACTGCGATACGTCTTGCGCGTGACATTGCAACAAAGATTGAATCAAGCATGAACTTCCCGGGTACGATCAAGGTGAACGTTATCCGTGAAACTCGTGCTGTTGAATTCGCTAAGTAGATCCCATATGAAGCCAGAAATCGAAGCCAAATTTTTAAACATAGATCATGATGCAGTGCGCGAGCGTTTAACCGCGCTCGGCGCAGTGTGTCGTCAGCCAATGCGGCTCATGAAACGCAAGACCTATGACTTTCCTGATGGTCGTCTCCGCACTGAGCGTAACGGTTGGGCACGCGTCCGTGATGAAGGCGACAAGGTTACTATGAGCTACAAACAGCTCAATGACCGTGGCCTCGATGGTACGCATGAAGTTAGTGTAGTAGTGGATGACTTTGCTGCGGCAGATGACTTTTTGCAGCAGCTCGGACTCGAAGGTCGTGCCTACCAAGAGACTAAACGTGAGAGCTGGGAACTGCCAGGCTTCGAGATAGAGCTCGATATCTGGCCTTGGGCAAAACCGTATGTGGAGATCGAAGGACCGGACGAAGCTAGCTTGCAGGAGCTGGCCGCCAAGCTAGGCCTAAACTGGGAGACCGTGTGCCATGGTAGTGTCGAGATTGTATATGAAGCTGAATACGATATCACTGACGAAGATTTCAATACCATCCAAGTCGTAACATTTGAAGAACCGATTCCTGATTTGCTAGAAAAGAATCGTCGACCCTAATGTAGGTCGGTGATTATAAGCTTTTTGTGTTTTATGATGGCTATGCTTAAATATTGACAGTAACTAAAAATATATATGAAACGCTTCCTTCTCACTAAAGTTCGCCTCAGTACTTATTTCTGGTTTTTCTTTGTTATATTTTTCGGCTTATCATACGTATTGCCGAAATATAAGTTTGACGCTGGCTCTCTGACACTGTTCTCAGTTAACTCGTTCCTATATGGATTTTATATCTCGCCAATCCTGGCTGCGCAGAAATTACGCATTGATGCTCTGCACCAATCCGTACGAAGTGAAGCGAATGCTCTGTTTAGTCTAGTACTTGGTCTCAAGAAGCTGCCAAAAGATATGCACGATGATTTGCAGGAGATGGTCGTAAAGTATGTCCAGGCTAACTTGCATAGGCGACGTATCAACGGCGGTGAAAAACAGTATGAAGATCTCATTACATATTGCGTTGATTACAAGGGTGAAGCTAAAACTCAGCTCGATGATACATTAAAAGGTTTAGTGGCTAACCAGCAGAACCGCACTACCTTTAATATGCTCATGGGCGGCAAGGTATATTCGAATGAGTGGCATATTATTGCTATTCTATTCTCAATTACCCTGGGCTTCGTTCTAGTCATCACCTCGTCTGATCTACTTATACTGCACGTGGTACGGGCACTGCTCTGTACCGGTCTAACTATGCTTATCTTCAATCTCATTAAGTTGAGTACGTTAACGCATAAGAAGGCGAACCAGATGTGGGAGCCTTTGCAAAAACTACTAGCGACTAACTTCTACCGGATTGACTAGTTCGCTCGGGCTTAGCTTTTAGGCTATACTAAAGGCGATGAATATTTTGTACATTGGTGACGTTATGGGCGAAATGGGCGTTACAGCAGTGCAGCAAGTGCTGCCAGCCTTACGCACTGAACGCAACATTGACGTAGTAGTGGCGCAGGGCGAAAACGCGAGTAGTGGCAAAGGCCTCAGTGTAGCGGATTACCATCGCCTAAAGGAAATGGGCATAGATGCCTTTTCCGGTGGTGACCATACTGTCGACAGGCCTGAGCTATTTCCTTTACTTGAAAACCCATCTGAGCCGGTAACCGGCCCCGCGAACATGCGTGAATGTCCTGGTCCTGGCTTTAAATATGTAGATGTACGAGGCAAACGAGTACTTGTCATAAGTTTGCTCGGTAGCGTAGTCGGTAAACACTCTGACCGCGTGACGGATAACCCGCTGCAGACTATAGACAAGATTCTAAGCTCACAGATTGATGAACCGCGAGATGCGACCATTGTGAATTTCCATGGTGACTTTAGTAGTGAGAAGATCATAATTGGACATTATTTAGATGGTCGTGTGACGATGGTCGTAGGTGACCACTGGCATGTGCCAACTGCAGATGCACAGGTACTACCGAAGGGCACGGCTCATATGAGTGATGTTGGCATGTGTGGTTCACTTGATTCTAGCCTAGGTGTGTCATTCACCTCTGTTCTACCTCGCTGGCGAGATGGTTACCAGACACGTAATGAGCTAGAAACAGCCGGTCGTAATCAGTTCAATGCGCTGCTCGTAACGACTGACGATACCACCGGTAAAGCAATTTCTGCTGAACATGTGCGTAGGGTCTGGTAAAACTGGTAATTTTACCGTATAATCACCACTGTTCTGAGGCATTTCTAGCGTAAGCCAGGAAGCATGACCTCGGGGAGTGGCGCAGTTTGGTAGCGCGCGCGGTTTGGGACCGTGAGGTCGCAGGTTCAAATCCTGTCTCCCCGACCAGTAGATATTTTACTCAAATCCACTATACAATTTGTATGGTGGATTTGTTTTTATAGCGAATATACGTGAAGCCGTAGTGCGATAGTCGTGAGCTTATAATAGCCGGCGTATACTATAGATGTGAAAAGGTATAACGCTCTACGAATACTTCAGTCAGTAATCCTTAGCGGGTTCGCTGTCGTTGCGCTGAGTTTCGGCCACCTTACTTTTAGCCAGCAGTCTATGGCGGGCATGGAGGGAATGACGGAAGGCACTGGTTCCTCCGTAAGGTGCCAGATACTCTGTACTACCGCTATCAAGACTGATACACAGGGCGTGCTTACTCGTGTAGAGGATGATAATAAAGATCCACAGTCGATGGTCATCCTACTTGGTGAGATCTCTCTACTGCTCTTGGCAGCCTGCTTTACGGTTAAACGCCTACATCTGCTGAGCAGTTGGCGACCGCCTGATCGCATTTTATTGTGTGGTCACTTTGCAGATGGTCTATAAACTCCGGATAGTTTAAATAGTCGCATAATTTAACATTCGAGGAGGTCGTATGAACATAGACCAGAGATCTATTTTAATTGGTGGAGCAGCGTTCATCGTAGGCGCGCTAGCTAGCGGAGCTGTTGCTACGTATGCAGTTAACGGTAACCATACTGGTGTCATGGATATGTACGCTATGCACAACAATACAATGAGCGATACAGACTCATCTAGCATGTCTATGGACGGCATGGTGACGTCACTTAAAGGTAAGACGGGTGACACCTTCGATAAGGCATTCATGAGTGAAATGATCGTGCATCACCAAGGTGCCATAGATATGGCAAACCTAGCGCTTGCTAATGCAAAACACCAAGAAGTCAAAGCTTTAGCTAGAGGTATTGTGACCGCACAGACAACAGAGATACAGCAGATGAAAGATTGGCAAACGCAGTGGGGCTACACTAGTAGCTCAATAACTGGCGACCACGACATGATGGGAATGTAATATAATGAAAAAATTTTAAGAAGGGGCCAGGCTGCCTAGGATGTTACTGAGCATCCTAGGCAGCGGCTCTAGTAGTGTAGGATCTTAGGCTTAACACGCTCTTGGCTCCACTAATTTGGCCTGAATTCTTACTGAACATCCTACCTAGCCTAGCTAAAATAGGGGTGTAATAAGGAGGCGTAGCATATGTTAAGACTCATTGGTTTTATTGTTGTAGTGCTATGGGTATTAGGTTTGCTAGCTAAGATCGGTGGCGGATTTATTCATATTCTGCTCATTGTCGGTATTATCATGCTGATCGTTGATTTTATGGGTGGCCGCAAGTCGGTCTAGGAATCTGAAAGCTTGTCATGACAAACGCTCTTGGCTGCAGTATAATCCCGAAGTAAACCTGTCGGGGTGTGGCGCAGTTTGGTAGCGCGCTGCGTTCGGGACGCAGAGGTCGTGGGTTCAAATCCCGCTACCCCGACCACGACGTAACTAGGAGGCGAACCCCACATGACTGACAGCAATAAAACTACACTTCAATCTTATGAAGCGCATGTTCAGGAATATATTGACGGCACGCCGCAGGAAGTTGACGGCGTTGTTAAAGAGTGGATAGATAATGCTCTGACCGGGTTATCACATGATGCGCGTATCCTTGAGTTTGGTAGTGCTTTTGGCCGCGATGCGACATATATACAGTCTTTAGGCTACGCGGTTGAATGTACGGACGCTACAGAAGGGTTCGTGACGTTATTACAGAAGAAAGGCTTTAATGCTCGAGTGCTTAATGCTATCACGGATGACATAGAAGGGAACTATGACCTCGTGATAGCGAATGCTGTGCTGCTGCACTTTACACGAGAGGAAACGGCCGCCGTACTACGTAAGGTTCTGGATGCACTGCGAAGCGGGGGTAGATTCGCATTTACGGTCAAGCAAGGCGAAGGCGAAAAATGGTCAGAAGATAAACTTGGTGCTCCTCGGTACTTTTGCTATTGGACAAAGAGCCAAATGGAACAGCTACTTGCTGACGCTGGCTATACAAATGTACAAGTACTGAATGATCGAGATACCAAAACCGCAACCTGGATTCATGTGATCGCCAGTAAACCCGAATAGGCTACTACGCTGGCATATTTGGCATAGCAGCGTACAATAAAAATCAAATGGACATGATTTTGACGGTTTTAGCAGTAGGTGTCGTGCTGCTTGTGAGTGAATTTGGCTGGCGTAAACACATTCTTAACGATGAAGTTGGTCGCAAGTTCGTGCATATTATCGTTGGATCGTTTGTAGCCTTCTGGCCGTATTACCTTGATTGGGGGCAGATACGGACTCTGAGTGTTGCTTTCCTGGGTGTAGTCATAATCTCGAACTATCTCAGGCTCTTCCATGCTATACATAGCGTACAGCGCCCAACGTACGGAGAAGCTTGCTTTGCGCTTACTGTGGGGCTGTTAACCACGATTGTGCATAGTAAGACCGCATACGCCGTGGCATTGCTTGAAATGAGCCTAGCAGATGGACTGGCGGCAATTGTTGGAACGCGGTACGGTGGTCCTAACGGCTACCACGTACTTGGGCACAAGAAGAGCGTCATCGGTACCGCTACATTCATGCTGGTGTCTGTACTGCTGCTTGTCGGCTACGCTCACCATGCGACTGGTATCGCGGTGAGTTGGATGCTCGCGATAACAGTAGTATCTGCTGGTCTTGAAAACGTAGCGCCGCTAGGACTCGACAACTTACTTGTCCCACTTTTTGTTGGCTGGATGCTCACGGTCCTGTCGTAGTAAGACGAGTTTCTGGTATTTTAAGTACTGTATAGTAGAAGCGTGAATAAACGGACTACAATTTTAATTATTGCACTGATTGTCTTAGTGATCGGTATTGTCTTAGCGATTGCCCTTACGAGCGGTACGGCAGCGAGTGCTTGCAAAGGTAGTGGTACACCAAAGCACTACACAATAACGATTCGGGATGGAAAGGCGTCAAAGACGGCTCTGAATGCTCGAAAATGCGACATACTTACCATAACGAATGATGACTCAGAGACGCGCGAAATTGCCTTCGGTCCGCACGACCATCATATCGCGTATGATGGGGTTAAAGATCGTATCGTACACCATGATGAAAGCCTTACTGTAACGCTTATTAAGACTGGCTCGTACCACTGGCACGACCACTTACATGATGAACTTGAAGGCAACTTTACAGTAACTGAATAGTGTCTGTGTAGCTTACCTTTGAGTAAGGTATCGGGATCGATATTTGTAGGGATCTTGAGGAATGTAATACTCATCCGCCCAGTCGAAAGTCGTGGTATTGTCCCAAAAGTAGCCCTCAAGATCTCTCGTACCAGTGGCATCTCTCACATATTCAAGTGTCGCTGCGCCACGCTCTGGTGAGGCTAGACAGATTTCCGGTATAGCTAATGCAATCGCCAAATTACCTATGATCTTAGGATTGATCTCGAGGCAGTCTGCCACTTCTTCACAGCGTTCTGCGATGCCCTCAGGCTGATCGATAGTCCACAATGTAGCATCAAACAGTCGATTCCCGATAGCAGGACTTGGGTCGACGACGAAATATGAGCCGTCAGGCCGTAGAAGGATATTTTTAACTTTTAGGTCGCCGTGGACGAGCTCCCAGCTGGATGAGAAGTTTACTCTATCTGGTGGAGGTATAAAGCTGATGTAGCTAGCTAAATAGCCCGCATTAAAAAGCAGGCCACTTGAGATTTCCGGATGCCTTTTGGCTGCAGCGCGTTCGTATCGCTTTTGAATCTCCTGTTGTATGAATGGGATGCCCAGAGCAAGCGCATCACCCGTCAGGGGACGTGAAATTCGGGCTATAAGATTTGTCATACTATTTGCATCCATTTCTGGTGAATGTTGAGCATCTACAATGCGTTCCAGAAGAAGCGCGTGCTTATCGTGCGCTAACAGTCGTGGCGCCCCATGGCCGTCCCATATTTTATATGCAGCAGCTTCGGTTTCTGCCGAGGTTGCAGTGAAAATTGACGCTGGTATCCAAGGAGGGTGGATCTTGAGGACTGCAGGTTCGTCGTTTCGGACTACGCCTATGACTGCCGAGTTTGTGCCTCCTTCAAGCGGTTCTTCAATAGTGAGATCCCATCGCTCAGCGTAATTACTGACCGTTACAGCAAGCGTCCCTAGCCACTCGCGTGCCCGATCACCGTACACTGAGTTCCAGTGTTTAACGTTTTCTTCGGGTATAAGGTGCTCAAGCGAATACGCTGGAGCTTCCATCTTAGGCATGGCACTAGTCTATCACGATGGGATAGCACTAACCTTAACCCCATTGTTCGGCTGGCGACTGGAGGTATATGCAAGGCTGATCTAGGTAGGACGAGTTTGCTCTAGTTGCTCTTTGATATTCTCAATGAACTCAGATTTCAGTAACTGATTCCAAGGTGAAAACAGTGGTGTCGGCAAGGTATCAAAAGTGCGCCAGTCCTGCTGTAAGCACTTATCAGGTTCCATGATCTGGTCGACGCCGGCATACCAATCGCTCAACATCCATATGCTGATATAGTGCTTGTCTTCGTCTGTAAAGATATCATTTGTGATTGCTCCGAAGCGAACATTTGTAATATCAAGACCTGTCTCTTCTTTAGCCTCTCTCTTAGCGGTATCTTCGAATGATTCGCCGAATTCAAGATGCCCACCAGGTACCGACCATGAGCCTGCACCATGCGCACCGTGGCGCTGTTGTACTAGAAATTTGCCATCTTTAAAAATAAAAACAGCGACTCCTACTCGGGTATGTTTAGAATCCATGATCATATAGTAACAAAAAAGACTTCCGAAGAAGTCTTTTGTATAGTCAATTTGGGGCGAATGATGGGGCTCGAACCCACGGCCTCCGGAGCCACAATCCAGCGCTCTAACCTACTGAGCTACATCCGCCAAGTACGAACATCTAGTTCGCAAATTCTAAGATCATATCCTAGAAAACAGAGGTGATTATAGCGTATACGAGGCTGATTTACAACCTTAGTTAGTAGCGGGTGATTGTGACGAGCCTAACAAGTCCGGCAGTTATGAGGCCATAGGCGAATAGTGCTACAAGGGCGTATCCCTGAAAGCTAAACGTACCGACTGCTGCATGGTCGTAGTTAAATAGCCCGTAAAATGGCATTACGAATGGCTCGGTGACGTTATATATGGCCGCAACTAAGCTGTTGGCAGCATTTGCTCCTAATAAGGCAAGCGTGAACCGTAGGGCGAGCAAACTAGTGAGAATACTACCCAAGAGGGTTACTGCACGCTCTGCGGCATCGAAGCGATGATTAAACCTTTCTCGTTGAAAATAAGCATCCTCAGCATTGAGGCTATACTCGTGATGGATTCGTTGTGGTTGCATAATGTTATTCCTCCGAACTAACCGTAGCTCATAGTATCGCTATCAGCTAAGTATTGACTGAAGATTGCATGGTTATGGACGCGAGCGGACAGATTGTCGAGCGGTCTGAGGGGTTCTTACGTCGGGCAGCCGTCGTATAAAAGTCTTGGCGGCGCTCGCTAGGTTACCCCGGTCGTTTTTAATTGACCAGACAATACCAAATGCGGCTCGAGCTAACCATACTGCTGTGTGAGGTATACGGCTTGATCCTTGGATGCGCTCGTCGCGTGCGCCGTTCATGGCGTTACTGACACGGAAATAACCATTTGTACCTAATCGTGCGAAGTCATGGGCGTGCCCGTATTTTGCTCGCTCCTGTTCGGTTGTGTCGGTACCTTGGAGGATGACTTCTTCTGCGGTGGCTGTCCGTGCGAGCAGCCCAAGCGTGGCTGCATGCTCGCTAAAGAGCTCCCTTCGCTGTTGCTTCCAGGTCGCATGTGGGCCTTCCTGCTGATAGTTAGGAAGTCTCTCGCCACTAGCGAACGTGGCTGTTTCGCCAAGGGCTCGATAGAGTCTCTCGTTAGCACGATCAAAATTAGTAGCTGCAACTTCGGGATTGTCGGTTTCGATTGCTGCACGGGTGTACGCAAATCCATCATTGCGTTTGATGGAACCTCGTTGGGCGGCACGGTCGGCAGTGTTATTTCGAGGGATATATTCAAGTGCTTCGGTGTAGGCTTGGTGTGCGGTTCTTTGGTCACCGGCTAGTGACCTCTCGAGCCCGACCTGCTCAAACTCTGTTGCTCCTGAATGGCGTACTAAGTATTGAGGTGATTCCATGAGGTAACACTTTAAAATGTTTCACTGCATATTACAACTAACACTGAAGGCTTGGGGGTTAGCGAGGAGTTTGGAAGGTAACTTCGATCTCTTCTTCGGGTTGAGGTCTAAAGGCTTCCTTCTTTGCATAAAGGCTGTAGGCTTTTTTGTCAGCCGCGGTGATGGGATCTCCTGTTAGGCTACGGGGCCAAAGTTTGTACGTGTGTACGACATTGATTTCAATGGCATACGTAAGGACCTGCGCCTGCAAATAGATCCAGAATAAGATTGCTAGAACGAGTGCGAATTGGCCGTATAGGCCTGTTAGGTTGTGTAATTGGTGAGTAATAAGGTATCCACCGACTGTTTGGAGGATGAGCAGTCCAACGGTAGCGGTTACGGCGCCGAGTCGTATATCTTTGCGTGGGTGTCGTCTTGAGGTTCCAATCAAGAATATATACATAAAAATGAGGTAAAGCAGAACGAGGTTGATCGCAAGTGGTACGACACGGAAAATAACTGAGCGACCTAGTTCAGCGGTTGCATAACCGGCTAGTGTAGCTGTTCCAACTAGCCCTAGGCCCGCTCCTAAAAGCAATCCAAAGCTTTTAATCGCATTAAGTGGGAAACCACTACGCTTTGCTTTAGGTACTGCCCAGGCGTGATCTAGTGCGCCACGTACTGCATTTGCAACTCCACGAGCACCATATAGGGTGAAGAGCAGCCCTATTAGTAGCGCTATACCGGTCTTGCCGCCCGTGTGGACCTGAGCCTGAAGCTGGTTACCTACGATAGGGAAGTAGGTGTTTATATCGGCGACCAGGCGAGTGTGTAACCCAGAGTTATCACGGGAAATGATGTCGAAAATGGAAGTTGCCACAAGCAGCAGAGGGAAGAGTGCTAAGAACCCGTAATAGGTGATAAGGGCCGCCTGGTGGCCAGCTTCGTCGTCGCCATATTTTTTAATAACAGCGTAGGGAAAACTTAACCCATGATGCTTCTGCTGAGTCCGGTCAAGGAAAGCTGCCACCTTAGTGACTATATTTCCAGATGGTTGCTTTGTGTTGGTGTTCTTCACGTCACTACTAGTATGGTGCAAACCGACATAAAAATGAAGCCGGTTAGACGTGCCCGGGCCAAACTGCTAGTATGATATGCATGCATGAACTCACTATTATCGTTGCGCAGTATTTTGTCGCCATCCCCGTTATAACATACGCGTATCTCTTCTTTCGCCTGAAAGATAGTAAGATGCGAAAAACTTTTATATGGCAGTCGCTTGCCGCCGTAATCATTACGACGGTATTGGTTAAAATTGCCGCTAGCTCGCATCAGGACGCTCGGCCGTTTGTGCGAGATGGAGTGCATCCGTACTTTGGTCATTCGACTGACAATGGTTTTCCATCTGACCACACAACCTACAGCGCTTTGCTGGCATTTTTAGTACTGCACTATTCTCGAAAGTTAGGCATTGGCCTGGTGGTAGTTTCTTTGTTAATCGGCTCTGCACGAGTAGCCGCGGGTGTACACCATGGCCAAGATATCGTTGCAGGCTTCTTAATCGGCGCCGTGGGCGCTGTGCTCGGTGTTTATACGACTAAGCTGCTGAACCGCAGACAATCACACTAATTTTTCGGACAGTAGGACAGCTGCTTTGTAGCGGTGACTTATAGTGTTCTTAACATCTAGTCCAAGTTCTGACATCGTCTTGTCATATCCATCAGGGATGAGTACGAAATCAAAACCAAATCCTTCGCCGTCGCGAGGTGCTACCACATGACCCTCGATTACTCCGTCAACGATGTATTCGTCAGTCCCGTCGTAATACCCCATGCTGCACACAATCTTGACGCGTGATTCGCCCGCCAGTTTGTATAGCGCCTCTTTGCCGAGTCGTTCATTAAAGAACTTAACGAAAGGGCCAGGAAGCCCATTGAGGGCTTCGAGCTCGGCTGATACGTCTTCAACGACAACAGGACTCTGTACTACTGCGTATGCCTGTCGTAGCTTGTGTCGTACGATTTCGTGCAGATCGAGTGACTGAATCTCGTCGAGGTCGAGTTTTGTTGATTGTAGGGCTATTTCAGACGGAAAAACTTTCTGTAGTTCCGCGAGCTTATGGGGATTGCCGGTAACGAGTGTAATGGTCTTCATGTCTCCCATCATAACAAAAAAGAAGTGTGTATGTTGCTAAGGATTATTCATCCTGCATGGCTAGCATGCCGGCGTAGTCGTTAATGGCAACACCGCCGAGTACGCCACTGGACTGTAACTCGTCTTCAAAAGCTTTTACCTGGGTCGAAAGATCAGCCTGGGATTCGCCATAGTATGTTGTCTTAGCTGGCTGTACGTCATTAACTTCTTGGCCGATGAGTATCTTAACGTTAGATGCTTTGGCCTGAGCGTAGTCAATTTCGGTGCGTGAGTGGGCGATCACACCATCGTTACCTGCGGATGCATTGCGATATGACATGACCACGACATTACTCTTAGGAACCGTGTTTAATCGATCCAAGATGTGGTACAAGGTTGGGCCAGTCTTTTGCTGCCAGGTTACTTGCGGAATGTTACCGTTTTCGTTGTCGTACCAGTAGGGAATGGTGAAGCCGAGAGCTAAGCTTTGGCCCCGGTGATCATAGTTCGTAACTTTGGTCGCAACGGCATCGACAGTGTCTAAAAAGTCGCTTAAAGCCAATGCTTTGGTGGTGTTAGATGCTGTTGCGAATCCTGGCTGGTTGTATGATTCGATGTCAAACTCAACACCGGCAAACTTTGATTGCGGGTGGGCTCGGTTGTAGCTGGCTGCAAAATCAACAATTGATAGTGGGATGTGACGCTCAGCGGCGCTGCCCCATGATACGTCGCCTGCAGCGGCATATACTTTGACGTGTTCTTTCTTAAGTGCGCTAATGTAGCGGTTCAAAGAGGCTTCGTATTGTTTCTGTGCGGTAGCTTTTTGTGCGGCGTTGGGATTGGCTGCAATTGTCAGGTAGCCACTTATATCGACGTATACGGTATTAAGCTGGTGCAAATACATGTAGTTAGCCATGTCATCCAGATTCTTATCAGTCTTGTTGGTAGGGTTTGACCAGTCCCATACGGCATTGGTGTAGTTGCGGCTAAAGTACTGGCGTAGCGGTAGTCGCTTGGCGCCTGTTTGCATGCCCCAGGCAATAGACATACCAATGGCAATAATAATGAGAGCGGTTATTAACTTACCAGATGTCTTGAACATTTTCTTCATCATAGCTGACCCCCTTGAGCGGCACTAATAGCACCGGTGATAAGTGCTTTGTCGACTTGAAACACAGTATTGATATTGCCACTAGTCACGATCGGCATATTGGCGGAGAGCTGTTCCTCGGCAATTGCTAACTGGTCGTCAGATAGGGTAATAGATGGTTGAGTTGTGACTAAACTTTCAATTGCCTTGTGAGCGAGTGCGCGGCTGGTGTCGCCTTGCTCAATCGCTACAACTACATAGCTTGCGTCAGCAGGAGCACTGTAGGCTGCGGTACTTGATAGCACTGGCGCCGAGCTGTAACTAAATGCTGAGTCGTTGCTGGTTAAGCGTTGTGAGCGGATATTTTGAAAGATATTCATCTCACTGCGGAAGTGTGTCGCGCTTATGAACCATGAAGCGGCGATCACGGCAAAGATAGATACATACTCCATGATCAAATGGCGCTCGCTAGCCTTCCTATGCAAACGACGGAATAGGTAGCGACTCTTTTCCAAGAACCAGTAGAAGTTTCCGATAAAGCGGGCAAGTGTCAGACCTAGCGAATATATAGGCATAAATAGTACTGAACGGAAAGTATCCTTGAAACCTAAGCGTGCCCAAATGAGTATGTTTAGAACGGTGTAGAAACCGTACGCCAAGGTTAGGTGGGCAGGGTGCAGGAATAGCGTCCAGCAGAACAGAATGCGTAGTGGGTCAGTCAGATAAATGTATACCAAGTAGGCCTTCTCGGCCTTTAGCAGGTAGTGAAACTTAGACGAAAGCAGGACTCGCCAGTATAAGACGAATAGCTCAGGTGTAGACATGGACCAGCTAAAAGCACGCTGGCGGAATAACGATTCATACGTGTCAGGCGCCTGAGTCAAAACGAGTGAGTCAGTGTATGTAATACCTTTACCTTCGCCGTATAAATGAGCGAGTAGGGTGCGCTGTTCGTCTTCGCCGGCAAATTGGCCAGAGTGCATTTTAATCTGCTTGCGCAAGTCGGCCGTACGATATAAACCAATGGCGCCAGATACGTTACCGATAGCGCCAGAAGTACCGCGCAAATGCTTACCAACCTGCATCGAGCTGCGATATTCAAAACGCTGCAGTTCGTTGATCAGCGTCTTATGCTTAACGGGCATGACATTGAAGGCAACGGCAGTGTAGCCTTCGTCGAGTAGGCTAGTCGGTAGCTTGGTGCCGCCAATTAGAGTGTCATCGTCCACGATTAGAACATACGGAGTCAGCACATGTCTCAGTGCTGCATTTATACTACCTACTTTGTGTAGGTTCTTCTCGTTCACGATAACGCGTGCACCGGTTTTAGTGGCTACTTCCGCTGTATCATCAGTTGAGGCGTCGGAGACTACTATGATTTGCTTGAGGGGTACGTGCACACTTGCATCGCGGATAGTTGCTTCTATTACATCAGCGCCGTTATAGCTGGCGATGACAATTGTGAGCTTACTTGGGTCGAGTGAAACGTTACGTGTGCTCATTTTGCGTTTGCGTGGCAAATGCACCAGCAAAAATATGCCATCTGTTAGCAATGACAAAAGTAAAAATGCATAGAAGAATGAGTTGAGATTAACGATCGAAGAGAATACGTAAAAGTTAACGATAATGAAAAACAGGATTCCCAGGATAATACCTGAAGAAATGGTGCCACTTGCCCAGCTTGTAGTTGCGCGAAATGCACGAGCAAGTTTTTGCTTCAGGCTTTGCTTGGTTTTTTGAGGAACTTCATCTGTTGAAGTTGGTACGGTACTTACGTGCTCTTGCTTACGGACGGCGTTTTTCGCATCGTACGTAAGTCTAGTTATGATATTCAATGTATTTTCTCGCGCTGCGCTAATCTTTTCATGTATTTTATAATGAAAGATGTCATATGTAAACCGACTCGAAGAATTAAAGTAAATACGTGAGGTAATAAAGAACGCCACTTTGCAGTGGCGTTCTTATTTTGGTGCCCCGGACTGGATTCGAACCAGTGACCTTAGGCTTAGAAGTCCTCTGCTCTATCCAGCTGAGCTACCAGGGCACACGTTACCAGGTATTATACCTCGGTAGGATATGTTGTGTACATATTTGCCTGGGTTGGTTGATCTATCGTGAACGGGTGAAGTGTTCGAAGCCTTCTTGGACGCCTGCCGCAAATGGCTGATCGGCTATGTAAACGCTATCGCCAAATTCACTCCTAGCCCACTGTTTAAACTCGGGGTTTGCGTTACCCGGAATAATACCGAACCCCTCAGCTTGTGTGGCGGCTATAAAACCTCCCATGTCATTTTCGCTGTCACCAGCAAAAATAATGCGTGGTCTAGAATCCAACTGATCTCTTGTGGCTAAATAGTCACCACAATGGAGCAGGGCTCCTCCTTTATCAATCGCATTACCATCCACTCCTTTTGGTAAAAGGTCGAGATATTCACCACCTGAAAATACTACGTGCGCTGCAACGCCCAACTCTGCTAGGCGCTGACCAACCTGAGAGGCATATGCGTCGTGCCCAAGTTCGGTGTTCGCGTACAGACTTAGTTTGTGAGCGCTCTGTGCTATGTCAGGTTGCATCTGCACTGTTCCTAGGTCTGATGCTGACAATAAGAGCTCTCTAATCTTATGAGGATTCCAGTTTTCTGCATTCGGCCAGCTATCTAGGTGGGTACGAGGTTCATATTTACCCTTACGCACAGCTATCTCCGTGCCTACCGAGCTAATGACGAAATCCATGTAAGATACGGCGAACTTAAACGTCAGGTTCTCTTGTTCTAACTCCTCATGTGATTTGGGGGTGCGTCCAGTCACGGTACCAAAAAAGACGGGGAGTCTACGTCTATTCCGACAGTGCGCAACTGACATAGTTAAGGCGCCTAGAGCGGTTTTGGCTTCTGTCTGTACGGAAGCCTCTGCCGAGTGGCCGGCAAGTGATGTGCCATCGATATCACAGCCGAGGAGTATTGCTTCGTTAGTGTGAATCATTGAAGTTTTAATAGTAGCACAGCAGATACTACGGAGTAGCCCTAGTGCTGGTTTATACTTGGTGATATGAAAATCATAACGTGGAACATAGGCGGTGCGCATACCGTTAATTCAGCCGAGCAGTTTGATTATGACAAAGAAGATCTTTCCTATTTTGTAGATGCTATTCGACCTTTGAACCCCGACGTTATTTGCATTCAGGAATCTCACACCAATGATGACGATGTGCTTGCCAATCGACTGGCTGAAAGCCTGGGCTTGCCTTATGTTTTTGATGCCCCTCGTAGTCCTTCCCATATTGACGAGAATTACCAGCTTTCAAACGCGATCATTTCTCGCTATCCAATTGAGAATAAGAAAAGCATTCTTTTACCCGATCCACCATTCGAACTCTATTTTAGGGACGGCAAGAAAGCCCGTCTGTTCCATACGTATGTACAAACCGCTGATATTCAGGGTATTACAGTCGCGAATACGCACTTGCAGCCTCTACATATTTTTGGCTACTCATATAGCGAAGGTGAAGGTAAGAAATTTGCAGAAGAAACCGAGAAGATATTGTGTGACAATCTTAATAGTCCTCTTATCTTCGCAGGTGATTTCAATGCTCCTAACTTACTCAATGACTTTCCTCGTTTGATAGAATCATTTGGGCTTACAGCTGCCCTCGAAGAACAGGCGACGGATATCCAAGGTCATCGAATGGACTATATCTTGTATTCAGAGGGTCTCATGATGGAAGATAGTGCGATTATAAAAACTGAGAGGGCAGATCATTATCTAGGGTGGGCAGAGCTAAAAAAGCCTCTGTAGTGTAGTAACCGGTACTTGGATTGATAAAACAAAAACTCCCCGTTAAGGGAGTTTTTTAATTGGCACTAATGGTGCGGGTGCGGAGAGTCGAACTCCGATCACTAGTTTGGAAAACTAGGATAATAACCGCTATACGACACCCGCATAACTCCGGTATTATAACACTTTATTTCACGGCGTCACCTTTGACATAAACAGATTAAAAATGTATAATATTATTTATGAACAAAGAGGTCGAACCTGCGAGTTGGCGTAGATCTGCCTCTATAGCTCTTGTGGCTGCGACAATAGTACTGGCGAGCTGCAGCGCCTTACACGGAGAGCACAGCCGGGATACTAACACCCCGACTAACTCATCGGTTTCTCAGTTGAGAGAGCTTGGTAGCTACGAGGAAGCGCTTAACCATACATTTGAGCATGAGATGCTCTTCATTAGCACGCCACAAACAGAGAGCGAGGCTACTGAACGAGCGGACGCTTTAGCAAAGACGTTACATCAGTATGCCAAGTATGACATTAAGCCACTTATTGTCATGGAACCTGCTGACAATAGTGATAATCTCGATCTTGAAACGCTAACAAATGCTACGTCTCTTCACGCATTACAAACGTTCTTCGGTGGTCTAAAAGAACGGGGTATTACTGATGAAGAAATGGGGACATTAGTCCTATTCCCTGAAGCTGACTTACCTGACTGGGGATCCCACAGTACGGACCCTAAGTTATTTGCTCATAACTATGCGGCGGCGGGTGCGGCGTACAAGAGCGTATTTCATGATGGTAAATTATCAATCTTACTCGATAGTGCTGCGTATCCAAGTGGAGACGTGAATCACAAGTATGGTAGCAATAAGCTAGAGAAGCTTGAGCCGTATGTACAGGCACTGCGCAGTATACCCGGTATGCCTGCTATTGATTCAATTGGCTTTCAGGGCTTCCCATGGAGTGTGACTGATCAGCCTCAGGATTATCTTAATGCAGATGTCGCCGAGAAGTTGGCCAGTGAGCTAGGAGTACGTCACATCTGGTTCAACACTGGTACCGCCGAGTCGTATGAAGGTAAGAGCGTCTCACCTCTCGTTCGTCGGAGTCAACTACTTGGCGAGCTCGCCATGGCAGCTAGTGCAAAATCGCATGGCTACAACGTTCAGGTGAATGTTTTTGCAGGTGAGGATACGGATGTGTCATGGAAATATCCTTTAGCCGAGCCAAACACCGTCGGATTATTGTCTGATTTCGTCAATAAGGCCACAGCAGAGGGTATTGATCCTGAATTATTTGTGACTACGAATTAGAGCAATATAAGAGTGTGACCGAAGTTACACGAGCTCAGCAAACTTGACTTATAGTACATTTTAATATATAATAACCTCCTATGATGAGTTTGTCAGCCGCCCGGGAGGCGATGCCGTTGTCATTCGCGCAGCAAAAACAGAAGGCGCTGTCTTCTATTGCTACGCTGAGCCGCAGAGCAAAGCGTTTGTTACCTGTGTGTATTGCTATCGGCTGGGGCGCGGTTGGCATTGGTATGGTCTTGATTACTATTAGCTCAATACATCCTGCCGGTAAGGCTTCCCATGCATCCATTACGCCAACCCCTAAATCTGTTACGCCAACCGTAGCCCCAGCTAGCTGTCAGAATTCTCAGGCAGATGCTTCTCAGGTCTTTGCTGCGTGTCCAACGTTTAGTCAGGACTACTCAAAGCAAAGTACGGGCATTGTAAGCTCTCAAATTTATAACATTGCTACCGGCAAACCCGAAGCAAATCAAGAGGCGCAACTATATACGGCTAATTCTCAAAATCTTAGGATAGAGAATGGTAGCTTAGTGCTGCAGGCATTGAATGATCCGCAGCAGGGTTTTAGCTATACTTCTGCTCGCATCGACACAAAGGGTAAAGAAGATTTTCTGTATGGCAGGATCGTAGTACGAGCGACGCTACCAAGCAGCATTGGAACCTGGCCGGCAATATGGATGCTTCCAAGCCAATCGAAATATGCGGCTCTTAGCCCTGTAACGGATACAAATCGTTACCTTAATGATGGAGAAATAGATATTGCCGAATCTGTGGGTACAGAAGCCCATAGGGTGTATGGTATCGCTCACTCACTTGCATACCCTGAAGATGGTCCAGACCGAAGTTATTACAGTGTAGTAAGAGTGCCAGATAACGATACCGTTTTTCACAATTATGAGATTGATTGGACACCAACTAATCTAACTTTTAGTGTCGACGGTAAGGCGTATTTCTCGATTAGCAAACAGGCCGGAGCTGATTATCGCTCATGGCCCTATGACCAGCCGTTCTATCTTATATTGAACCTAGCCATTGGCGGGGCTTGGGGTGGTACTGACCGAGCACAGTTCCCTACAGATGGTGTGGACAAGAGTGCATTACCGGCATCCTTAAATGTTCAGTCGATAAACTACTATCCGTACATCGGTAAATAACCACCTATACGTGTCATAACGCTCGCGTCATGCGCTGAGCCTCTATCTTCCTCTATTCATAAGCGCTATAGTAAAGACATGAAATTGCGTATAAGCCAATTTTTGGCGTATAGTATACGTTACATGAAGTATAGATTGGGGCAGCGGGCAAAATTCCATACTATTCGTCATCTTGGGCGTAAATGGCGTATTGTCTGTGGTGCGCTTGGCGTCTTGACGGTCGCTGCTGTGGTTATTAGCACCACTGATACTCCCCAGGTATTGGGACTTGGCAAGAAGCATGTGGAACGTGTGGCCTCAAAAAAAGCCTCAGCGAATAAAAAGGTGAGCGATACGGGGAGTAGTAAAAAGCCCCCGACGACTACCAAAAGCAGCACCTCAGCTCTAAAACCCTCACAGACTTCGGCTACTACTAATACGCTAC
>CAZBLZ010000007.1:25249-30091 GCA_964493045.1 uncultured Candidatus Saccharibacteria bacterium
ATGATGGGCATGTGGGTAATGCTGCCAGAAGGTAACCTCCCAGAGTGGACAAGTGTCGATCCTGCGGTCTTTGCCGCCAACGTCACAAAGGTAGCGCAGTACCAAAAGAAATATTTCCCCGCTAGCCAGACTGCAATTATGCTCGATAGTGAATCATATCCTTCGGCTAATTCTTGGAGTGGTGGGGCATACACGAGTCTGCTGCCATACGTGCAGTCGATCCCTAAGGGCCTTATAGACAGTTTTGGTCTGCAGGGATTCCCCTGGGCATCACCCGCTAACCAACCAGGCCCAAACTTATACGACCCGAAGATTTACTTAAGAACCGACCTCGCCGCAGCGGCTGCTCGGAGTCTTGGCATAACGAATGTCTGGCTCAATACAGGTACCTTTAGTCGCCAATACACCAATAATGCTACTGCAACTGTCGCAATGTCGCCGGTGAGTCGCCAGACGCTTTTAAATGGTGTAGTAGCTCAAGCGAAGGGCCTGCAAGGCCAAGGCTTTACTGTGAGCGTGCACTTGTTTGCTCAAGATAAATCGGGTACTGGTGAGGCCATAGATTGGTCATACTGGCAGACGCCAGGTGACAGCGCTAATACGGATGTATTTACTACGTTCGTACATGATCTTACGACGACAAATATACCGCTCTGGATTTTTGATACGTATTAAATAAAAGACCGGATCATGATGATCCGGTCTTTGTTGCAGGCATCTTTGTTTTATTTCAACTGTGCAGTTACTTCTGCGAGTGCTGCTGCCTGAGTCTTCACGGTAATACCAGATGACTTTATGTAGCTGAGCTGAGTGTTTAGGTTAGCAGTCTTTACGGCATCAGTGTCAGCGGCTGCAACGGTGTTTTCAACTTGGTGGTAAACCAGTACCAACCATGTTTTCTGCGCCAAGGCTTGAGCTACCCAGGCTTTTACCTGTGCGTTGGTAGTTGTGGCGACTACGTTCTGGACGACAATGTTGTATGGATTGAAACTGTCTTTGCTATTGAATCCAACATCTGTTGAGCGGTGAGAAACGTAATATTTCTTAATGCCGGTGAGTACGTTGTCGTTATAGCTACCATATGGTGTTGCAAACTCTGTAGCAACGGTGTTGCCAAAGTCTTTGCGTAGAGTTGTCTGAGACTGGCTTAGCTCAGTTGTAAGCTGTGCAGCGGTCAATGTAGTGAGATCAGGATGTGTAACACTGTGAGAACCAATTTCACTGCCTTGGGTCTGGAAAGCCTTGATCTGTGTCTGAGTCATATACCCCGTAGCACCAATGTTGCCACTAATAATGTACTGAGTAGAAGGAATACCGTACTTCGTGAGTAATGGAAGGCCGTTTGTGTATATGTTCTTCCAGCCATCATCGAAGTCGACGCTAACGAGACCTTCGCTAAATCCAGTTGGAGCATAAGTTGAAAGGCTGTAATCATCAGTCTCAACCCAGCCCGTACTAGAGATGAGCATGTAAACGGTCATCGACTTGGCGCCAGTAGGACCGGTAAAGTTGGTTGCGTACTGTGTCCAGGCTGTTGCACTGGTACCAAGAGGGAGTGTTAGGGTTTCGTAAGCTATGCTGTCATCTGCCATGGTGAAAGCGGCTACGGCATGTGTCTGCGTGCTCGCCTTGATCCAGGTTGAGAAGTGGTAGCTCGTACCATCCGTGAGGCCGGTTACTGGTGTGAATGCCCACTTAGCGTCACCGTCAGTGTAGCTAGTAATTGTAGTCTTAACGCTCTTAGAGCCAGTGTGCGCATCACTTACGTAGCTAAATGCTGCATTGTTGGTGCCCCATGAGCTTGCGTCCCAGTTATCAGGAGTGGTGCCATTAGTAGATGTTTCAACCGATGGGTTGGCGATAGTCAATGGACTCGGTGTCGTAGGAGGAGTAACAGGTGTTGTTGTAGTTCCAGCTACCAGGCTTACGTCGTCGATAGAAAGGCTGCCAACTTGATCTAAAAGATGAAAGATCGTTACATTGGTAGCATTTGCAGGAGCGGTTAGCGTTGCAGAGTATGTAGTCCAAACTGCTGCAACAGGTGCTTTTGCTAGTTCAGCGTAGGTGGTGGTGCCGTCAGCGTTGGTGTAGGCGACTACCGCGCGGGTTGCAACAGAACCGATGTAGCTATCACTGTACGTGTAGGTCTGACCTGTGGTAACGGCAACAGGGTTGGCATACCACTTAGCGTCACCGTCAGTGTAACTAGTAATCTTAACGGTTGCGCTGCGACTACCAGTGTGGCCGGTCTGGTCGTAGGTATATGCAGCATTATTAGTGCCCCAGCCACCAGTTTGCCAGCTAGCAGGAGCTGCGCCGCTTGCGGTTTCAAATGAAGGATTAGCAATAAGGTTGGTAGTAGTTGGAGGAGTAGGATCGGTTGGTGTAGTTGGCGCGGTGTAGCCAGTAAGGCTTGCGTCATCAGTTGTTAGGCTACCGGTAGTTGCGAGGATATGGAGGATAGAAACTTTTTGTGCGCTTGCAGGTGCCGTGAAGGTCGCACTTGTTTGTGTCCAGGCAGTACTAGGGCTAACAGCGCCGATGTATGCATACGTTGTAGTACCGCTGGCATCCGTGTATGCAGCGTCTAGTTCGGTCGCAACAGATGCTTTGTAGTAGTCACTGTATGTATACTGCTGTCCGCCAGTAATTGCTACGGCGTCTGGAGCCCACTTAGCATCACCACTGGTACGAGCGGTACTCGTAACGTTCAGGGCCTCAGTGCCGGTGTGTGCGTCAGTGGTTACCTGCATAGTTGTAGTGCTAGTGCCCCAGGTGTCCGCTGTCCAGTTGGCAGGCTTGCCACTTGTAAGTGTTTCTGCAGATGGGTTATTGATGAGATTCGTACTGTCAGCAGATACGGTTAAATGAATCGTGCTGGCGATCATTGTTACAAATAGCATCACAGCCATTGATAAAGGGAACAGTCGCTTCATGAAAACTCCTTCACATGAATATCATAACGTTTCCTTTATAATACAACTTCTTGTAAGATTAGTCAATTAAGTGTAGTTACGTATCATGCTAGCGGTTACTATTACATATACTTTACAAAAGAGCATAAATAGTGTAAAATGCTGCTTAAGATTTGATTACAACCTTTGAGCGGCTACTTTAAACCATTCTCAGGGGCTGAGACGCAAATTGAGGTAAGAGGTAAAAGGGTCAGGTGCCCTTATGGGTACATGATTCGTAATACGAGGAGAATCGTATGTACGGAAAGGGACTCGGTGTCGCTAACGTGGCTACCGGTATTTCTTTGCTCACTCCTAGTCACAACCACGTGTTGTTTGTGATTGGCGCTACATTACTAGCGAGCGGAGTTGCAATCTTTGCAATCTCTTTTGTGTTGGGTCGAAAGTCAGCCGCAGCTAACTAAAGGTTTTAGCCATACTACTCAATGTACAAAAAAGCACCCGGTAAACGGGTGCTTTTTTGTATAGTCTAAATAAAGGCTCTAGCCAATATCTTGAAGAGCGGCTGCATTCAGTGCGTAACGGCGACCTTCAGTGCCCCAACCCTTAATATCTTCTTGGAACTTGTGGAGTGCTAATATCTCAAAAGCTGACCATAAGTAGATGCTAATCTCGACCCAGCGTAGGAAGTAAAAGTAGGGTAGTGCGCCGAGCATGTTCCACCTTCGAATCGCTAGAGATGCCCACAGAGCAATAAGACTATTTAGAATAAAGTCGACCGTCACGGCCACGGGGATGTACATAAGGTCATGAGTAAGCCAAATGACCAGTGGAATGAGCACTAACAGCTGCACCATAAAAAATGTAGTCTGAAGCATCTGGAAACCTAGGCTAACATCAATACGCTGTTTATTCAGGCCGATATGATATTTCTTGACGCCCTGGAAGAAGCCACGCTGCCAACGCTGCGTCTGCTTGCAGAAGTCTTCAAAAGTTTGAGGATCCTGGGTGTAGTTAACGGCTTGTGGAATGAATAAGATATTGCCGAGCTTTTTGCGGTGTACCTGCAACGTAATGTCAAAGTCTTCAGTTAAGGTTTTTGCCTCAAAATCTAGCTGTGACAAAAGATCAGTGCGGAAACAGGTAATAGGACCAGGAAATACCGAGATCATACCTAATTTTGCCTGGATACGGCGGTTGACGTGCTGACTATAAGTATAGGTTAGCGCGCGGTATGTACTGATCCAGTTGCCGCGCATACTCTGTACAAAACCCACAGCGACTGCATATTTCTTGTAGTCGAGCTTGCTGCGGTACACACGGAAGTAGTCTGGTGAAAAGATACTGTCTGCATCTGCGATGTGTAGCCATTGGTAGTCACGTTCAATGTTGAACTTCTTGATAGCCTTTTTGACGGCAAGCGCTTTACCACTACGCTTTACGCTTAACACGTTTTGCTTACCTAATAGGCTGATGGCAATAGCACGAGTTGCATCCGTAGAAGCATCGTCAACCACGAAGATGTCACGCTTATTTTGACCAGCGGTAATCGCTGATTTAATAGTAGTAGCGATAATCAACTCTTCATTGTGGCCGGGGAGTAGTAGGGCTAACTTCTTACGCTGGTTTCGTTTCGGGCTGTTTGTAGTAGTGGCTTTAGTCTCGATGACTCTAGCTGCAGCGGTTCGTTTTGTAGGTGCTGGGGTATCTCGGTGCTCGTAAGTTGTAGGCATGACTGTAAGCTGTCCATTATTCATGGGTCGGCGTATGTAATCTGCCGTGCCCCGAGGGGCTAGTGGCGTCAAAACAGTAGCTCTCATAGTGATTAGCCTATGATAGCATAAATTTTACTTTTTTGCAACTATAAGTCTTGGAAGACAGTAATCTGAGCACCAAGCTTGTTCAGGCGTTCAGCTAGGTCTTCGTA
>CAZBLZ010000007.1:30191-33491 GCA_964493045.1 uncultured Candidatus Saccharibacteria bacterium
TAAGGCAGGTTATCTGCGTTCATACCTGGATAAGGTAATGAGTGGATCTTATCTGTTAGTGCACGCAATTTTCCATTATGTTTGTGGATGGTTAGATCTACCAGGTCTGACTGCCCGTTTTCTGCTTTGTAGCGTTCGGTGGTGTCATAGTCTAAGCCCATCTTACGGAGTTTGAGCAGCTCAATAGTAACGAAATCGATCGGTACTCGCTCGATAGTAATCTCTGAGTTAGTGGTTACTGCGGCCGAGATGAAGAACATGGCTTCAATTGGGTCTTCGGTTGGAGCGTAGGTTACATTTCGCTTAATAAGCGGTACGCCAGTGATCTTGATTGAACTTGTGCCAATACCTTCTACTTTTACACCAAGTTTCTTGAGGTAGAAACAAACGTCCTGCACCATATAGTTAGCACTCGCGAAATCAATCTGGGTGGTGCTTGGTGTACGTGCGGCGGCAAGTAGAGCGTTTTCGGTTACGGTGTCACCGACTTCGTATAATGCGAAACGGTTTGCTGGTTTTTTATCGACAGTAACATTGTAATGACCCTGAGTAGCTACGATATTTACACCAAACTCTTCGAGGGCGAAGAGGTGTGGTTCTACGGTGCGTTCACCGAGCTTACAGCCACCAGCGTAAGGGATTTTGAAGGTTTCGTGGTCGTGCATGAGGCTGCCGATCATCATAAGGACGCTGCGGGTTTTGCGGGCAGCAACCTGATCGAGCTTATGTAGTTCTAGCTGTTCGGGGCGGCGGATTTCAAGGTCGTTGCCAGGAAGCCATTTAGTCTGAACGCCGATACTATTAAGTACTTCGATAATACGATTCACTTCTTCAATACGAGGGAAGTTCTTAAAACGGGTAACACCGTAGTTAAGAAGGCTGGCACAGAGCAAGCCGACGGCAGCGTTTTTACTGGTCTTGAGCTTGATGTTGCCGTGTAGCTCGTGACCACCTTCAATGCGAAGGTTCACTGAGCCACTGCTGAGCGAAATAATCTGCTTATTTAGGATGTCGCTCATGCGAGCGAGAGTTTCTAGGCTAAGGTTCTGCTTACCCTTCTCGATACGGTTTACTGCCGACTGGCTGGTACCGAGTTTGAGTGCAAAGTCTGTTTGGGTCATGCCGCGATCTTGTCGAACGCGTGCTATAAATTCACCGATTTTTTCGTTGGTTGATGCCATAACGTTGATAAATTATATCATAAAATGCATAAAGGCAAGGGTTTTTCTGTTTTCTGTTGTAAATTGACTCACGTAGTATATGACGTATGGATGGAGATTGCTATACTAGTTTTATGGTTTAAATTATTCATTTCTCTTATCTCTTGAACAAACGAGTCCTCCAAGGACAATGGTTTGTAATGAATATTCGATATACACTTAACTTCAAAAGGGGAAATGGATGAACGACGAAGAAATTGCACGATTGATTGCCGCTGAAGAAAAGCGTCAACGTGAAGGATTAGAGTTAATCCCAAGTGAAAACTACGTAAGCCGCGACGTGCTTACCGCTATGGGAAGCGTATTTACTAACAAATACAGTGAAGGTTATCCCGGTCGACGATACTACGGCGGCCAAGAAAACACCGATATAGTCGAGCAAATTGCTATCGACCGAGCTAAAAAACTATTTAACGCTGATCATGCAAACGTGCAGCCACACTCTGGTGCGCCCGCAAACGAAGCAGTCTACAGTGCTTGGCTAGAACCGGGTGACACCGTGCTTGCCATGGACTTGAGCCACGGTGGTCACTTAACGCATGGTGCTCCTGTGACGCGTAGTGCTAAGTTGTATAACTTTGTGCGCTACAAGATGAAAGACCCTGAAACGGGTGAGATTGACTACGATGAGCTGCGCGAAGTTGCGCTCCGCGAAAAGCCAAAGATTATCCTAGCAGGCTTTAGTGCTTACCCACGTGAACTTGATTACGCAAAGTTTGCCGCTATTGGCCAAGAGATTGAAGGCTGTTTGCTCATGGCAGACATGGCACACATTGCAGGACTAATCGCTGGCGGTGTGGCTAAAAACCCCTTTGATTATGGGTTCCACGTTATTACTACGACTACACACAAGACATTACGTGGCCCACGTGGCGGCATGATCCTCTCGAAGGGTACAGTCGGTAATCCATTACGTGCTCCTGAAAAAACACTTGAAAACATTCCAACCCTGATTGACCGAGCTGTCTTTCCTGGGATGCAGGGTGGCCCGCATGAACATATTATCGCCGCTAAAGCAGTAGCCTTCGGTGAAGCTTTGCAACCATCTTTCAAGAAATATGCTGCACAGATTGTGCAAAACGCTGCTGTATTAGCCGAAGAGCTGCAGAAACGCGGCTTTAAATTGGTGACCGGTGGTACGAGTAATCACCTGATCCTAGCGGATGTATACCAGAGTTTTGGTCTAGATGGTAATATAGTCGAAACGGTGCTTGATAGGATCGGTTTAACACTCAACAAAAATGCCGTTGCCAACGACCCGCTGCCGCCATTCCGGCCAAGTGGTGTTCGTCTGGGAACCCCGGCTATAACTACTCGTGGATTATTAGAGGATGATATGGAACAGATAGCAGACTGGATGAAACAGGCGATTGAACATCGCGAAGACGAGGCACGCCTACAAGAGTTGCGCGGTGCTGTACGTGAATTTGCACTTAAATACCCCCTTGCGAGCGACAAATGAAAAATACACCCATAGTATTCGAACGTATCGAGAACCTAGCGATAGCTGCTGCTATTGTGGTATTTTTTGTGCACTTACATTTTGCCTGGTGGTGGCTCCTGGCATTATTCGTAGCGTTTGATATTTCCATGGTGGGCTATCTGATAAACAAACGTATGGGCGCCATCTTTTACAACCTTGTACATAACTACTTTGTTCCTGCGGTACTCCTGTTGATCTATACAGTTACTGCAACACGTGGCTATGCATTTGTAGGATTGCTATGGGCTTTCCACGTTGCTGGAGATAGGGCGCAGGGCTACGGTTTGAAGTTCCCGACTGGATTCCAGGATACTCATCTGGGCAAAATTGGCAAAAAAGCCTGATTAGGTCGGGTATAGTTGCTCTATGAAATATGACTTTGCGATCGTAGACTGCTTGGTTGAGCATGAGGGCAAGTTTCTGGTGATTATGGAAAGTAAGCCTGGTCGTGAAGGGCGATATAACCTACCCGGTGGACATGTCGATGACTTTGAAACGATTGCCGAGGCAGCGATCCGTGAAGTTAAAGAAGAATCGGGCTACCAGGTAGAGCTGACCGGCTTTTTGGGGATATACCAGAGTATATATCCTGCAAAG
>CAZBLZ010000007.1:33591-39827 GCA_964493045.1 uncultured Candidatus Saccharibacteria bacterium
GGGGGCACATATGACTGAGCGATTTAATACACGTCTAGCTGTTTTTATGATTTTACGGAATGATAAAAATGAGATTTTATTACAGCAGCGATCTGGCACGGGATATCTAGATGGGTATTGGGACTTACCAAGCGGTCATGTTGAACATGGTGAAGCACTGCGCGACACTGCAACCCGCGAGTTACTAGAAGAGGTGGGCGTTACGGCTCGCCCAGAAGATCTGGCACTAGTAAATATTGATCAGTATTTTTTGGATCAAGATTACGTTAACTTTACGTTTGCAGTTAAGTCTTGGCAGGGAACACCAAGTATTTGCGAACCTGATAAATGTAGCGACATGCAATGGTTTGCTCCCGATGCATTACCAGAAAAATGCGTGAATGTGGTGCGCGCTAATGAGCAATCAGGTTTCGGTGCGAGTGGAGAACTTACTTATTCGGTTACGGATGTAGAATCGTATAAAACCCTGATGGGTGAACCATCTCCAAGCATGTAGCCTCGCGGCGCTCAGTGCAGATCTAAACTTTGCTCGTTTTGTCTTTTCTGTCTAGTTTCATCTGATGTTGCAAGAGTGTGATGCCATATGCCGTGGGAGGATCTGGCGGCGAAACTGGCGTATCCGTAATGTGGAATCCAAGCTTAGCGTAAAATTTTGTGGCATGAGCCCACTGCGTAACGTCGAGTAGCACAGTAGGTTGTTCAAAATCTGACAGAGATGCTTGCAATAGGGAAGTGCCGATGCCTCGTCGTTGCCATTCAGGGTCGACATACATACCGTTGACTTGCACGATATCCTCGTCCTCGCCATCCTGGCAATGGCCGTAGCCAACTACCTTATCAATCACACCGTCACAGACAAGTTTTGCGACCCAAAGGCCAGTCTTCTCACGTCTTGTTCCTTCGTCCCAATACTTTCTCCGTCGGTCTTCAAATTCTCCGTGTACGAAGTCCCTGAGTGCGTCCTCGGTAGCGCCATGCTCCCCATCGGGCCTTGCGTAGCCTTGCACGAACGCTTCTTGATGAACGCGTAGAATGCCTTCACCATCGCCAGGGTGAGGTCGTTCAATAATGACGTCAAAGCCATCCTCTTGCAGACTAAGGTATTGTTCAATTTTTTGCATCTGGCAAGTTTACCTTTAAGGATGAGATGCTGCAAGATGCAACATCAGTATATTAGTTAGGAAGAAGCTCAGGCTCTTGAGTGAGCGTGATCCCAAACTTTTCTTGCACCTTTGAGATGATTTGATCACGGAATGTAATTAAATCTGCGGCTTGGTGTGCGTGCTCATTGACGAGTACAAGCGGCTGGTGAGGCCAGGTGCCCATGCCAGTGACAGGATCGTGATAATCTTTAAAACCAGCCTGTTCAATGAGCCATGCTGCTGGAATCTTTGCACCGCCATTTTCGAGTGGCCAGTGTGGCATGTCTGCATGTGTCTCTAGTAGGTGTTCTACGACTTCATCTGAAACGATAGGGTTCGCGAAAAAGGAACCATTGTTCGCAACTTTGGTGACGTCAGGTAGTTTTGCTGAGCGAATCGCAATGACTGCTTCTCGTACGGCTAGAGGGGTTATAGGTTCACTCGTTGGATTGTTATCTAAATAGTGCTGTACGGCACTGTAGTAGGGTGGCATTGGATTACCGACGTGCAGTTTGAGTGTAATTGCTGTAATCCAATAGCGACCTCGAGCAGTAGTCTTGAAAATACTAGTGCGGTAGCCAAACCCACAATCTGCAGGTTTTAGGTGTACAAATGCGCCAGTTGTCGTGTCGAATGCTTCAACACTCTCTAGTGTTTGGGCGATTTCTTGTCCATATGCACCAACGTTCTGTACGGGGGTAGCACCTGCTGAACCGGGGATTAAGCTCAGTGCTTCAATACCAGTTAGGCCTGCTACTACGCTGCGCGCAACCACACTGTCCCATGGTTCACCAGCACCTACGGTAAGTGTGTGGGTATCACCGTTCGCTATATCTGAATAACCGTTGATTTTGTTTACAACGATAAGGCCCTCAAAACCTGAATCTTTCCAGACAATATTACTGCCACCACCAATGACAATTACTGGTACGTTGTGTTCTTTGGACCATGTGTAGGCTTCTTGTAGGTCTTCACGACTGCGGGCTTCTGCTAGAAAATTAGCTATACCACCTAGGCGCATGGTGGAGTAATTGGAAAGTGATACATTTGGTGTGAATTGCATATGACTATAGTATATCCTAAAAATACATGACACAGTATGCTTGCGCCCCTGGGCAACCAGGGGTAAAATGGTACGTGATGAGTGAAACGGACAAGCCATTACCATACAAACCCCTCGGTCAACAGCTGCGCAGTTTACGCGAACACAACCGCGAATCAGCCGCTGAAGTTTCAGGTGCCGTCGAAATCGACGAGAAGGATTTGCAACGTATTGAGGCTGGTACTGAGCGCCCGAGTGAAGATATTTTATTACTTCTGATTAGCCACTTTGCTCTTGAGGATGATAAGGCCGCTGAACTATGGCAACTAGCTGGATACGACAAAGCTCCAGAAGCTAGTGACCATGAGCCACATTCCAACAACCGTTCTCAAACTCTTATGGTCATGATTGACCCACGTGTTATGTATACCGATGACGTTGAGATTTCAGCTAATAACCGTGGTGTCATTGTGAACTTTTCACAAAGCGCACCACAACCTGGTCAGCCACTGACCGTGTCACGAATCGGCATGAGCCGCGACCAGGCGAAAATGTTGATGGGTCTCCTTCACCAAGCTCTCTACGACCAAGAAAATCCAGGTCGCAAGCGTCTCGGCAACGGTCAGTAGATCTACTCTATTTGACCTCCGCTCCTAACTGCCTTAGGCTAAGGGTATATATGATTGAAAAAGCGAAAAAAACCACTAAAACTGCAACTAAAGCTGCGAGCAATGCATCACGGCGAGTTGTTAGTAAAGCAAGCGAGATATTACTACCCCGCAAGGGCTCTGCACTTAGGCGTGAAGACGTCCAGGTAGCGCGTGATTATATCCGCTTGTTCTGGTCTCGCCTGGAACGCTACCATCCTAAAGATGATGAAAGTCTCCTAGGTCTGCCAAAGCCTTATTTAGTACCGAGCTATGCTGAAGGCGCTGGATTTGACTACAATGAGCTGTACTACTGGGACAGTTTCTTCATGATCCAGGGTATGCTTGATGCTGACCACAAAGAACTGGTGACCGGCATCTTGGAAGATCTGCTGAGTCTCTATAAGCGATTTAAGATCATACCAAACGGCTCACGCACATTCTTAATGGGACGTTCTCAGCCTCCATTCTTAACTACGTTTATCTATGATGTATATAACGCGTATGGCTATGACAAAAAATGGCTCGCAGATGCAATTGAGGTTGCTAAACAAGAGTATGAAACCGTTTGGCATGGTACTAAGAAGCCTAACGAGCGTCTGGTTTACAAGGGATTAAGTCGTTACTATGACATTAACTACCTACACGATTTAGCTGAGGCTGAGAGTGGTTGGGATATGACACCGCGTTTCTCGCGTCGAGCACTCAATTACTTACCAGTAGACCTGAACGCCTTACTGTACAAATATGAGATGGATTTTGCGCGCACCGCAAGGATACTCGATGATCGCCGCGAGGCAGCCAAATGGGAGCAAGCGGCAGAAGCTCGCAAGGCGACTATGGATGAGCTAATGTGGGACCGAATCCGCGGTATGTACTTTGACTATAACTACGTCAAAGAAAAGCGCGGTGGTGTAGCAAGTTTGGCTACCTTTTACCCAATGTGGGCAGGCATGGTGACTGAAAAACAAGCGTCACAGCTCGTGAAGGCACTACGTCGCTTTGAAAATAAGGGCGGCCTTGCTACGACTGATTCATTGCCACTTGGTCAATACGTTCCAGGCAGCATGCCCGTACAATGGGCATATCCGAACGGTTGGGCGCCACTGCAGTTTATTGTGATCGAAGGCTTGCTCCGTTATGGCTATCACCAGGATGCAAAGCGCGTTGCGCTTAAATGGATTAAGAACAACCTAGATTGGTTTAACGAGCATCACGTGTTCCTTGAGAAATACAATGTGGTTAATCCTGATAAACCGCCCCAAAAGGGTGTTTACCCAAGTCAGACTGGTTTCGGCTGGACGAACGCGGTATTTGAACGCTTCTGTCAGCAGTTTATCGACAAAGATTCTTAAAGATCATCATGGAACAAACTCTGTTTCTTATGTACGGCTATCCCGGATCGGGTAAGTCTACATTTAGTCGTCAGTTGAGTGGCGTGCGTGATATAAGCAGAGTCTCGAGTGATGAGCTCAGGGCTCGTATGTGGAGCGACGTAGAGGCAGGCCGTGATCCCAAAAGTGCACCTGTTATCTTCGGAGCAGTTAGCTACATGGCCGAGCGGCTACTTGAAGCGGGTCGTTCTGTTTTGTATGACATAAACTGTAATAAACATGATCAGCGAATGACGGCCGCTGACGCGTACAAGGTACGAACTATTGTTATCTGGGTCCAAACTTCCGCACAAGACGCTCGCGCACGTGAAGCCAGCCGGCTAAGCGATCCTAACTATACGGCAATTCCGCAGCAGCGATACGATGAGCTAGTGCACGACATGGAGGATCCTGGCGAGGACGAAATAGTGATACACATTGATGGATCAGTACCATTTGAAGCGCAGCTCAGCGCATTTGATGAACAACTTGAGAGGCTGGCATAGCTATATGGAACCAGCATCGCAAGATTTGCCTTGTGCTGACAAGCTAGCCTTTGAAACCCCGGAAGCGGCTCGGGCAACGGGCACGGTGAGCGAGTGGCGCTATGGCAGTAATCTCAAAGTATACAAATGTCGGTACTGTCATCTGTATCATCTTTCAAGCAATGCTGATGACTAGTGGCTCTACACTCGTCGGCAACTTAAAAATAGCGTAAACTATAGCTAAACCACAGCCTAGTGGCAGGTATTTATAAGAAAGGTTGGAGAGTATGGGTATATTAGTAGTTTTGATCGGACTAGCGCTGATTATCATCGCAAATGGTGTACGGATTATTAACCAGTATGAACGCGGTGTTGTATTCCGTTTGGGTAAAGTGCAGGGCGGTGTAAAGCAGCCAGGACTTCGCTTAATTATCCCGATCGTCGATCAAATGCGTAAGGTAAGCATGCAGATTGTAACGTTGCCAGTTGATAGTCAAAAAATTATCACCAAAGACAACGTATCAATTGATGTTTCAGCGGTCGCATATTACCAGATTATTGACCCAACTAAGGCAGTAGTCGAGATCCAGAACGTCGTTTCTGCAACATACCAGATTGCTCAGACAACGGTTCGCAACATCGTCGGCCAGAGCTCACTTGATGAAGTCTTGAGTGAGACAACTGCGATTAACGCCAAGATTAAGGATGTGCTTGAAGCATCAACTGCGAAATGGGGAATCCTAGTCAGTACCGTTGAAGTCAAAGACATTCAGTTACCTGATTCTATGCAGCGTGCAATGGCTAAGCAGGCTGAAGCTGAACGTGAAAAGCGTGCTAAGGTCATCGCTGCAGAAGGTGAACAGTTGAGTGCCGCCAAGCTTGGTGAAGCTGCGGATATTATCGCTGCTCATCCAATTGCTCTGCAGCTACGCAACCTACAGGTCTTAAGTGACATTGCGGTTGAGAAGAACAGCACTATTGTTTTCCCAGCTCAGTTTATGGACACAGTTAAGTCCATAAAAGACTTCATGGGTAAGGAACAGGCGTAACGTGATTGATCCTTCGGAGGTAGTGGCAATTCCCGAGGGGTTTGTGGCTATGCCTGAGACTCCCTTCTACCGCGTCGCGGCGAAGGTATTAGTTAAAGACGAACAAGATCGTCTACTGGTGACACAAAATGACCGAGGGAAATGGGAATTACCTGGCGGAGGACTAGAACACCACGAGTCAGTGGAGCAGTGCGTGAGCCGCGAACTACAGGAAGAGGCGGGGGTAGACGTGAGGGTTGGCGAGTTCAGGTTTATGTTCCGGGCGTTCAGTGAACGGCGGAACTATGTGGCTATGCGCCTAGTGTTTGACGGTACGCTTGTAGAGTCTAGTCCGTCATTTTCACCCGGCGACGATATGGTAGAGGTACGATTCGTGTCTCGGCAAGAGTTCTTAGAACTTACCTTCGCCAAACCGGATGCGCCCATTAAAGAATATGTAGACGTAATTTGGAGTGAGAAGTAAGTGGCAAAAGAACAAGAACTAAAGCGGGCGAGTAA
>CAZBLZ010000008.1:0-1765 GCA_964493045.1 uncultured Candidatus Saccharibacteria bacterium
CATGGCTGGGGATGAGGGATTCGAACCCCCGAATGCTGGTACCAGAAACCAGTGCCTTACCACTTGGCGAATCCCCAATGATTGCGCCTGACAAGAGGTGATTATAACAAATAATTGGCCTATTGGCTAGCCTAAGGCGGCTATAATTTTTTGGTACTTTTATCGACCGGTGCATCTGTTTTCTTACATACTTGGGTACGGCATTTCCTGTCTATATACTCTCCAACTGCTGGAATATTGCAGGGCAACATAGTCTAGTAGGCTCGCTAATGAAGGTGGCCACGAGTGCCCGAAGTTGTAAGGCGATTAAATCTATTATATAATAACTTGATTCATTGACGAATATGTTTAATGGAAGTATTCGTGTAGAGCTCCCCAAGTAAGAGTGAGCTGTGAACGGCTAAACATATTTTGGCAATTGACAGCTCACTCCAAACAGACCGGAGATCCACGAGATTGATTCTCAGTGTGATATGTTTGACGTGCCGTACCTGAACTAAGGCAACCCAAGCATTGAGCGACCACACCTACCTCTCAAAGGAGACGGACCATGTCGGACCCGCAGAATGGCCAGACTGTCGCCACCGAAAACGCCGTCCTCACCCTGGACGACATCCTCCCCAAGTGGGAGCGCCAGCCCGGCAGTGAAGGCAAGCTGAGTCCGGTGGAGCGGCAGGAGAAGAAGGACAACGCGGCGCGCCGAAAGATCATCCAGAAGCTGCTCGACCAGCAGGAGGCCGACCGGCAGTCCATCGCTGAACTCACCACCGCCAACGAGGCGCTGAGTACGGAGAAGGAGTCCACCGCGCGACGTGTCAGGATCATGACGGGTGAGCTCACGGCTCTGAGGCGCCTCGAGCGACAGTTCGCAAACATCGTCGGTGCTGCCACTCAGATCGCCGCAGCCGCACGCAAGTGCACCAGGGGCGTCTCGGTGGACAACAAGGGATCGGACCTCGTAGTCTCCTACCGGCTGGAAGATGGCACATCGGTGGTGCACCTGGCATCAGAGGAGGAGAACTACCAGACTGTCCAGATCGGGAGCGGCGAGACCCAAATCGTCCTTCTGCTGGGCCGCGGCACCGGATTCGCGCGCCAGTTGCGAGCTGCCCTGAAGGGATACTTCAAGCCCGAACGCTCTGGCCCCGTCGTCCACTGAACACACACCGAGAGAACCAAGGAATGAAGTCCTGACAGTGTGCGCAAAACTGCCCACACACAAAAAACTTCCGGAGGAGTTGCTTCTGTCTGATGACCTCGCACCCGCGCGGCCTACCCCCCCAGACACCCCAGCAACTCCTTCGTGACACCACCCCTTATCATGAATGTACGCATGGAACTGTGCTACAATAACCCCAGCCTTAATAAAAAATATACAGAGTGCAGCGAGAGATCTAGCTCCGTGACCTGCCGGCAACCTGCTTCTTGGCCGAAGCGTTGGTGCTCCATCTAGCCAGCCGGTTCGGCGGGGAAGATGTTTTCTTTACAAAAAATATCCTTTTCGTTTGAGCATCGGCGGAAGGGATATTTTTATGTCAAAAATAAATCAGTTCGCGAGTGAGTCAGTTTGCGCTGGACATCCAGACAAGGTAGCAGACCAGATCAGTGACGCTATATTAGACGCGCTACTCGAGCAAGACAAATATAGTCGCACGGGTATCGAGGTCCTAGTAGCGGATAACCGAGTAGTACTTGCCGGTGAAGTAAAGACTGCAGCAGAGGTCGACTTCGAAGCGATTGTGCGGGCAGAAATCAAGCGTCTTGG
>CAZBLZ010000008.1:1865-4470 GCA_964493045.1 uncultured Candidatus Saccharibacteria bacterium
TTGGGTTTGCCACTAATGAAACTCCCGAGTTCTTACCGCTACCCATTACCCTCGCACACGCCTTAACACGTGCAATAGATACTGCCCGCGAAGCCAAGACATTGGCATATCTACGTCCAGACGGCAAAGCACAGGTAGTCGTGAACTACGAAGATGGCAAGCCAGTTAGCATCGAACACGTGACTATTGCAGTCCCACACAATGAAGACACTACGGTAGAAGTAGTTCGTAAGGATGTCTTCGAGCAGATTGTTACGCCCGTACTACAGAAATATGGCTACAGCATTACCACTGACCAACTCATCGTAAACGGTACGGATGTCTGGTATACGCCTGGTCCAACTTCTGACGCCGGTCTCACCGGCCGCAAGATCGTCGTAGATGGCTACGGTGGTTTTGCACGCGTCGGTGGCGGAGCCTTTAGTGGCAAGGACCCAAGTAAGGTAGATCGTTCCGGTGCCTATGCCGCTCGCTACATTGCTAAGAACATTGTGGCTGCCGGGCTTGCCGATGAGTGTGAAGTAGCGCTAGCCTACTACATAGGGGCGCATGCGCCAGTATCATTCACGGTTAATACCTTTGAGACCGGTAAAAAACCTGCAGCGGATATCGAAGTATTTGCTAAAGAACTACTCGATCCGTCAGTTAAGAATATAGTAGAACAGCTGAACTTACGCCGCCCTATATACCACGCGACCGCAGCATATGGTCATTTCGGTCGAGCAGAATTCCCTTGGGAAGCGATTCAAGCTTAAGGATAGATACGCATTACAAACGAGACAAATGAAAACACCCTCCGGAAGGAGGGTGTTTTCTTAGTAAGGACTTCTTACGGTTCTTACTGGTTCGTGCGGAACTTGCGCAAGAACAATTGGTGAGTCAGGCCACCGGCTACGATGACGACACCGAACAAACCGATCACGTTACCCGCACCTGTGTTTGGAAGCTCAGGAGTGGTAGGTGTAGTAGGGGTTGTTGGAGTACATTCAGGGCTGCCCATCTGGACACCTGGCAAACATTCAGTACAAGCTGCGCTACCCATAGGTACGCCTGGCTTACATTCTGTACATGCAGGGCTTCCAGTTGGTACGCCTGGCTTACACTCAGTACAACGAGCGTCGCCTACTGGGATGCCTGGCTTACATTCCTGAACCTTAGGGGTAGTCAGGGTAGTCTGGCAGGCTGCTGAAGTTACGTTACTCTTGTCGTTGCTGCTCACTGCTACAGAGATTACGTAGTGGTAATCATTCTTAGTGAATGTGTGCGTGTCAGATGCAGTAGTTGCGTTAGTGGTAACGGTCTTGCTGCTACCATCGCTGTAGGTAAATACATACTTTGTGATGGTCGTGTGGCTAGCTGCTGCCTGGGCAACAAACTTGTAAGTAAGGCCACTGCCGTCTTTGGCGAGTGCTACACACGTAAGAGCTGGTGGAGGAGTTGTTGTCTTGAAGGTAGTGCTACAAGCAGGTGCGGTTGCACTCTGGCCTGCTGCATTGTAAACGGTCACAGTGGCAGTGTATGAAGTACTATCTTTAGCGTACGTGTGCTTGGTAGTAGCAGAAGTGCTACCAGTAGTAACGGTTGCGTTGCTACCGTCACCAAAGTTGTATACATACTTAGTGATAGTGCTGTTAGCTACAGCTGCCTTAGCAGTGAAGGTGTAAGTACGAGTTTCGCCAAGTACAGCGGTAAGGCTAGTACAGCTTAGGCTAGGCTTTGGTTTAGGCTTAGGTACAGGAGTAACTTTAACTGCGTTACCACAGCCGGTCATAACTGCAAAGTCTACGTTACCGTCAGCATCAAAGTGAACGAGCACTGGTGCGGTAGATTCAGCCATAGACGTAGTAGTCTTACGAGCCCATACACCATTAGAGATTTCAGTAAAGCCGCTACCGCTATTGAAACGAGCGCTAATCCAAGCGTCGTGGGCAACTACTTCAGAACCGACTTTAATGTCACCATTTTTGTACATAGTACCAAGCTTGGTGTTGCTTGAGTTCATGCCAGCAACGCTTGAAGCGCTAGCGCCAGCCCAGTTGTATACCGTCTTCAGGTCGCTGTGACCATTGTCGGTACCACGGTTATAGTCAGCCTTAAATGAGCTGATGTAGCCGTTTACGTCACTGCCGGTTAGACCACAGTAAACAATATTAACTTTGTCACAAGACTGCGCACTAACAGTGGCAGGCTGCATTACACCGGCAGCGCCGGCGACGAGAGCTGTAAGGCCAACAACTAGGCCTAAGACAGTCGATCGTTTTTTGGATACGAAACGTTTAAAAAGTTCCACCATATAACAGTCTCCTCAAACTTATTACTGTGTATCATTCTACACCTTTTTCCTATTATGTCAATAAGCTTATGAATTGCCACTATATAGAAACATAACCAAACAATAGTCCATTTTCTAGAGGTAGAAGGGTCTATTTGCTATACTTAAGCATAACCATGAAATACATAATTGAAATTTCACATCTGCATGTAGTGCTTGGTGGGGAATTCAAAGCATTACACAACATAACAGTTAATTTACTACCAGGGAGAATCACCGGGTTTATCGGGCCTTCAGGGGCGGGTAAAACAACCCTAATGCGCACCATTGTTG
>CAZBLZ010000008.1:4570-35884 GCA_964493045.1 uncultured Candidatus Saccharibacteria bacterium
GGGTTTATCGGGCCTTCAGGGGCGGGTAAAACAACCCTAATGCGCACCATTGTTGGTCGTCAGCGTATCAGTAGTGGTACGGTACGAGTTATGGGCCTATCGGCAGGATCACCTCAGTTACGCCCTAAGATTCGGTATATGACCCAGGAACTATCTGTCTATAGTGATTTAAGCATCCAAGAGAATGTACGCTACTTTGCGCGTATGTTAGGCATGAACGGCAAACAAGCTGCGGCTGAATGTCACCGAGTTCTCGAACAGGTAGCCTTAAGTGATAAAGCGGGCGTAGTAGTGACCAGCTTATCGGGTGGTCAAAAACAGCGAGTTTCACTTGCGGTAGCCCTCTTGGGCGACGCTGACGTATTAGTGCTCGATGAACCTACAGTCGGACTTGACCCCGTACTTCGTGAACAGTTATGGCAACTGTTCCGTGAGCAAGCCGCTGCAGGGAAGACAATCATAGTATCGAGCCATGTCATGGATGAAGCCGAACGCTGTGACGACTTACTACTAATACGAGATGCTCAAGTAGTAGCAAGCGGTACGCCGGCAGAACTATGTAAAAGTACAGGCACCAAAACCGTAGAACGAGCCTTCCTAAAACTAGCAGGAGGGCAAGTAGCATGAGCATGCAACGAATGTTCGCGACCGCAGGCCGAGTACTGATGCAGCTACGTCACGACCCCCGTACGGTCGCGCTGATTATAGTAGTCCCGTGTGTACTGATTACGCTACTCAAGTATATATTTGATGCCCAACCTCAGATGTTCAACAGCATCGCCCCAATGATACTAGGTATTTTCCCGTTGCTTATGATGTTCCTAGTAACTTCGATTGCAACACTAAGAGAACGCAAAACAGGCACACTCGATCGCCTCATGACAATGCCAATCAGTAAACTCGATTTTATCTTTGGATATGCACTAGCATTCGCAGCGCTTGCTTTCGTGCAAGCATGTGTCGTGAGCTTGGTTACGCTAGGATTGCTCGGTGTAACAGTAATGGGCGGTACAATATCTGTTCTCTTAGCCGCTGTTCTGGCGGCACTACTGGGCACGTCTCTTGGCCTACTAGTAAGTGCATTCGCAACTAGTGAATTCCAGGCAGTTGAGCTAGTTATGCCAATTATCATGCCGCAAGTACTACTGTGTGGTCTATTCGTACCACGTGCAGCTATGGTGGGCTGGCTCCAGGGAATCTCTAATGTACTCCCACTAACTTATAGCGTAGATGCAATGCGACAGATTACGCAGCATGCTACCTGGACGAGCGATTTCGTACGAGATCTACTAATCGTGGGAGGCTGTATCGTCTTAGCATTGGTGCTCGGTGCGGTTACGATTCGTCGACAAGAGTAAGGAAGCTGTAGACTTGACTTATAAGCATAAATGTATTATAGTAATCAGGTTTTCATCCCACCAACACGTTGGAGCTTGAAATGTCCTTTGGCCCCTCGCAGCCGACCCACATCTGGCCGACCTTCGGCGAGTACCGCAAGTTGATCGACGTCGTAGCAACCGTCCTCGGATTGGATCTGAAGTCACCCGACATCAGGGCATTCAAGGAGCAGGCTCGCTCGTACATCGACAACAACGATCCGCGTGGACCGCAGTTCTTCCTGAACATGCTGTCGCCTGTCCCCTATGGGAGGACTGAAGAGAACGGTTCGATCAGCATCCTCGGAGGGAACCTGGTTCTTCAGCCGTGGACGATTGCCGACTGGTATCGTCCTACCTACAGGAACTACATCACCAGGATCGTGATCGACCGCAGCAGTACACGTCTGTATACACAGGACAATGAACACATCCTGACATTCCTTACCAAGATCGAGCCTCACCGTAATGTGCCGGACGACATCGAAGATGCCTTGTTCGCATATGAGAATGCTGCTCGGCTTGTCTGGGCTATCACAGGACTCCAGTTCGCTTGGAGGCGTCTGGCGACTCACACCGAGACCATCACGGTCACGCGTGAACCTGGGGGTCTCTGGGAGGCACAGTTCAGTCGCCGACTGACACTTGCGCCGAAGAAGCACAGCGACTAGTAGACGCACCCCTTAAGTGGTGACATTGCGTAACGCTAGTTCGCTCTCGGGATGAAGACACCCCTCGAACACACGACTTGCACTTATTAGTGCTAACAGTGTGTCCGAGGGTGTTTTCTATTTTGACTACTTTTAAACCACAAGTCTCAGACTTGGTATATAAAAACAGCCCGATATATCGGGCTGTTTTTTGTGATCCAAGAGCTTTATTTGTTGCTCTTGCGCTTTTTAGGATCAAGTTCGCGCTTGCGAAGACGCAAAGTCTTAGGAGTTACTTCAAGAAGTTCGTCGTTCTCGATGAAGTCTAGACATTGTTCCAACGTAAAGATAGTTGGAGGGGTTAGCTGTACGACACCGTCAGATGAGCTAGAGCGCATGTTGGTTAGGTGCTTCGTCTTACAGACGTTGATCTCCATATCTTCCTGACGAGTGTTCAGACCAATGATCTGACCAGCGTAGACTTTTTCAGCTGGGCCAACAAAAGTGGTGCCACGAGCTTCAGCGTTCTGAAGTGCATATGGAGTAGTAACACCTTGTTCGAAGCTAATAAGTACACCGTTACGGATTTGCTGCAGGGCAGCACCCATCGGCTGGTAACCAGTAACAAGGCTGTTCATGACAATAGTACCCTTGGTGTTGGTCAGTAGAATGTTGCGCATACCAAGAAGGGCACGAGTTGGCATTTCGTAGATAAGCTTGGTGACACCCTTAGGGCTTGCAAACTGTTCTTTTAGGGTAGCGCGGCGCTGACCAAGCTCCATCTGTACCGTACCAACGTGTTCAGCAGGAACCTCGATGATTACTTCTTCAAGTGGTTCCATAGTCTTACCATCTTCTTCGTGGGTAACAACCTGTGGGCGACCAACTTCGAATTCGTAACCTTCACGGCGCATAGTTTCAATCAAGACGCCAAGGTGAAGTTCACCACGACCAGCAACAGTAAAGCCGATGCCGTTTTCTTCAACTTGCAGACCAACGTTGGTTTCAAGTTCTTTCTTAAGACGTTCAGCAATCTGACGGCTAGTGTTGAATTCACCTTCCTGACCCTTGAATGGGCTAGTATTTGGACCGAGGTAGATACGGAGAGTTGGTGCTTCTACTTCAATGGTAGGAAGCGCTTCAGGTTCTTCGGCGTCAGCGATAGTTTCACCGATCTGAGCGTCAGCGATACCTGTTAGCTGTACGATATCGCCAGCAACACCACCAGGGACTTCAAACTTAGATACACCCTGGCTCATGAATACGAGTTCAACTTTAGCCTTAGACTGGGTACCATCTTTTTTACACAAAACAACCTGGTCACCAGGGTTTACTTTACCGCGGGTAATACGGCCAATTGCGTATTTACCTTTGTAAGTGTCCCAAGCAAGTGCAGTCACAAGCATTTGGAATGGCTTGTCGAGCTCTACGCTTGGTGCTGGAACTTTTTCAATGACAGCATCAAAGATAGTCTGCAAATCAGCGTCTGCAGTAGCGTCTGCTGGAACGGTGTCCCAAGCTTTACCCTCACGGCCAATTGCGTAGTAGACAGGGTAGTGTAGCTGGTCTTCGTGAACAGCAAGTTCTAGGAATAAGTCAGCAAGTTCGTCTTCCACTTCAGCGATACGGCTACCTGGCTTGTCGATCTTGTTGATAATAACGATTGGCTTCAGTTCAGCTTCGAGTGCCTTACCAAGTACGAACTTAGTCTGTGGCATTGGGCCTTCTTGTGCGTCGACAATAAGGAGACAACCATCAGCCATGTTAAGCGTACGTTCAACTTCACCACTAAAGTCGGCGTGACCTGGGGTGTCAATAATGTTGATACGGTAATCACCATGTTGTACGGCGGTGATCTTAGCAGTGATGGTAATACCACGTTCACGCTCTTGGTCGCCACTGTCCATGATAAGCGTTTGGTTCATTTCCGCTTGGTTATCACGGAATGTCTGTGACTGCTTAAGCAGACCGTCAACAAGGGTGGTCTTGCCGTGGTCAACGTGCGCGATGATTGCAATGTTGCGAATTTTGGATGGATCTTGATAGTTCATATAATAAATAAAGCGCTCGTTTTCCTCGGGCGCTGCCTTTAGGCTGAATTATAGCATGAAATACCCTTTCAGTAAAATGCTTTGCTACAGAGGTAAAAGTTTAGTAGAATGTATATAAAATGAGTGTCATACAGAGCTAGTGAGCGGACTCGAAGTAATCTTAGTTGTATTTGTGCTGGTCGGCGTATCAGCTGTTTGCTCTGGCCTAAATATTGCCCTTATGGCGCTAAGCCCGGCAGATTTGAAGCGCAAAGCTAAGCTGGGTGACCGCAATGCCGCACGACTATTACCTCTGAGGAAGAATACGCACCTGATGCTGAGTGCCATATTGCTGACCAATGTGGCGGCAGTATCTGCTACATCCCTGGTACTTGAAAGTGTTCTATACGGTGTATTTGCCGGGATTGTTGCAACACTCCTAACCGTGATCTTCGGTGAAATATTCCCTCAAGCACTGTTTTTGCGTAATGCGCTCAAGTTCTCAGGACGCTTGGTTGGTTTACTCCGAGCTATGATCGTTATAACGTATCCAATCGCAAAGCCTATGCAGCTACTGCTCGACCGCTTGTTTAAGAAAGAATCAAACCACTTGCAGAGTCGCCGCGAACTAGGCCTTATGATTACCGAGCACTTAGGCTCGCAGGAAAGTGAACTCGACGACGATGAGGTTGAGATCATTCGTGGTGCATTGCAGCTGAGTGAGAAGCGAGTTCGCGACATCGTAACCCCGATCAAAGAGGTCTATTGGCTAGGTCCCCACACTATTATTGATGATGAAACAATTGATGCGATCAAAAAGAGCGGCCGTAGTCGTATCCCAATTCTAAACAAGCAGAAAACCATCTGTTTCGGTATTGTGCTCGTAAAACAGTTAATTGATATTGATTTCGACGAACAGAAAATCCGTGTCGATGAACTACCGCTTCACCCAGCACAGACCGTAGGCAGCATGACCGCCCTAGATACTATGTTCCGTAAATTTATTGGCGCACACACGCACCTTATGCCTGTTGAACAGGGTGGTAAGATTATCGGTATCGTAACTATTGAAGACCTGATCGAAGAAATCGTCGGCCAGGAAATCGAAGACGAAACTGACGCTGGTCGCTAGACTAGCCAAGGGAAAAACCTTTCATCCTTTTAGTCTCATTAGTATAAAACGTATCTATTCAGCTATTTTTTGGCATGAGAAAAGGGACAATGTCTTAAAGAAGAAGGTTCGCGTGAACGCGACCTCATGGCGAATGCCATGCATTGTCCCTGTTTCCTCAGTTGTGCTCGATCTCACCCACGGGTGGGGGGGTGTAGAGAGTGTCGGCTGAGGACGGTACGGTTCCCGTCGTCAGTTGCTTCAGTGGTCCTCTGTTCTCGAGTTGGTCCTCGCCGTCCATGTCGTGGCCGTGTTGTGTCTTCTCCCACTTGAGCTTGCCGCTGATCAGCAGTTTGATGAACTGCCAGACTGCGCGCCATGCGGGAGCGGACGTGAATGCCCACCAGAGCGGCGTCAGGAAGAGACGAGCGGTCAGCCCGTATTCCAGGAGTGCCAGGTTGGCGGCGTACTTGTTGGCGTACTGCTCTGTGGGGATTGACTCCGAGAGTTCCTGTCGACGGACGGGAACCATCAGCTTCTGTACCCACAGGTACATGTTGCCACCAACTGCGACGGACATGCCGAGGTAGTAGATCGGTCCCGGGAACAGACTCTCCATGTACGTGACGATCTCGGTGGCACCAGCCAGTCGAGCCGCGATGTACGTGAGGGTTGCACCCCAGGTGATCGGGTTGAGGAAGAGGGAAAGGGGTGTGCCGCCGACCAGGAGCTCGTAGGCTGTCCACCTGATGAACCCGACCTCGTGGATGGTTTCCATCGGCCTCTGGAGCCAGGCGAAGAACGTCTGGTTGAAGCCGAGCAGCCAGCGGGTGCGCTGCTTGAGCGAAACCATCAGCTTGTTGGGCGCCTCCTCGTAGGTGGTCGAGTTGAGCATCTGCACGTCGTAGCCTCGGCGTGCCAGGCGCATGGCCAGGTCAGCGTCCTCGGTGACGTTGTTCTCGTCCCAGGGGCCGGTGACCTCGTAGGCCTTGCCGTCGTCCTTGGCGTAGAAGGTACGTACGCCGTTGTAGCGGGCGACGCTCTCCAATGCCAAGACCTGGAAGTGGTTGCTCGTTCCACCCAGGGGCGGAATGAGACCGAGCCGAGCCAGGCCGCGGAGCACCGTGTTGAAGTGCACACTGTACTCGCCCCAGTAGAAGGTGCTGGTCTTGGAGGAACGTGCGTTCCAGAAGGCCAACTCTGCCTGGAGGCAGACGACGGTGTACATGCCGAGACGCTGCAGGTATGCGAACGCCGTGGCAGCCTTGCGCAGCTGCTGGGTGTCGGGCCGGTCCTCGGCATCGAAGATGACGAGGTGGTCGAACCCGTTGCCCACGATGTAGTGCTGGAAGGCCCAGTTACAGGCCTTGGGCTTGGTCGATGGTCCGATGGCCGGGGTTACGACGCCGACGAAGTGATCCGGCAGCTCGAGGCTTTCGAACGCTGCGACGGTGTCGGGATCCTTCTCCTCCATGAGGAAGAAGAACTTGACCTTGTCCTTGGGGTAGTCCAGCTCGTTGAGCGAGTTGGCCAAGCGCCGCAGGACTTCTCTGGACTCGTCGTAGGCGGGAACGAGCACGGCGTAGGTGCCGAGCTCGTCGTCGGAGAGAGAGCGAAGGCTGTTGAGCCTGTCGATCCACTCCTGGGAGCGAGCTGCCGCGAGGCTGATCGCTACCTTGAGTCCGACGAAGAACACGTAGAACACGGTCATGCACCCGATGAGGGTAGCGATTACCATGCTCAGGCCGAAGATGGCCAGCTGCGTCCCGAAGAGCACCGCGACGAGGGTGAGAAGGGTGTATTGACCCAGACTCAACGGACGCGCTGCACTGTGCGGGATGGTGCTCCTGTTGTTGTTCATGCTTGTCCCACCTCCTAGGCGAGCTTGTAGATGCGGTACGGGGCGTCGGTGCCGGTCGGCGACTCGTAGACGAGCGTGTACTTGGACAGCTGCCACGAGCCCAGCTTGCGCCAGAGTGCGTCCGGCTGGTTGCCGCCGCGCATGACGATCCACTGGATGTGCTGCTTGGCCGGGTCACGCACCGCCTGGTCCCAGATCAGGTACGAGCCTTCGTCGACGTGCTGCCGCGAGGGCACCACCTTGTAGGCGAGGTACTCGTTCTGCCAGGACTCCATCAGGACGCGGCCGCCGGTGTAGTTCTTGTTGAACGCCGTGGCGACCTGGGTCGAAGTGGTACTGGCGTGTTCGATGCCGACGACGGGGTTGATGCCGTTCTGTAGGGACGTGATGCCCGTGAAGGCGACGGCGGTCAGTGTGGCCACGCTCAGCACGGTTCGCAGGACGGATCCCTTGAACAGCGTGGTGAGGTACCCCACGAAGATCGCCACCACCGGCAGGAGGGCCAGGCCGTATCGGACGTTGTACGCCTCTCCGGTGATCTGGACCACGTGCAGCGGACGCTGGCCGGTGTAGATTGACACCATGATCAGTGCCGGTGCCGCCAGCAGCGCGAGGATGGGCAGAGCCCGAACTGCGTGCTGCTTGGAGCGGAACTCTCGGAACGTGAACACGATCAGACCGATCGCGGCGATGATCAGCATGGGCAGGCCCACGCAGGTCTCGGCCGCATAGTAGTAGGTCTTGATCGTGATCCACAGGTTGCCGATGGCCGGTTCGTTGGAGCCCAGCGGCGGATGCGAGTACGCACCGTGCTGGAAGTCCAGGAAGTCGCCGAAGATGATCTTGTTCCACAGCGGCCAGCCGATGAAGATGACGCCCACACCCAGGGGTGCGAAGGTACGGATGCGGTCCCAGGTACGTCGGCGGTGGTTCTGCTTGCCGATGCCGGGGACACGCTGCTGCCAGGCGATCAGGCCGACGGTCATCCACAGGAGCACGGCCACAGGCCACGCCTCGTAGCGGGTGAGCGTTGCCAGCATGGATGCCATGGCCGCGCTGATGAAGTGCGAGGTCTTGCCCGTTTCGGCCCACCGCTGTACGAAGTACACCGCCGCCAGCATGGTGCTGAACAGCAACGACTCCGTCATGGGGGTCGACTGGAGGTAGACCAGGCTGAAGCAGAGGCCGTAGGCCGCCGCGCTGACCACTCCCGCGAACTTCTTGCCGGTGAACCGGAAGACGATCTTGTACACCAGCACGCAGCCGACCATGAAGGCCAGCATGGAGCCGATGCTGCCCGCCAGCCCACTCTGGTAGAGCGAGTTGATCCAGATGAACGGAATCATCAGGATGTGCGGGAAGGGGAGCCAGGCATCGCCGAGTTGAGTCAGACCAGGGGTCGGACTGTCCACGGTACGCCGGGCGATCAGTAGGTGCGACACGGCGTCACTGTAGCGGAGGACTTCGTTCCTGTTCAACGCGACCATGAAGGCCGTGATGGACAGTACGGAAGCCAGCGCTCCGATGAGCCAGGAGATCTTGTCACGTCGCGGAGCGACGCGCAGGGTTACGGATGACAATGAACTCACCTCATTCACTAGAACTATGCGGGAATTTCCGCAGAGGCAGACTGTGTGTACTGATGGATCGGACCGGGCGTTACGTACTGACCGCGCATGATGCGGAGTCGGATCATGAAGGGTTCTACGGCGCCGTGCATGATGGCGGCCCACAGGGAATCGCCGGTCATGCCTTCGCCTTCTGCCTTCGGGTCCGACCAGTCCGGGATCGCGAACGTGTCGATGTCGTGTCGGAGGTTCCGGGCCATGGCAATGAGCTCCATGTCGAAGTTCCACTGAAGCAGTCGAATACGACTGAACAGCGTTTCTGCGACATCGGCTCGGAATACCTTGAATCCGCACTGCGTATCGCGTACGTTCGGCGCGATCAGGATGCGTGCGACCAGACTGGCGGCGAGTGAGATGAAGTTGCGAGAGAACGACTTGTGGTAGTGTCCCACGTTGCGAACTCCCACGCCCATCTCACCACCGTTGTCGATGAACTCCTGCACCTGATGCAGATGCGAGAGCGGCGTTGCCAGATCAGCGTCGAAGAACAGCCGATAGCGCCCGCGACCGTACAGCATGCCGAGTGCTACGTCTCTGCCTTTACCGACTTTGTCGCCGGCATGGATGAGGACGAAGTTGTCGAACAACTGCGCGTACTTGCGTGCGATCTCGACTGTGCCGTCATTGCTTTTCGCGGCGACCACGATCACCTGCACTTTGCCGAAGCTGTGTTTGGTGAGGAACTCGGCGAGTTCGACCAGCGTGCTTCCGATCAGGGCCGCTTCCCGGTAGGCGGGAATTACGACCGTCAGGTCGAAGTCGAACAGCGCAGTTTGCGCGGCCGGCACGTTGTCGTTGATCTCGTCGAAGTTGTGTCGCCGGAACGTGAGCTTGTCATTCACGAAGAATGTCACACTCGAACCGACGACTACACCGCACAGTGAAGCTACGACCGGAGCCGTGTGCCAAAATGCGGTTACGACAGTAAATGTCGTGGTGTTGACCACCAGGGCGATCCCAGCCGTCGTGTAGAAGGCCAGTCGGAGTTCCAGCCGCCGAGAGCTATCGCGTGCGCGATCTCCCCAGACGTACCGGACGCTGAGCTCGAAGCTCAACCAGGCACCGGCAATGAAGCCAGTGATGTTTGCGGCGATGCCGTTGGCGCCACACCAGACGAGCAGCGTTAGCACGGTCTCTTGAAGACCAGTGCTGCACGCTCCTACTGCGCCGAAGCGTAGTGCTCGTTGGATAGGCTTGGCACGCCACAGGTGCGGCAATCCGAGAAGACTGCGCACGAGTGTCACCACCCTTCCTCAAGAAAGGACGAATTTAAATCGAGGCGAATACCCCCGCAAACCATGCACTAGTGACATGGCATGCGGGGGTATTCGCTCTCTTGAAGCAACTAACTTGTTAACATACAAAAACGGAGGCAAAACATGCTTCCGTCTTATACGTTATTTATAACACGAATTTGTCAATTTTGCAATAATAAACTCCAATTTGAAAGAAGGTTACTTCACGCTATCGGATGCTTACTAGACAATACCTGTCCATGAGCCGACAGTCTTAACATAAAGGTGTGTACTAGTACTGCCGTCAGTACGGAAGTAGAAGTCTCCATTGCCTCCGTTAGAATCCGAAGGAACGCCCGCACCTTGCCAAATTCTGTTAGTACCGGACTGTCCGAATGAGCCCGGGCTCATACCAGAGCCAGAACCGGATATAGGGTAGGAACTTCCCATACCCAAGATAATCGAATTGGCTGGACCGCCAGAGAAGAAGAAAGGATCCTCGATATATGTGGTATTCCAAGTAACATTAGCACCACTACCAAGCTGAAGCGAACATGTCGAGGCATTACTAAACCAGCAACCAATAACCGAAACAGAACCGCCGTTTACGTACCAGTGTTTGCTGGTTGCTGATTTAAATTGAAACCCTGATGCGACTACAGGGCCAGTTGTGTACATATCGTATAACGCAGCGCTCTCGGACCATCCACCGCTGACATTCGCACTACCCATGGAAATCGTTTCAATCATCATCGAGGTACCACTGTTAGCTGCGGCGCTTGCCTGTGTGTTATTGAACTGGCATCCATACAGATTGACGCCATAGCTGCCGCCACCCTGACCGTTACAAATACCCCAGCCAAAATTTGCATTAAAGAAGCAGTTATAAAAATTTACAGCAGCGGAAGGCTCTTGCCAGAACGGTGTCGTAACAACCCCACCGGTATAATCCGTTGCCGAGGCTGTACCGTTATAGCCGAAGGTCGTGTTACGGATATCATTACTATTCATATTTCCATCTAGGACTAATCCAGCTACGCCGTGCTGACTAATATCACAGGTATCTATAGTTAAGTACCAAGCCATATTGCCCACATAGATCCCGTAAAGAGTTGAATTAGCATTGCCGCTGATTGAGATATCTCGTATGCCATACCGCGATGAGGCATTACCACCGGAAGCTGAAGCGCCTCGGATAAGGCAGGTGATGCCTGTGCCTTTGTCGAGGATTTTAGAGCTAGATGCATTTCCGGTACCGAAACCGTTAGTGGTGTATGCCGGACCTGCACCCTGAATTTTGACACCTTCAGGAAGGACGAATCCTGGCTTCACTACATACAATGAGGTTGGTGAGCCCAGAGGAGCTACGTCAACAGTAAATGATACGCCAGGAGTTACGCCGGCTATTTTTGGTATACGACCTTGAATACCTGCGCCTACTAGATAAGAGCCCACATCGCCATTAGACGCAGTAGTGTCATGTATGGTTAACCCAGATGTGTATGAAACAGTATCCCTGCGGCTGGAACTAGAAACAACATATGTTCCTTGCGGGAAGAAGACTGTACCGCCGCCTGCACTACTGGCGGCTGCTATAGTACTATTCATTGCCGTAGAATCATCGGTCACGCCATCGCCTACGGCACCGTAATCACGCACGTTGAAGACTCGAGCGACGTTACTGACTGTCGGTACAGATGCGGTGCCGCCGAGGTCGCCCGCTAGTCGGATCAAACCCTTCGTACTGCTAGTGGCGTCTGCCGCTGCGGGCACTGAAGCCCAGGTACGGTCACCCCGCAAAAACTTTGTTCCATCTGCACCCGTTCCGCCAACTTGCGTCGTTGGCAGCATAGCTTGCGAGTCGAGTGATGCGTAGCCTCCTGCGGCACCCTTATTTGTGGTTTGCTCAGCAGATGCAATGGCTGCAGCGCGTTTTAACGTACCGTCATTGTTATGCTCAACGAGAAGAAAGTCATTTAGCAAATCTCCCCATTTTCCATCATCGCCGCCTGGGTTGGGCAATCTAGCCATACCGTTCTAGTCCTCCTGAAATTTATAAAATTTGGCCCAACAAAAAGAAAAACACTGGAATTACTTCCGGTGTTTTTTACAATTTTGCTCTGTTTTATGTGCGCCTGAGAGTTTCCCCTCTTGTTTATCAAACTTATGTTATCACGCGTTAGTTTCAAGCGCAAGCGTAATAATTAACTTTCTTTAAACGCAGTTCAGGTAGTCAAATAAACAGGTTGCGGATACAGAGTACAGGGCATCATATATACTGTACAACCATGGACTATCGACCGTTGGCTGAGCGAATGCGACCAGAAACACTGGAGCAGGTGGTAGGGCAGGAGCACTTGAGTGCTGCCGGCCAGATTATTCATGAGATCATCGCCCGCAAGGAACCAACCAGCTTAATCTTATGGGGTCCGCCCGGCAGTGGTAAAACAACCCTGGCTCGAATTATTGCGAGAGAAACAGAGGCGGCCTTCATAGAACTCAGTGCAGTTACGGCCGGCAAGGCAGACGTAACTCGTGTGATCGCGGACGCAGGCGTGAATCAAAGACTAGGTCAGCGTACGATTCTATTCGTAGATGAGATTCACCGTTTTAACAAAGCTCAACAAGATGCCTTTTTGCCTCATGTCGAAGATGGCACTATTGTGCTTATTGGCGCTACCACCGAAAACCCAAGCTTCGAAGTCATTAACCCGCTACTCAGTCGTTCTCGGGTACTAGTGCTAAAACCACTCAGCAAAGAGGCGGTTGAGACTATTATTAAAGCTACGGCAAAAGAGTTACAACTACCTGCTAAAAAGTTGCCGAAGGCGAGCATAGAGCTCCTCGCTGACCTCAGTAGTGGCGACGCACGTGTTGCGCTTGGGAACTTAGAACTTGCCATAAAACTTGCAGACAGCAAGCCTATAACCCCTAAACTCGTTGAAATGGCAGCCCAAACTCGTCTGCCTGGGTATGACAAAAAAGGTGAAACTCACTACAACGTGGTCAGTGCATTTATTAAAAGTATGCGCGGATCGGATGTAAATGCAGCCCTCTATTACTTAGCACGTATGTTGCAAGCCGGTGAAGATCCGAAATTTGTAGCGCGGCGGATGGTAATATTTGCCTCAGAAGATATTGGGATCGCAGCACCAGCAGCTCTCAATCTCGCAGTTTCAACCTTCTTAGCCGTAGAGCGGATTGGTATGCCTGAATGTCAGTACAATTTATTTCATTGTGCCACTGTTCTCGCTAAAACCGGCAAAGACCGCAGTGTTGCAGATGCGATGCATGCCGCACAATCTGCCGCCAAGCAATATCCAGATTTACCGGTACCTTTACAGGTACGCAACGCCCCAACCAAACTCATGAAAGATCTAGGCTATGGCAAGGGGTATAAATGGCAGGCAGATTTTAAAGCTCCAGAAGGCTTCTTACCACCAGAACTAAACGACTTAGAACTGTTTTAAGTTGCACATCACGAAAAGCATATTATAATAACCTGGTTCTCAATCAGAGAACAACGTGATCCGTCTATCTGCACCAAGTAAGGCAGGACCTAGCTACATGGGAACGACGCGTCGTAACATTCATCTGCTTGTCGGTTTTTTGGGCACGTACTACCACGAGATGCAGATCGTCCGCGTGGATGCGTTCCACACTGGCCAGATGCTCGTCGTCGAGATGCACTACGAGGGAAACTTCACCGTAAAGGCGGCGCAAGAAGGCCGAGAGGTATTTCGAAAGGCTGTGGCTAAGGTTGCCGAGTGCAACCAATTGGCTAAGCCCGAGGAGAGCAACAGGCCTACGCGCTTCACCTTCGTGGTTACTCCTGAGACTGAAGTCAGTGGCCTGGTTTCGGATGTCTGCGATACCGCAAACCAGCTCATTCCCGTCTTCAGGGTAACTCGGTTCATCTACGGCTCTGTTCATCTGAGTCAGGAGGAGTCAACGCAGGACGCTATGTAACGGCCGTTACTCCGGGCCGGCGAGGGCAACAACAATGAGCAACTCGCTCATGCCCTCGTCGGCCGACTGGAGTCTAATGTGACTTTGCTTGAGCTTTAAAGCTCGCATTTCATAACTACATAGACGGATCACACACAACCTTTTTATACTGACTATTTTTGTTAAAACACTAATTTTATCGCATAATATATAACGTTCTCATTCAGAGAATATCGTGATCCGTCTAGTGCTCATTTGAGTAGAGAGTGGGAAGTGCATGACTACGGTTGGAATCGTGGAGCGTGTCTACTACGTAGACGCAAGCCTCGACATGGACACTCACACCCTCACGTTCACCGCTCGGACCATTGAGGAGGACCAGCCTTTCACCGATCAGGAGAGGAATGTCCTCTGGAGCGCTGCCCGTGACGAAGGAAGGAGCTTTCAGCAGCCGACCGACAACCCGGAGCACAACCTGGAGTTTCAGGCCCAGGGCGTAGAGGACAAGGCCGAGGCGCTTAACCTGATCCGTAGGGTCATGATCGCCGCCGACCGCCGACTCATCGTGCTGGGCATCAGCCTGGCCTGGGACCCGTGCGAGTCGACGCTGATGCTTTCATCCTCGACGACTACCGAGAAAGGCAAGACGCCATGAGATCAAGGATCGTAGGGCGTACCTACCACATCAACGCGCTTTTTGATGGTGGTGCGCTGACAGTGGAGCTGGCATTCCAGATGGTTGACAGCCCGCCGCTCACGCTACGTGAGAGACAGCTCATCGCTGCTGCCGTCCACTTCAGTACGACCGCGCAGGTGGTTCTACTACCTGAGGATGATCTCAAATTCCAAGTCGGAGGAGTGAGGAGTCTCTCAGAGGCAATTACGCTCGCTCGTACGGTCGCATCTCATGCCGATACGCGGCTACGAGAAGATGGCTGGGATCTATGCTCTACGCTGTATGACTCGCGCATGGGCATCGTGGGAATCGACGACTAGATGTCGTCTACCACTCGGCCTGACGAGCGAATCGCTGTATAAGCGTTTTGCTTATACTCTCATCGGCCGAAGGGAAAGTGTGATTCAGGGCAGGTCGTTTGAGAAGCAACCGCTTCTTACCTCCCTAACCACATCAGAAACATAGACGGATCACACTTACCCCTTGTGTCAATCATTTATTGCAAGATAAACAATTTTATACCATAATATACAAGTTCTCAACCGAGAACACTGTGATCCGTCTATGCTCGCTTGAGCAGGAAGTAGGCACCTCGGTGGCCGTACACAGGATTATGTCGCGTCTGTACTACATCGACGCAACTCTTACACGTCGTACCAATAAGCTGCACCTGGATGTTCAGGCCGTGGCCGGTCCGTTGCTGAATTCTCGCGAGAGGATTCATGTCAAGAACGCCGTCAACCACAAGAACGCTGAGGTGACACGTCAGCTCGATAACAATCCGAACACCAGTCTCAAGTTTGAGATTGATGGGGTCACGAAAGTGCGCGATGCGCTCGCGATCATCCAGGACATCATCCAGGATGCGAACCGTCGATTCCACGGGGACGCTATTGAGCTGTACTGTGACCCGGAAGAGTCGAAGCTGACTACCGTCATGGGCTGACCGCAGCCAGGGCCGACGAGGGCACACGAATGAGCTTCAGCTCATGCCCTCGTCGGCCGTCGGCGTTTTGTTAAGGGTTTTGTACGTTTAGTACTATTTTGAGTTATTAACTCACACACCCTCATTTCAAAACAGCAATATAGACGGATCACACTCACACTTTTATAGATAGTTAACAGGGGTAAAAGCATCTAATTGATTGACCGAGCAACAGTATTGTGCTAATATATAGCTATTGTTAGTGCGTTTTAGAGAAACATTCGCACATATGAATCCCGAGTTATCGTAGTTTTATGCTCAAAGGATTCCACGGCAATCACTGAGTAAAAACCAAACTACCCTAACCACATAAGGATTCTTTTTTTATGCCTAGTAACCAACGCGGATCATACGCCTACAAGAGTAGCCGTTCACCATATGCACGCCCAGCGCGTCCAGCCCGCAACAAAAAACCTAAACACGGTCAGTACATTGACCCAGCTCGTTTTGTTAAAGTAGCTACTCCTGTTAAATCAGAAGAGTACGAAGCTAAGCACAAGTTTGCTGACTTTGACTTAGACAAGCGTTTGCAAGAAAATATTGCAACCAAAGGCTTCATAAGCCCAACCCCAATCCAGGACGAGACTATCGAACTTGGTTTGCAAGGTAAAGACATCATTGGCATCGCTAACACGGGTACTGGTAAGACTGGTGCTTTCTTAGTTCCAATCTTGAACCGCCTAATGCGCGATCGCAATGCTAAGGCTCTTATCGTTGCACCAACACGTGAACTTGCGCAGCAGATTGAAATGGAACGCCGCGTACTAAGTCGTGGTGGTGGCGTCTACGGCGCACTACTTATCGGTGGTTCTTCATACGGTCCACAGTTACGTGACCTACGTTCTAACCCGAACATGGTTGTCGGTACACCCGGTCGTATTAAAGACCACATCGAACAGCGTTCGTTAGACCTCTCTAAGTACAACCTAGTTGTGTTAGACGAAGTTGACCGTATGCTCGACATGGGCTTTGTGAACGACGTTAAGCTTTTGCTAAGTCAATTAGCTCCAAGCCGCCAAGCTTTTTACTTCTCTGCAACTATGGACAACCGTGTAAGTGGTTTAATTGCCAACTTCTCACCTGAAGCAGTGACTGTATCAGTACGTAGCGGTGACACTAGTGCAAACGTGCACCAGGATGTCATTCCTTACACTGACAAGCACAACAAGATGGAAGCTTTGCACGATCTATTGGTTGAGCCATTAGTTACCAAGAGTATCATCTTCGAAGAAACTCAGCGCAATGTAGAACGTCTTGAAGACGACCTACGTGCTCGCGGTTTCGACGTTATGGCTATCCACGGTGGTAAGAGCCAAGGTCAGCGCAAGCGCGCTTTGGACGCCTTCAAGGATAGTCGCGTACAGATTCTAGTTGCAACTGACGTTGCAGCTCGTGGTATCGATGTTGCCGACGTTTCACACGTTATCAACTACGGTTTGCCACAAACGTATGATGACTACACGCACCGTATTGGTCGTGCAGGTCGTGCCGGTAAAACTGGCTACGCCTTTACGTTTGTTGAACGCTAAGATCTGACTGATCGCTCTCTAAGACCGCTCTGACACTAGTTGTTGGGGCGGTTTTTGTAAGCGGCTGTATAGCAAATAAACAGGTAAGTATGCATGTTTGCATAAAAGGGTAGGGTACAATAAGAGTATGAAAACAATCTATTACAGTCGGGCTCGCGAGCGGGACCTGCAAACTATTGAGACTGCTCGCAACGGTTCGTGGATTTCCATCACTGCGCCGAGTGATCAAGAGCTTGATGATTTGGCCGCAGAGTACAATCTAGACCGTGACAATCTAGAGGACGTCACTGACATTTATGAAGCGCCACGTATTGAAGTCGAAGATGGCACCGTCTATATCTATACTAGGTATTGTTACCCCGAAGGCAAAGAAATTGCTACTGAGCCACTGTTGATCATTTACACAGGTGACTACGTTTTTACGGTTGCGCGTATCGAGACAGATATTCTGTCACGTATGGTGAACGACCAAGTCGAATTTGTGACCACTCAAAAGACTAAACTACTGCTACAAATTTTGGCTGAAATTAACCATTCATATGAACTGCATGTGCGAGGCGTATCACGCCGCATCCTACAGATTAGAGCTCACATGCGTCAGTTGAATGTTGCGACCCGTGAATTTGTCGGTATTATTGAACTCGAAGAAGATCTGAATGAATTCTTAAGCGCCCTGCAACCGCAGGCGCTTTTATTTAACTCGCTGCTAAGTGGCAAATATCTCCGACTCTATGAAGAAGATCGCGACATCATCGAAGACATTGAACGTTCTACGAGTGAGCTCATCACCCAGGTACAGGGACGTCTGCGTACGCTCGTAAACATGCGCCAAGCATATGACGCCATTGCGACTACTAACCTTAACAATACCTTTAAACGCCTGACCTCTATTGCAATCTTCCTTACCATCCCAACTATTATTGGTGGTTTATGGGGTATGAACGTCGGCGTTCCTATGGAACAAAAACAATATGGGTTCTGGATTGTGTTGGGAATTATTGGGGTATTGACGGCGCTGGTAGTTTGGTTCTTCCACCGAAAGAAGTGGCTCTAAATGGCAGGACGTTTTTCAGCTGATTCGCCCATTCGTATCTTCGCCTTCTCAGCATTAGCCAGTCTTGCTATTGTAGTCGGAGTGTTCTTTGGACAGGGTGTTAGTGCGCTTATTATTACCCTTATTCTTGCAGTCGTAGAGGTAACCTTTAGTTTCGATAACGCGATCATAAACGCCAAGGTTTTAGGCCGTCTTTCTAAACCATGGCAAACAGTCTTTCTGACAGTAGGAATTTTAATCGCAATCTTTGGTATGCGAGTATTATTCCCAATTGTAATCGTTATGCTGACGGCCTCGCTCGGCTGGAACCAGGTCGTTGATTTAGCCCTCCATCATCCGCATGAGTACGCACACCATTTAGAGCAGGCTCATGCTTCAATCTCAGCTTTCGGTGGCGCATTCTTGCTCATGCTCGCACTAACATTCTTTTTCGATAATAAGCGTGAAGTCCGCTGGATCGAACGATTAGAGCGAGGATTTAGTAAATTAGCTCAATGGTGGGCTGCACCACTAGTAGCAGTACTAATCCTAGGTGTCTTTGCATTGCTGCCTGCTAACGATCATGCGGCTACGACTATTACATCTGGTCTGCTCGGTGGTACAACGTATGCACTACTCCAGATAGTAAGTGGACTGTTTGAGAAATTAGATAAGGGTGGTAATTCCAAAGTGCGTGGTCAAACCGGCATGGTGGCCCTGACAAGTTTGTTATATCTGGAAGTTTTAGACGCGAGCTTCAGCTTTGACGGTGTTATCGGTGCATTCGCGATTACCAGTAACATAGTCTTGATCGCCGCTGGTCTAGGTATCGGTGCATTGTGGGTACGATCACTTACCGTGTATATGGTACGTAAGCGTATGCTCGACAGCTACCAGTATCTAGAACACGGTGCTCATTACACCGTACTTATCTTGGCCCTTATCGTACTGACAAGCATCATTTGGGACATCTCAAGCTACGTCCCGGGCCTTATCGGTGTCAGTGTCATCGGTGCATCAATCCTTGCTTCAGTGCAAGCGAACAAGCGTAAGACGGCTCGCTAGAGAATCTTCAGGAAAAGATTACTCGAAACTATGGCCGAGTTCGTGTAAGTTTAGCCAAACCTTAACTTCGTCTGCCGCAGGAATTTTCTCTTTTGCAAAAGCTTGGACATTAAGACAGATTTCATCTTGCTGTTCAACTCGTTCTGCAAAAGGTGCGGCAGTCATGTCCATCTCTATATCCGCTATCATTCCATTGCCTAATGAGTGAAGCGCGCGGATACTCACTTCTTCGGGTGTCAGGGAGATATCGGTGCATGTTAGCTGTTCTGCGATATAGATTTTCAATGGGCTCATTGCTTGAGTTATCTGTGGTTCATGATCGTGGTTTCGGTAGAAAAGATTTACTGTAGGCATAGACTAAAAATACCATACTAGCTGGAACTGGGTAACATGTATTCTCTACTGATCTAGTACGTGGGCAATACAGCACCTTGAGTAGCACCGTGATCAGTCTGTCGGTCGTACGCGTCGTTGGCGGTATTGAGTCCGCGTACTACTGAGTTGACCGTATTTTGGACCGTACTTGTCACAGCATCACAGTCCATATTCCCAAGAGCGTTAAGCTGTTGCACTAGAGAAGCTGCATAGTTGGCGTCAAGTATCGCGTGACCATGTTCATGTGTTGCCAGCGCGCTTGCAAACTGCTGCCACCGACTAGATAAGCCAGAAGCGGCCTGTGTAGCTGGCTGCCATGCAGGAAGAGCAGTCGCAATATGCAGTCCAACCTGGACGTTGGTAACCGTACAGCCGTTGTTACCCACTAACGTATTGTATTGCCAACTGAGGCTGTAACTTGTTTCGCCGGTAAATTCAGCGATCGAGGAGCCAGTTGCGCCTGGGGCGCAGTGTGTGATCTGTGTACGAAGCTGACTGGCTGTGTTGCCATATATCTGGTAATACGTCGGTGTATCGTTCTGTATGTGTAGTCCTGCGGCGGTGGTACTCAGATCGAGGCTACTAGGGTCAGGAAAGGCGAGTGGTGAGCAAGCTGGAATGGATACCGTAGTTTGAGGTGTCGGAGTAGCAACGGTAGCCGTGGCTACCACGGGCGTACCGGCAGATGGCTTAACGCGAGGAGTTGCTAGAGCGGAGGCTGACTGAGCTGTAGTTGTAGTACTCAGTACATGCCCCGCTAAGGGAATGTACAGGCTTAGGAAAGCTAAGACCGCTAGAGCAGGCAGCCACACCGTAGAGCGTGGCGCTCGTATAACTACACGCATAAATTCCTCTCCCGCATGGCCACCAGCCACACTAATAGTGAGGAGTAAATAGTACCATAAAATAGACAAATAGTCAATTCACGGTCAAGAGGTGGAACTAGATATAACTAGAAAGAGCTTGCAATCATTAAAATATATGACATACTAGATCGAAGTGTATCATCAGAGGAAGACGTATAAGTGGTATCAGCAGCGTAAAAAGTTACCAGGCTGCCCATTTTGTGACCCCGATGAAATCTCCTATCGCATTCGCGAAGAAACCGATCTCTTCTATGTGATTCTCAATAATCCCCCATATTACGTATGGGAGAACCACCGTGTTGTTGAACATCTTCTCGTTATACCAAAGCGTCACGCAGATACGCTTAATGACTTTACTGATGAAGAATTACTCGAGTATGGCCGAATTACTGGTCGTTATGAAACTAACGATTACAGTGTCTATGCTCGTTCCGACACGAGTCCTCGTCGTTCAGTAACCCACCAACATACCCACCTCATTAAGGTTGACCGCAAGCAGCCGAGTTTTTCAGTATACGTCCGTAAGCCGTACGTACTGTTTCATAGATAGTCTTTTGCATTTCGTCGTATACGACTCATCAGCAGAACTTTGTTCTTAAAATATAAGAAACGATTTCTGGATGCAGAAGCGCTTCATCGATGGACACCAGAGGCGTCGGGATCATCGGTGAGCGCCTCCGCCGTCTACATGTTGTTCAGGTGTGCTCCCTTCTTGGCGTGTTCGCCGGGTTGGGGTTCAGATCACGCAGCCGGACCGTAGAGCTCCTTGGCGGCTTGGCCGAGGGTGTACGGGAGCTGCAGGGCCCTCGCATCGAGTCCGAAGATCATCTCCGGGTTGGTGATGCCAGTGTTGTACTGCTGTCGTAGGACCGACTGCGCCATGGCGAAGTCCATCCCTGACCCTGTGCCCGGACCACTGACGTAGCTGTAGCCCAGCATACGTAGTCCTACTTCCCCCAGTGTCTGGAGTACCGACCACGGAATGGTGGTGTCCGTCTCGCTGAAGTTGTAGCTGGCGTTGAGCCGTTGGTTCTGAGCGACCAGGTTGCAGCTGGTGTCCTTGCCGGAGCCGGTACACACGCTCGACCAGGTGGAGTTGTCCGCGACGCGGAACTGGCTGACCAGGTCGAGGCCCAGCGTGTGCGGATCCTCGGTGATGAGGTTCCAGACGGCGCCCTCGCGGAGGAGGTTGGCACACTGTTCCTGGCTCAGCTGGTCGTCGGCCTTCTTGCCGTCGGGGTCGTAGCGGACGGGGCAGGCGGTGAGGCCCTGGTTCTCCTGTTCCTTCTTGTTGGCGCGCTTCTGGAGAGCGGACAGACTGTCACCCGGGACCTGGCCGAACATCGACAGGGTGCTCGACGCGCCGACGTAGGCCCTGAGGGTGTTGGCGTACAGGATCTTGCCCGTGTCGCCGTCCCTCCATTGGACTTGTTCGAGCGTCGAGTTGCTGCAGTTCTGACAGCCGGACTTCTCGATCTCCTTCAGTACGCTGTCGTTGGCGTCCTTGGGGAACCCGTTCTTGTCGATCTTCTTGTCGACGTTGAGCGGGTTGAAGCCCTTGAGCGCCGCGAAGTCCTGCGCGAAGTCGTTCCACTCCACGTTGTACTGCGGGTGGATGACGATCCGGTGCCAGGCTTCCGTGGGGCTGCTGCGGAAGTTGACGATGTAGTCCGAGGCCCTGTTGAGGAACACCCGCTTGAAGCTGGTGTAGACGTCGGCATCGCCGGCGCTGTAGACCAGGTTGGAGGCTGCGAACCTGCCGCTCGGGTTGAACGCGAGCCAGGGCTGCGGACTTGAGTTCAGGTCCTTGACCATGGCTTCCGTCATGTTGGCGGCGCCGAGGATCGAGTTGTTGTTGCCCTTGCGCGCGTTGTACGTCCACCAGCCAGGCTGGAGTGCAGCGGCAGGCCCACCAACGATCGTGACGCTGTGGCCACGATTGAAGAAGATGGGCTTGCCGGTGATGCGGGGCGTACTCTGCTGCACCAGCACGACCGCGATCAGCTTGGCACGACTGATGTCGAGCTGCTGCTTGGGGTCGGTCTTGTCGCAGGGGACGCTGTAGTACCAGATCGCGTCGTAGCCACGCCCGTCCTTGCCGAACCGCTGGATGGCGTTCGGTTGGTAGTTGAGCCGCACCTTGGCGCCGCAGACGCGATCGCCCTTGACGTCACGCATCTCGTACGTGGCGACGTCGACCTTGAGGTATCTCGTCAGGCCGAAGCCGAGCGAGGCCTTGGTCATGCTCAGCACGGTCTTGATCGTGCCGTCGGAGCCGGTGGCCTGGACGGTCTGCGTGGTGGTGCCGGCGCCCTTGCCGAAGACCGTGGTGAACGGCATCGGCGACTCGCCGTTCATGCCGGTCAACGTGGCCTGGTTGGTCTCGCTGGTGCCGTCGGTGCTGGCGTCGATCCGGTAACTGTCTGACGCTTCCATGCCGGTGATGGGCATGTCGCTTCTGATCAGCGCAGCCTTGCTGCCGCCAGAACAGGCGGACAGACACAAGGCGAGCACCGTCAGAAGCGCGGTTACGATTGCAAATCGCCTTTTTCTGGGCGACATCACTGCTCCTTGTTCGGAGAGTTAGCACACTTATGCGTACCGCTACAGGCAAATGAATTTGCGCATAGCGGTCCGCATAAGCTGTAAAACATATGTAAATGGCGGATTATTAAAGAGCCGCTGAGATGCAATATATGCACCGTCAAAGCAACCGGCGAATTATATACTAAAAGTAGTAAATCTTCAACCAACTCAAGGTGTTAAAGTGCTGTAATTGTTGCAATTGCCCGAATAAATGCGACAAATTTGCAAAAATATCATAGCTGTTCCAAACTAGGATTAGCCTATTTTGCTAAATAAAAGGAATTTGTATGTTACCCATTATACTTTCGGTCGGCACGTTTTGCTCGACCTTACTCGGCGGTGTCGCCGGGCTTAAGAACCGTGATCGACTACATCGATTACTCGGACTAACTGCTGGTGTGGTGATTGGCGTTGTTGCGTTTGATCTACTGCCTGAGATATTTAAATCAGTCGGCCATGGCGTGACTGATCGTGAAGCTATGATTGCACTAGTAGTCGGATTCTTAGCCTTTCACGTCGTTGAAAAATCTATCCTTATTCATCACAGCCAAGAGCACGAATATGAGGTACATCATCACCCGCAGGTTGGCGTAGCTAGTGCGTTAGCGTTGAGTGGGCATAGCTTCTTAGATGGCCTAGGCATCGGCTTAGGTTTTCAGGCAGGAAATGCCGTCGGTATCACTGTTGCAATTGCGGTTATCGCCCATGACTTTGCTGATGGTCTGAATACAGTGACGCTCATGATGGTCAACAACAATAATCGTCGCCGCGCCTTAATGATGTTACTGCTTGATGCATGTGCGCCTGTCGTCGGAGCCATTGTTGGTACGCTCGTACATATATCGGATGCAGGGTTAACACTGTACCTAGGCTTCTTTGCAGGTTTCTTACTCTACATTGGAGCTAGCGAGATCTTACCTGAAGCGCATAGCAAACACTCGTCGTATACCACCATTGGACTAACTGTCCTGGGAGTAATATTCATGTTTGTTGTCACGCAGTATGCCTAGGAGTATTCGAGAAGTTCTAAAGCCTAAACTCCGTCTTTACATAGGGCTGATTGTATTCGTAGGTATTACCGGTGTGCTGTACAAAGATTGGAATATACACCACAACCCACGAGTCTCTACGGTTCGAGTAATGTCTCACGGAGCACCGCTTTCCAAGTCACTGAAAACTACACGGTCAAAAGTTGCTGCCACAGAATGCCTGAGTAATACATCAGGGAAGTTGCTTCTCGTAAGTATCAGTCAGCAACGTCTCTGGGCATGTGACGGTACTCAGATCGTCTACCAAAGTGCGGTCACTACGGGTGCATCAGCCCTTAAGAATGTTGACGATGCAACCCCGGTTGGGACATGGCATATTTTCGGTAAGTATACGAATACGACACTCAGGGGCTGTGATGCAAACGGCTGTTGGAAAGACCCGGTGGCGTACTGGTTGCCCTTCGATGGATCGGTTGGATTCCATGATGCTTCCTGGCAAACCTTTCCGTTTGGAAGTGCAGAATACCAGACTGGTGGCTCGCATGGTTGCGTCCATTTACCGATCGATACCGCCAAATGGGTATACGACTGGGCACCCATCGGTACAACAGTGACCGTCCGTTCCTAAGATGATATAATAAGCTTATGATTATTGTGGTAGTGGTGCTGGCAGTGATGGTTTGTGGGTTGTTTGCAATTTTACTCAAAGGTCAGAAGCAGTCTAATGACGCCGGCGCAGCGCTTCTTCTCAAGGAAGATTTGCGCGCACTAAGCCAAGACATCACTAGATTAAAAGATGGTATGCAGGTACAGATCGGCGAACGTCTTGAGCGTAGTCAGGCCGCTATGATGGGTAGTTTGCAGCGTCAGTCGAGTGAGAGCAATAAACTCATTACAGAAATTACGCGCAACCTGACTGAGTTAAAAGAGTCGAACAAACGAGTAGTAGATGTCGCTGAAGACTTGAAGACATTGCAGAACATTCTACAAAACCCTAAGCAACGCGGTGGTCTCGGTGAGTACTATCTAGAAACAGTGCTGGGCAACGTCTTGCCGCCACATGTATACCAGATGCAGTATCGCTTTAAAGATGGTGAGATTGTGGATGCGATTATCAAACTCGACAAGGGTCGGATTTTACCTATCGACAGCAAGTTTAGCCTAGAGAACTACAATCGTCTGATCGAAGAAAAAGATAAAACACAGCGCGATATCCTCACCAAAGCTTTTAAGTCGGATCTTAAAAACAGGATTGATGAAACGAGTAAGTATATCCGACCAAATGAAGAGACACTCGATTATGCATTCATGTTTATACCGAGCGAGGCAATCTATTACGATCTACTTATCAATAACGTTGGAGCGACTGGTACTAACTCACGTGATCTGATCGAATACGCCTTTATAGATAAGAAAGTTATTATTGTAAGCCCTACAACATTACTCGCATATCTGCAGACCGTCATGATGGGGCTCAAAAGTCTACAGATCGAAGAGCAAGCAAAAGACATTCAAAAACGTGTCGGTGATCTCAGTAAACATATTGCTGCGCATGAGACATTCATGCAGAAGTTGGGTAGTAGTCTCGGAACCAGCGTCGGTCACTTTAATAATGCCCATAAATCACTCAAGCACATGGATACTGACGTGGTTAAGATCGCTAAAACTACTGCGGTAGTTGAACCGTTGTTACTGGATCGACCAACGCAAGAGGAGGTATAGAGCACATGCGAGCATTTTTAAAACGACATGGCCTAGTAGTAGCCGGGGTCATGTTTCTAGCATGTCTGGCATTTGTGGCATACACGCATATGCGCTACGTAAGGGCTGAGAATGTATATAAGAGCCATCTAGGTACGGTCACCTTTGGACCGCATATAGATACAGTCGGTATACTCAATAGCTACTCATCACAAGCCAACCGCTGGCTCATGCTACAGGCTATAGGCACTGGTGCAATTCTGCTAGCTTCAATCTGTATTGTGCTTCAGGTGTGGCAACAGCGCACCGCCAGAGTCAGGGCAAGTGAACTAGCACCAGAAACCGTCGAAGAGTAACTATTTCTTCTCAGTAACGGTGTTACCGTAGCGCATAGTACGCAGTTGTTCGAGTGTTTCCTCTTGGAGCACACGGTTAGTGCGAGTAAGGTCGGCAATTACGGATAGGACGAGACATAAGAAGGCGCCCATAAGGATGACGCTGCCCGCAATAAGAGACTGCAAGTGCTCACCCGGGTGGTGGTCGATTGCTAGGAAAATAGCGTATCGGATAAATGGAATAATACCTGCTGTGGCCAGAATACTACCGACAGTACCCACAACCACATATGGTCGGTACATAATGTATGCTCGGATAATCGCTGACATAGACTTAAAGACGTGTTCCCAGTTGCTCTTAAATAAACGTGACTCACGAGTCTTAGGGTTGGTAGTAACAGGGATGCTCACCATAGGAATGCGTTTGTTGCCAGCCTGGATAGTAGTCTCCATGCAATAACTAAATGAAGTTACGATGTTTAGGCGAAGTAATGCAGCCTTAGAGTAAGCGCGGAAACCGCTTGGTGCGTCAGGTATATTGGTTCCGGCAGCTTTGTTGACCACCCAACTACCAAAACGCTGCAGGAGTTTTTTACCTGGAGAGAAATGAGCAATTTTGCTGGTTTGACGATCGGCGATAACAATTTCAGCCTCACCATCTAGGATTGGCTTAATAAGATCAGGAATACGGTTCTGAGGATACTGGTTATCGCCATCAGTGTTAACGACGATGTCAGCGCCAAGCTCAAGGGCGCGGTCAGTGCCATCACGGAATGAGCGAGCGAGGCCCATATTGCGCGTGTGCGTAACGACGTGATGAACGCCGAGCTTTTTAGCAATTGCCACGGTATCATCCGTACAACCGTCGTCAACAATCAAGAATTCGAGCACATCAACACCAGGGATCTTACGTGGCATATCTCTCATGACTAGCGGCAATGTCTCCGCTTCGTTTAGGCACGGAATTTGTACGATGACTTTCATGGTTCTCCTTGGATGTCCCTCTGTTTGCTTCTAGTATACTATATCGCTACGCTGGAGAATTGCTGAACACACCCAGGTCCTATTTGTGGTGGTGGAGCATATCAATCACGAGTGCGGCTGTCCAGGAGAAGTTGTGAGCCCCGAGTGGTTCACCAGTATTAGGATCGAAGTATTCGGCCATGCCACTCTTTGCTACCATCTCTAAGCTTGTTTCGCGAAGCGCAGCGGCGTGTTCGTGGAAACCGTAACGTTCCAAGCCGTCTATGATCAGCCAGTTTGTATTGATCCAGCTTGGTCCTTGCCAGTAGCGATCAGGATCGAAGTCGGGGCTGTCGAGAGGAACGCTCGGGATAGGGTAGGCGGGGCCGAATTTTTGGTCGTTTTCGAGCTGACGCACTAGTTTCTCTGCGCGCTCCTTAGAAATAGTACCGGCGTATAGGGGCATCAGGCTGGCGATACTCGGAGACTTAAGCAAGCGGTGGGTTACGAAATCACGTGAGCAGTAACCTCCGGCATATTCATCCCACAGATCTTCAACTACTAATTTGGACTTTTCAATACTGTTGAGTAGCGCAGGAGGGAGTGGCATTCGTACGGTCTTAGCCATTTGCTGTAATCGTTCGTTACCTCGGATAAGGATGCAGTTAAATGTCAGATCTTCAATTGCAAACAGGCCATGGTTGAGAATACGCTGTGTGTCATACGCTTTGCGTCTTAAACGACGCTGAGCATCAAATAGACCAAGTACTTCCAGGGTTGAGAAGCGCTGGCCAGGTGGCACGTAACGAGAGTCACGTCGAAAAAGCCCTATGAGTCCTTCGGTATGCGTCGCCCGGATACCTCGTACCCACCATGGCATCAAATGGTCGTGTAGTTCGTGCATCCACGGCGGAGTGTTGTCGAGGCCAGTCTCCCAAGGATGGACTTGCAGGGTTAAACCTTCGCTATGTGGGTCGCGATCAGTGTAGAGCCAGTGGTGGTATGCAATGAGGGCTGGCAGCATTTGTTTGTACCAGCTTTTGCGCTCAGCAATGTTCAAGCGTTGCCCAACCTGCCATACAGCTTCTGCAAGCATTGGTGGCTGCGTAATCCCGCTAGTAGTCGTACTGTCTGGAGAATAAGGGCTTACCCAACTGCGCCACGCTTCGCGGTCGGTGCGGTAGTGTGGTTGGTCACTGAAGATCATGTGCGGCACCATGCCGTTTGCCCATTGGCCACGTAGTAAGCTTTTAAGCTCAGTCTGGGCGCGGTCTATATCTGTCCAACGTAGGCCGATCGCAATAAAACAGCTGTCCCAGAGCCATTGGTGTGGGTAGAGATTTTCAGCCGGAACTGTGTATGATCCTCGGTTATTTTCTTTCAAGACTTCTTTTGCTTGATCAAGAAGGCTAGGTTTCTCTGTAGTGGATAAGGTATCGCTCATGCTTACGTCATAGTATAGCGTGAATTCGCCTGAAGCTACAAAGATGATATCATATGCGCCGATGAGTAAATCTATTGGTCGAGGAGAAATAATCACTTCGGGTAGCTTACCTGATCTAGCCCAACATAAAATGGGTGGTCTTGTTACGCCTGGACGCATGCTCGCTGCGATGCGATGGGCACAGGCACGCTATGAGCTTGATCAACAGATAAACCCTGTTCGAGAATTCGTAGATCGGGTTCAAGAAGCCTCTCCCCATAAAGCTCGAGTAGTGGGTAAGTTCTTGGCATATACACTTGTGTATCCGGATGGCTTCAAACGGGGAAGCTTAAAAGTGCCTGACTCTGACCGAACGATTTCAGGAGATCTAACTGTGGCCATTCAGAATGCTAAGCGAATAGGGGCTATTGATATTGTCATAGATACCCCTCCTGCTCCTGCACGGGCTGTTGCTACTACCATCTTACTGCTCACAGTGCTCGATGGGTCGCCTGATGCCTGGTTACCCGAACAGGCAAGGGTAGTTAACCCCGACTTCGATGTTAGCCAACTATGGGATCGCCTAGATCCAACGAGGGTAAACGAGTACAAGACAACAGTAGACCGTACGCCATTACCACATTCTTAATCTCTGGTACAGAATCACTACTTGACATTCTTTAGTACCTTGCATAACATAGTACTGTATGGATAACACAAGCAAGGCCGATGCATATGGTCCGCAAGTAGAAACCCAGATGCGTAAAGGCATGTTGGTATACTGCGTGCTCCTCTTATGTCATGACGGCAAAGTATATAGCTCACAAATTATTAACAGACTGCATAGTGCGGAGTTGATCGTCGTAGAAGGTACGCTCTATCCGCTGCTAAACCGATTAGCACGAGATGGAGTTCTAGGCTACGAATGGCGTGAATCTGAGCAAGGCCCACCCCGCAAGTACTACTGGCTCACGGATGAGGGTAAGGCACTACTCGCCCAGTTACAGAAGACATATCGTCGGTTACACACATCAATTGATGCACTCGAGAAAGGTAAGGCATGAACGAAATTAAACACATTCATCTAGGGCGACAGCAGTTCACTATATCGCTCGAAGCGTACGGAGAGCTCAAAAAGTACATTGATGCGATTGCACGTCAGGCTGGCGACGCCGGTGCTGATATGACCGAAGAAGTTGAGTCACGCATGGCAGAATTATTGACTGAGCGCGGCACAATCGGTGACAAGGTGGTACTACCAAAGGATGTTGCCTTCTTGAAGGCGCAACTCGGTGAGCCACGTGACTTCATGGACAGCGACCTTGATGAGGATGAAAAGCCCGATACATCAGAAGACGGTGTTAAACGACTATTTCGTGATACAGATAATGCTATGCTCGCTGGAGTAGCTGCCGGGTTGGGTAAGTACTTTGGTGTAGAAGCTGTAATCGTACGTCTTATCTTTATTGCACTGACTCTGTTCGGCGGCAGTGGAATACTGCTCTATGTAATCCTGTGGCTGCTCGTACCAGAAGCTAAAACTAACAGCGAGCGTTTGCAGATGAATGGCATGGCGGTGAATATCGATAACCTTAAAAAAGTTGTCAATGAAGCGGACATACCAGCGGCAACACGCCGCGCAAGTAGCGCCGCAATGAGAGTAGCTGATCTTATAATGAAAGTTGTACTGAACCTCGTGGGTCTCGCCTTTGTGATCACAGGCGTAGCAGTCCTAATCGGTGACGCATTTGCACTCGTATACGGATTGGTGCGTGGTCTGCAAGTTGCCAACATGACACTCTTTCCTGTTGGCTCGGAGCAGGTAGTTATATTGATCTGCGCGTTCGTGGTCGTGGGATTATTTGCTGGCATGCTCATCATCTTGGGCCGTATCTTGGTGCGCCGTAAATGGACAATGCCAGGTTGGGCACTTGCGGCGATGGTAGGCGTCTTCATCGTGGCGGCTTCAGTTGGCGGCGGACTCGCAGCGGATGCAACGCCTACTATTCGAGATCAGTATGATCATCTGCAGCACAGCCAGCGTATCCCTGTGAAATCATTTACGAAGCTGAACTTTGTTGGTAGCAATGTAATGTATATCCGTGAATTTGGTCCAACTCCCGTAGTGCACATAAAGACACTGGGGAATATTGATACAAGCAAGATTAAAATCTCTGAAAAGGATGGAGCCCTTACGGTAGATACAAGAGCGTTTAATCCGAACCAGAATTGCACCATGGTGTGTCCATACGGTGATACGAATACAGAGATAGTCGTAGAAGCGCCGGATACGCTGACTACTCCTTCGCTGGGTGCTCCAGAAATACATCTCCCAGTGTATGGCCCGTATAAACAGTACTAGTAGAAAAATAGATAAAATTAAAAGCTCCGGGTTTACCGGAGCTTTTAATCTAGCGGAAGTTAGTAAAACTTAGAGGGAAGTCAAAGTCCTGAGACTTGAGGAGCTGCATGACTGCTTGCAAGTCGTCCTTGCTCGAGCTAGTTGCGCGTACTTCTTCGCCCTGGATTTGGGTCTTTACCTTAGGGTAGTTATCTCGCAATAGTTTTGTAACTTGCTTAGCCTTGTCTTGGTCTAGGCCCTTTTTAAATAACACTTCTTGCGTAGTCTTAAGGTTGCTTTCGACTGCTGGCTTACTCGTGTCGAGTAACTTCTGGCTTTGGCCACGAGTTGCAAGTTTCTTGCGTACGATGTCCAAAATGGCATCAATTTGCCATTCGCCATTTCCAGTGACTTTAAAACCTTTTTTGTCGTCGAGCCATTCGAGTCCAGCAGGCGTGCCCTTGAAGTCGTAGCGACTGTCAATTTCACGAAGCGCCTGATCGAATACGTTGTTGAGTTCGGCTTTGTCGTAATCCGAAACGATATCAAAACTAAAATTTGCCATTAGAATAACCTCATGTGTTAGCGGGGAAATGAATAGGGATGTT
>CAZBLZ010000009.1:0-26184 GCA_964493045.1 uncultured Candidatus Saccharibacteria bacterium
CCCGCGATCTTCAGGATGAGAACCTGACGTCCTGGACCACTAGACGACGGGGCCACATTTCAATTGTCTAAAAGTACAAAATTGACCGGCTAATAGTATCACAAACACAGCCGTTTGACCAGAGGCACAAGGACAGAATGAGGCAGAGGAGTCAAGCCTTATACGAGACAACTCGACGGTGCCCATTGCAAACCGACCATAGAAGCTACATAATAAACCGCAAGCGGTATATTTATGGAAAAAGAGATGCTAATCGGTGGGGGGGTGTGTGGTGCATTGCTAGCAGGCGGGGCCGCTTGGTGGCTTGCATTCCGCCATACCAAGCGCAAGACTTCAGCCAACACGGCAAAACTAGCAAGCAGCTTACGTGAAGCTCAAACCAAGGGCGACATCATCCTCGGAACCATCGAGGATGGGGTAGTCCTAGTTGATAAGCAAGGTGTTATCCAGCTCTTTAATGAAGGTGCCGGAACCATAACCGGTTGGGACAAAGAAGACGCTAAAGGGCTTGATTGGAAGCTAGTCTTTAATTTCATAGATAAAAAGGGTGAGCCCGTAGCTGAACCTGAGACTCCTTTTGCCAAAGCCCTTAAAAGCGCACAAACAGTTCGTGATAGTACTGCCACTATAGTGAGCAAATCTAACATGTCTGTCGCCGCCAGCTTCAGTGTCACGCCTACGCTAGATAACGGGGAAGTCACTGGCCTCATTGCTGTCTTCCGTGACGTGAGCGAAGAGCGACAGGAAGAAAACCAGCGAGCTGAATTTATTAGTACTGCCAGCCACGAGATGCGTACGCCAGTGGCTGCAATCGAAGGCTATTTGAGTTTAGCCCTCAATGAAAAGGTGGCTACCATTGATGCTCGCGCTAAAGACTACCTCCAGAAGGCCCATGCTAGTACCAAGCACCTGGGCGAGTTGTTTCAGGATTTACTTACCAGTGCAAAGGCGGAGGATGGGCGCCTCACCAACCATCCAGAAGTAGTTGAAATGGGCGCCTTTATGGAGCAGCTCACTAGCGACTTGCAGTTCTCAGCCCAGAAAAAGAATTTGGCGATGGAATTTATGATCGGCAACAGTAGTGTGATTGATGCCAGCGCACCCGTTCAGCTCAGTGGGGATAAAGTGGTACGACCGCTTTACTACGTTCAGGTAGATCCTGACCGTTTGCGTGAAGTTGTAACTAACTTGTTCGATAATGCCTGCAAATATACAGATGCCGGCAAAATTAGCCTTGGACTAACCGGCAATGACAGCATTGTACAGATTTACGTCCGTGACACTGGTCATGGTGTACCTCCTGAAGATATTCCACACCTGTTCCAGAAGTTCTACCGTGTGGACAACAGTGCAACTCGCACTATTGGAGGCACGGGCCTTGGCTTATTCATCTGTCGTAAGATCATCGAGCTCTATCGTGGCCGCATCTGGGTGGAGAGCACACTCGGACAGGGTAGTACCTTTTATATTAACTTGCCACGACTTACCACGGCGCAGGCGGACAAGCTCGTAAAAGAACAGGCAACTGCAGCGGTACAAAATGAAGGTGCACTACCTACTCAGCCAGCACCAACACCGATCGCAACGGCGGCAACTCCCGCAGCAGCTACACAGCAAGCTACTTCAGTGACACCAGCGGCCCCTGTACCCCCAAGTCCCTCAGCGTGATATACTAAGCGCATATAAGCATAAACATTACAAAGAGAGCAGCTCAACGATGGCAAAAGTACTACTGGTAGAAGACGACAACAACCTACGCGAGATCTACCAAGCCCGCCTGACGGCCGAAGGCTACGACATTGTAGCCGCCCAAAACGGGGAAGAGGCTTTGGTGGTTGCAAAGCAAAACAAACCTGACCTTATTATCTCCGATGTTATGATGCCTCGTATCTCGGGTTTTGAAATGCTTGATATTCTACGCAACACAGAGCAGCTAAAACACACTAAGGTCATTATGCTAACCGCCCTTGGACAAGCAGAAGACCAAAAGCGTGCCGACACACTGGGCGCAGACAAATACCTCGTCAAATCCCAAGTCACCCTGGAAGACATTGTAAATGCAGCCAAAGAGCTACTTGGCGAAGCAACCGGAGACGTCCCAGTTCAACAGCCGGCAGAACCAGCTCCCGCTGCGCCGGTCGTTACAGCCGCCCCAGTTGCACAGGCGCCTGCAACTCAACCAGCAGCCGATAGTACCCCGGCGACAAGTCCAGTCACTACAGCAACGCCAGTACCAACTCCTGCACCACCTATAGCCACGATTCCGCCAGCTTCTGAGCCTACTCAACCAGCTGCGTCAGTTACACCCGTTACTCCGAGTACACCGGTAGCACCTGAGCCTGAGAGTCCCACGCCAGAAATCGCATCTCAGCCGACCGCAATTCCAACTCCAGCTACCCCGGTTGCCGCATCGCCTACACCAGCCGTACAGGCCCCAGCGCCTACAACGGAGCCTACCAGTATTTCAACTCCAACGGCACCAACGCCTACTGTCGTACCAACAGTAGAAGCACCCGCAGCACCAGTTGTGACACCTCCACCAGCAGACGTCGTCACACCTACCGTTGAGGCCGCACCAGCAGCACCAACTCCTGCGCCAGCAGTGACCCCAGCACCAACACAGGATGCAGCACAGACCCTAGAAGCTGAAGAAGCCGCTATGCAAGCGCAAATCTCAAACTACGCGCAGGCCCCGGCAGAACCAGCAATTGCAGTCGAGCCTTCGGTCACTCCAGTAGAGGCGCCGACACAATCCCCAGACGTTAGCACCGCAGCCAGTAATGAAGCGGCCAATGATGCCGCGATCGCTCAAGCCGTCCAAGCCCTCAACACTCCTCAAGCTACACCAGCACCTGCTGCACCCGCAGCACCAGTTGTGACACCTCCACCAGCAGACGTCGTCACACCTACCGTTGAGGCCGCACCAGCTTCTGAGCCTACTCAACCAGCTGCGTCAGTTACACCCGTTACTCCGAGTACACCGGTAGCACCTGAGCCTACTCAGGCTGAGGTAATAACTCCTACACAGACAGCTCCAACACCTCCACCAGTAGCTGCTGGTGGTGTTGCGGGTAAAAAGATTATTCAGCCCTTAGGCACCAGTGAGACAAAGCCTAGCCTTGATGAACTACTTGCAAAAGAAGAATCAAAAGCAGCAACGGCCGCTCCGGTAGTTAGTAATACTCCGACTCCTCCAGCACCTGCCGCACACGCTCCTGGCGAGTCTTTCGACCCGAACGTAGCCCTGTAGTAGCAAAAATAGTCAAAAAATTATATAATAACTGTCATGCGTTTAAACAAATATATTGCGAGTGGCACTGATATGTCACGCCGACGTGCCGATGTCTACATCGATGCAGGGCGGGTGACAATCAACGGCAAAATAGCCGAGCCAGGTCAGACAGTACAGGATGGTGATGTAGTAGAAGTAGAAGGACAGCTCGTCACCCCTCCCGAGACGCTCACTACGATCATGCTCAACAAGCCCCGTGGGGTTGTTGTTAGCCGTGACGGACAGGGAAGTGATACTGTATACGATCTATTACCACCGGAATACCAGCGACTCAACCCTATCGGCAGACTCGACAAAGACAGTAGTGGATTACTACTACTTACAAATGACGGCCAGCTCGCTCAAGCACTCAGCCATCCTAGCCACCAAAAAATTAAAATCTATCAGGTAACAATTGATAAACCTCTACAGCCATTACATCGTCAGATGATTAGCGACCATGGGCTTCAGCTAGCTGATGGCCTGAGCCGTTTGCAACTAGATCGCATGCGCGACGGCAATGATCTCAGTTGGCAAATCACCATGCACGAAGGTCGCAACCGTCAAATTCGTCGCACCTTTGAAGCCCTCGGATATACTGTGACAACTCTTCATCGCACTCAATTCGGCACATATAAACTCGGCAGCCTTCCTATGCGAGAAAACCGCATAGTCCAAGCCTAGTCCTCGTGCAGACCAAGAAATCCTAACTTTTGGATAACATCCGGTGACAGGTCTGGCACAGTATCATGGGAAAACCTATGTTCCTCCCAGATACTCCAGCATGCCATAATCTGGTCTGGCCCTGTACCTTTGCGGGTTAGAGACACTTCGCGTAGCATCGGCATACTGCAACCGGCCACTATTGCATGCGCGTGAAGTCTAGTGCAGCTTTCCATGTTTGCCATTCTTTCATTGAAGCATGCTTTTCAGGAGCCCATTGCTCGTCATCCCTAGCGTGAACCATCGCCTCTAGTGCAAAGTAACGATCAATCGTTGGTGTATGCGAGTTCATCGATGACATAACAATAGGACGGCCCGCAACTCTCGAGCCTCGCTGCGTAGAAACCCAAAATGGCTGCGATACGCTTTGCACCGTGCTGCCTGAAGTCTTTTGATAGAAAACTTCATCGGTTTCAATACAGCGCATAGCAGGAGCTATGGCAGCATCTCCTAATGAACGAAGTTTATGATTTTTCCGTGGCGTTGGTGCAATGAGTTCTCCGGACAAAAATAGTCGTTCACCTGGCTGCCTATCTAATGGAGCAACCACTGGCAGTAGGGGTATGTTACCTTCCTCCTGCTGGCTTTTGGGTAAATGGACCTCCCCATATCGTAAGTTAGGCAGAAACGCCTGTATAATCACCGAACGAATGTTCTCACGACAACCCTCAAGAACCGGTTCATCAACGGGAGCCTGATCAATAAGCTCCAGCATTCCACGCTGCAATCGGTCAAATTCCTTCGAGCGTTGACGTTGTTCTGAGGAGAAAAATTTAGGAGTCATACTAAAAGTATTTTTATCATAAATAATTAGCTTTGTAAATTGGCTTACCTCTGTTATAATGTACGGTAAATGAGCAAAAAATTACCAATCGTGGCCATCGTAGGCCGAGCTAACGTCGGCAAAAGCAGCCTGTTTAACGCGATCCTTGCACGTCGCGAGGCAATTGTGGCGCATGAAGCCGGTACTACACGTGACAGTATCACGGCCAAGGCTAGCTGGAACGGTCAAGACTTCTGGCTCGTCGATACCGCTGGTATGAAAGATGCTGATGACGATTTCGAATTCACCATCCAGGAACAAATTATCCAAGCAGCTGACAGTGCTGATGTTATTTGGGTTGTCGTAGAAGCTGATGTACCGGTCACTGAAGAAGACCGCCGCGTCGCTAAGCTCGCTCACAAGAGCGGAAAGCCTGTTTTCCTCGTTGTTAATAAAGTCGACAAAGCTCGTAAGCAACACGACCTCGACAACTTTAAGCGTCTAGGTATAAAAACAATTATTCATACCTCGACCACACAGCGCCGAGGCATTAGTGAATTGCTCGACACACTAGTAGAGCAAATCCCTCACGCCACAATGCCTGAAAACGAAGACCGCCTTCGCATCGCGCTACTTGGTCGTCCAAACGTTGGCAAGAGCGCACTGTTCAACAGCCTCGCCAAAAAGCAGCAGGCAATCGTAGCAGATCGCGCCGGTACTACACGTGACATTAACCGCGCATTTATCAAATACGAGGGCCAAGAGATTGAGATTATGGACACCGCTGGTATACGCCGTAGCGGTAAAATCGGCGTTGGTATTGAGCACTTTAGCGTCGTACGTACCCTAAGTGCCATCGAGCAAGCAGATGTCTGTTTCTTACTCATGGATGTTAATGAGTTGAGTGTTGCTCTAGACCAAAAAATTGCTGGTCTTGTCAAAGAAGCAGGCAAGGGACTCGTACTAGTTGTCAGTAAATGGGATGATGAGGCAATCGAGCCCGTTAAAGAGCGTACCGCTCGTAGCGAAGCTAAAATCGCTGCTAAAGTCGAAGAAATTGAAGCTACTAAAAAAATCTCCAAATCTGAAAAGATTCGCCGCAGTCGCGCTATAAATTACACCGATAACGGTGATCTTGAAAAAGATGCCTTTACTCGTGATGCACTAGCCGGTCGCATCGCTGGCCAGTACGATTTCGTGCCATGGGCACCACTTATCTTCACCAGCTCAATTACTGGTCAAAACGTTACCAAATTATTTGATCTAACCCTGCAAATCGCTCAAGCACGTAAAACCCGTGTCAGCACACGCGCACTCAACGATTGGCTCGGTATGGTTATTACTAAGCACCCACCAGCCGGACTCAAGAACCGTCTACCAAAGCTCAACTACATGGTCCAAGAAGATGATAACCCAACGCCAGCCTTCAAGATCTTTGGCGCACACACCAAGTTCTTACACTGGAGCTATCGTCGTTACATGGAGCGCGAACTACGCGCTACGTTCAACTTCGAAGGCACAGCTTTGCAGCTCTGGTTTATAGAAAAACACGTCACGCACAAACACGGTAACAGTCCTACCAAGGCCGACCGTAGCGATCTGCAAAAACACATTATTCGCAAGAAAACTCCACGTAGCAAATAGAGTCTGCATAAAACAAAACACCCAGGTAAAATCTGGGCGTTTTTATATACATAAAAATTAAAGGTGGGTGGTAGCGTGGGGATCGAGACGGGGTGCGGAGCTGGATGCTCAGCGATTCGTCTCGTCCCCACGCGGGCCGCTAGAAGTCCAAAGGGACTACGTGCGGCCACTGCCACCTACTTGCTGCACTCCTTGAAGACAGGGTTCTTGAGCGCCGCGGCGATCGTGCTGTTCATCGTGCGGATGGTGATGTCGGAGTCGACGAAGATGGACACGATCACGTTGCCACACTTGAAGGCGCCGCCTCGGACCTGGTTCTCGTCATAGATGAACACCTTGGCGGTCTTCACGACCTTGCGGACGGGTTCCGAGATGTTGCTGTCGTAGCCGACGACGGCCGTGTACGAGTGTGCAGACAACTTGGAGTCGCCGGTGTTCGTGTCGGGGTCGTAGGTGTACTTGGTGACGATGTAGGCGAACAGGGGGTCCGGCTGCGTCTTCTCGGTGGACTTCTTCTTGGGAAGCGGCTTCTCTTTGGAAGTGCCGACCGTGTAGGTCTTGCCGTCCTTCTTGTAGATGCAGGTGTACTGCGGCGCGTAGTGATCGGCGTTGTCGTTCAGGATGGGCTGGTCGTCCGTGTTCTGGAGCTTGACATCGTTGTTGAAGATGTCAGTGCCCAGGTCAGCGCAGGCCGGTGCAGTGTTGTCTTCGGCGTCGGCCACGTTGGCGGGCGGCGGGACAACGACGGTCTTGTGGTGCGACCGACGGGGGAGATGCAGACTGCCGAGGTCGCCCATGTATGCCATGACACCTCCGACAATCAGAAGGACCAGGATAATCCCAGCAGCGAAGCCGATGGCCCTGCGGCGGTTGCTGCCAGTACGGGTACCAGTGTTGTTCCTGTTGCGAGGCATGCGAGCGCTCCTTCCGGGAGCAAGTAGGGGGAAGTACAAATGGTCGTCTCACATGCGATTGCACGGAGTAACGTTACGAAGCCCAAAAGGCACCATTCGCCGTAAATTATACCATATTTTTTGCTAAAAAACAATTACTCACCCCTTAAAAACTTGCCAGTACACACACGATGCGTAATACTACTCGACATGGGATTATTCCAAAACAGACCACAAACCAGCGACCCTGTGCAATATGCCACCGTTGGACTTAATAAGACACTTCTAATCGTAGGCCTGGGTAATCCGGGTGTCGAGTATGCGCGTAACCGTCATAACGTCGGATTTATGTGCCTAGACGACTTTGCACGTAAGAATAATTTTGCCTCTTGGATACATAAAAAAGACCTAAAATGTGAAATCACCCAGGCAACACTCGGCGACACACGAGTATTTCTATGCAAGCCTGATACATTTATGAACTTGAGCGGGGAAGCAGTGCAAGCTGTTATGCATTTTTATAAGCTCAACCTCGGACAACTTATTGTCGTACATGATGAACTTGATATAAACTTTGGTCAAATTCGATGTCGTGTAGGTGGTAGTGCAGCAGGCAATAATGGCATAAAATCCGTTACACAACATATGGGCGAGCAGTATGGTCGCGTACGCATTGGCATTGGCCCTAAAGTGCCAGCTCAAATGGATACAGCCGACTTTGTCCTACAAGACTTTAACAGCGAACAATCTAAAGAATTACCTACTATGCTACGTGAAGTGAGTGCACTTCTTAGCGAATATGCATATGGGTCACCGGTTAGCGCCGAAACTCGCAGTTACTTATAAATCGTGAGCTTCACACCACTCACGAACGTGATCGATAGCTTTTTCGACACAGTCTATTTGAGCAGTCATGTCAGCGTTAAACTGCGCCGCTCCATCAGAGCCAGCCAGAATACCACCCACCGTCGATATGCCCCTATTTAAAGGATCGTTGTTGACATCACGAGCCTGACACAAACCGTCACGGTGGTGCCAAAATGAGTGTGCCCCCTCAGGTAAGACATGTTCAAGTTCAATCATGCCACTACATGGCTTACCGTCTTTCGCGATACGCAACGGCAAACCCAAGAGCTGAGCTTCTTTCGGATTGTAGGCAAATTGAGCATCAGCCATGGTCCCACCTATGATTACACCCGGCCTTTTTAGATCAGACATATCATATGAGACCTCAGTAGTCGCTCCAGCATCAATCACATCAGGCCATTCTGTCGCTATTTCGTGTGCCAGTATATCTGCTGCCAATCGTGCAGCCTTTTGCGCCCGCCATTCCACCTTGCGGCGCACAAAAAGAGCTTCAGAGAGTACTTCGGTATCAGGGAACGCGGATGACAAGCCAAGGAACCGCTGTTCGCGGTTCGATAGCTCGACTTGTGATGGAAGATTATTGTGCCATTTCATAAGATATAACCTAGACGTACATAAAAAGGCCTGCGAGAGGGGGTGGGCACCGCTCGCAGGCCTATTTATGGAGATAATTCGGTAAACCGAGTTATCTCCGTCCACCCTTCAACCCACCACGGAAGCGAAGCATCAGCATCTATAAACTATGATGTGTGCCTTCGGATGAAACCATTTAGGCTCGCTATAAAACCGGGAACCTCGAGCCGAAGCTCTCAGAACTAGTTAAAGGGGTTAGTTTGTTTTAGAACGCATATTGCAGGCAAGCCCACGGGCGCCGGTTGAGAAGAGTGGAGGGTAACAACTATTCTGGGGTGGCACGCTCTAAAACAATCTAACAAATGTTAGAATGGGGGATATAAGGTGCGTAAGAAGTGCTAACACCACTTACAGGTTGCTATTCTAGCAAAAAGATGTCCCTATGTCAATACTTTTACATGAAGTGGCGTTACTGTAAAAAACCTTACAATAATAGATAAAGCTTATCCTTATCCCGGGCATACCTCATATTACCTCTGTTTCAATCATAAGAACTTATGCTATCGCCATATAGCAGAGCAGGGGATATGAGTAATTCTATTCTAGATGTAATTAGGACAGACTTGTCTGTCCTAGAGGGAACTGGACGCCCTTTCGGTAACAATCTACGCTCATTCAAACGGCCACAGGAACTGCTACAATAGCACTATGAAAACCATAATCTGGATAGGCATTACCATTGGCGGGACACTAGGTAGCTGGCTGGGTGCAATCCCGGATGGTGGAAACTGGCTAGGCGGCTGGAGCATTTTAGGCAGCCTGATCGGCTCAATCCTAGGCTTGTGGGCCGCTTATAAAATCGGGCATTACTATATATAAATAAAACAGCGCCAATATAGGCGCTGTTTTTATACCAGATTACCTTACTGCTGCTGTGGCAGCTCAATAGCCTCAGCCTGTAAGGATCTCTCCAAGAGCTCAAGGCCCGTCACCGCAATCAAGACTGCACCCGTGCGTGCACGGCGCTCTGCCTCTGATGCGGCAAGCATGTGCTCAACAGTTGGGTTAATTTCGTATGACATTATATCTCCTCTGCAATTCGCCCTAAGCGCAGACAAAACCGACCAAACAGTCAGGCTTTTACAATTCATACCATTCAGTCGATCACAGAAATGAGACAAATTAAAAAGCCGTACCAAGTTGGTAGCGGCCAGGTGATACTCGAGGCGTCTTGCCATTTTTAGTTAACACTATTGTTTTACGCCCGTGAGGTAACCCTGTCAATAATTTTGTAATAAATCATACAGTTATACACAAGCGGAACATGAAATTTGCATTTTAAGGACCATTTGCGCTAAGCTTACGACTTGTGTGTCCGCTAACTACGGGTATACTAGTAAAATACTTATGGCACAAAATCTTGTAATCGTTGAGTCCCCAGCCAAGGCCAAGACGATCGAAAAATATCTCGGCAAAGACTATATTGTTAAAAGCAGTATTGGTCATATTCGTGGTCTACCTAGCAAAAATGGTAGCGTAGACGTTGCAAATGATTTTACCCCTAAATTCGAAGTCGATCCTGGCAAGAAGAAAGTAATCGCCGAGCTTAAAGCCGCCGCTAAAGCCGCTGGACAAGTTCTACTCGCAAGCGATGAAGACCGCGAAGGGGAAGCGATTGCTTGGCATGTCGCCGAAGTACTTAAACTAGATCCTAAAACTACTAAGCGTATCGTCTTCCACGAGATTACTAAAAATGCGCTCGACGAAGCCGTCAAAAACCCACGAACCATCGACATGAACTTGGTCGAAGCTCAACAAGCTCGTCAGTCACTAGATTACTTAGTAGGTTTCGAGTTATCTCCTGTGCTCTGGCGCAAAGTTCGCGCAGGCCTTTCTGCAGGTCGCGTACAGAGTGTAGCCGTTCGCTTAATCGCAGAGCGTGAAGCTGAAATCGATGCTCATGAAGCTGTTTCAACATTCAAATTAACTGCTGAATTCCTACTACCAGACGGCACCGTACTACCCGCCACCTCAAGTACTAAATTCCAAACTGCCGAAGAAGTTAAAGCCGTACTTGAAGCATATAGTGGTAGCACATTCACAGTAGCTAGCGTCAGTAAAAAGCCTGGCAGCCGTAATCCTGGAGCACCATTTACAACCAGTACACTGCAGCAGGAAGCTAGTAGCAAATTAGGCTTTAGCCCCCGCAACACTATGAGTCTCGCTCAGCGTTTGTATGAAGCAGGGCACATCACCTACATGCGTACCGACTCAGTCAACTTAAGCAGCCAAGCATTGGGCGCTATGACTAGCTTTATCACTACAAAGTACGGTGAAAAATACCACCAGTACCGAACCTTCAAGAGTAAGAGCGCGAACGCACAGGAAGCTCACGAAGCCATTCGCCCGACAGACGTCACTAAAGACCTCGCCGGCGCAGACGAACAGCAGAAAAAGCTTTATAACTTAATCTGGCGTCGCACTCTAGCTAGTCAGATGGCACCGGCCGAACTCGAAAACACCACTATTACCGTCAAGCCTAGCAACAGTAGCGAGATGCTTGAGGCTAAGGGTCAGATTGTCGTCTTTGATGGTTTCCTAAAGGTTTATGGCCGCAGTGGTGATGACACCTTACTGCCAGCACTTAGCGAGGGCGATGCTCTTCAACTCCAGTCAGCTGAAGCCACCGAAAGCCTATCGCGCGGTCCCGCTCGCTACACCGAAGCATCCCTAGTTAAGAAGCTCGAAGAAATGGGTATTGGTCGTCCAAGTACTTACGCCAGTACTATTAACACTATTCAAACCCGTGGATATGTTGAACGCGGCGACCTAGAAGGTGAAGAGCGCACGATTAGCGTTCTCAAGCTACAAGATGGCGTAGTCGAAACTACTCCAACCAAAGTCCAATATGGTAAGGATACGAACAAGCTTTTCCCAACCGATACTGGCGTTGTGGTTACAGACTTCTTAGTCAAACACTTCGGTGAAGTCATGGACTACGGTTTTACAAAAAACATCGAGGAAGAACTCGACCAAATTGCACTTGCTCACAAAGATCGCATCAGTGTATTACGCGAATTTTATAACCCATTCCATAAATTAGTTGAAGGCAGCGCTGACATCTCACGCGCCGAAGCCACTCAAGCCCGTCTGCTTGGAAACGATCCTAAGGGCGGAGAACCAATCTACGCTCGATTCGGCCGCTTTGGTCCAATGCTACAGCGCGGAGAACAGAGCGATGATCCCAAGCCAACTTTCGCGCCTATGCCCGCAGGCCGCAAGATCGAAACCGTAACACTCGAAGAAGCTCTGGAAATGTTCAAGCTACCAAGACTAGTTGGACAAACACCAGACGGTAAAGACATCAAAGCCAACATTGGCCGCTTTGGTCCTTATATAGTAGTCGACAAGCTATTCGTTAGTATCAAACCTCACGACCCACAATCCATCACGCTTGAAGAAGCTATGGAGCTCTACAACGCAAAGATTAAGTCTGAAGCAGAGAAGAATATCTCCGACTTTGGCGATGGTGTTAAAGTTTTAAATGGACGTTATGGTCCTTACGTCACAAATGGCACTAAAAATGCTAAGATTCCAAAAGATACTGACCCTAAGTCCATTAGTCATGAGCAGGCGAAGAAAATGCTTGAAGAAGCTCCTGCCGTTAAAAAGCGTGGTTTCAAGCGCCGTACCGTTCAAAAATAGGTAGTTAGGAAGCATAAGCCACCACTGTTAGGTACGCTTGTAGCTTACAAAATTTGTGGTCTGAAGACTTTTTAAACCACGAACTAGACATAAGCGCTTATTTTATGCTACTATATTCTCATATACCTAGGTGGGTACGGGTTGACTTTTAGCAGTAATAGTTTTATAGTAAGAGGTACTTATGAGTGCGGCAAAGCCTATCTTAAACACTGAGTCTATCGTGCAGGACATCCTAACGAGCATTGATCGCACGCGTGAACGCGAAATCATTGCGCGCCGATATGGTCTATTTGACCGCAAAGAAACACTCGAGCAAATTGGTGAACTTCTTGGAATCACCCGCGAACGTGTTCGCCAACTCGAAAAGTCAGTTATGGCAAAGCTCCGCACAAGCAGCACCGAACTGCCTCATATTACCGAGATCCAAAGCGCGCTCACCACAGCTATTGAAACAGCAGGGAACACTACTCGTATCACAAACCTTGGGGCTACTCTTACTGCAGAAAACACTCGTACTGACCAATCTCGCTTAGCATTTTTGACTGAGCTTACTCCCGGCATTAGTGTCGTTCCTGAAGACGACAACTTCTACCAATCGGCCGGCAATGCCAACACACACGATACTGTCACTATTAAAAAAGAAGTAGCAGCCCTAGTTGAAACCATCAGCAAAGCTGGTGCTCCATTAGAGACCAAAGACCTCGCCAAGCAGGCAGACATGCCAAGCGAACAGTATGCTGCGGCTCTTGCAAGCGCTTCGAAGCAGCTTGCTACCCTAAATGGTCGCTGGGGACTCGTTAAGTGGCCTACGGTTAATCCAAAGAACATTCGTGACAAGATCTACGTTATCTTGAGTGAAAACGGCAAACACATGCATTTTAACGATATCTCTAAAGCCATCAAAGATAGCGACTTTAAGCGTAAAGACGTAACCACTCAGGCAATCCATAACGAACTTATCAAAGATAAACGATTCGTACTGATTGGTCGTGGTATTTATGCACTACGCGAATGGGGCTACAAGAAGGGAACTGTCGCTGACATTATCAGTGAAGTTCTCCGCGAAGCTAACGAACCTCTTCATCGTGATGAAATCGTTAAGCGCGTCCTTGAAAGCCGTTTCGTCAAAGAGACTACTATCTTACTAAACCTCCAGAGTAAAACACAGTTCAAGCGTGTCGCTAAAGCCACGTACGAACTTTCTGAATCATAGAGAGACATCTCCTAAATGGCTTCCGCCGAAGAACTATCACCTGCAGCGGCTTCATTTGAAGCCGCTCTTCCTAATTTTCCAAAAGCAGCAAGACATATTCGCAGAGTAGATATGCCGGTTGGAGAATGGATTGAACGCATCTATCCAGCTCCACATCACCTTGGCCTCCATCCTGGTGACATGCTGCCAGATGAAGCAACCGCTCGAGAACTTATTACCACATACGAGACAGAAACCAGACGGCTCAGGACTGTCTACGACTTACAGACACCGCTTACTTACTCGGAGCCCATCGAGAAGAATGGGGGATGGTACATACGTAGTTTGGTTGAGCTAGTAGACGGAGAACACTTTCCAGATAGGCATGAATGGAGACACAACACTGCGTCGCTAAAGCAAGCGGGCCGTCTCGCAGTTAACCTAGCAACCTATTATACGGACATTCTAGCTAATGACGTGCCTACATACGTAGCGGACACTGGTGATATCGATCAATACCTAGCAACTCCGTACGGACAAGCAGTACGAGTCGATACAGACCCTATGATATGGGAAATTGGCGAAGACCTCAATAGTGAGATCGGGGCACTATACGGCTGGGCGCAAGACCTGCCAGAGCATTTCGTACCTCAATCTCTCGTCAAACACCTTAACTCAATTTGGCGGCGTTAATACACTAGAGGCGTGAACATAATACGAACACTAGTGTTCGTATTTAGCTAGAACGTTTTACGAACAAAGACTAGATATAGAATTGGACTCGCAAAAGTAAATGAGTAGTAAGGCCGCTTAGGAAAGCTGTGGCACATATCCAGGCAAAAGGGTGGATGAGTCACAAATAGCAGAGAATAGTAGTCGCAGGGATGGCAAAATCCAAAATCCGCGCGTGTTAGAATCCATACAAAAGTATAGACACAAGATGTCGTACAATGTATATTTTGCGACGTTGATATCTATTAAAAAGCCATGTACGCGTACCTCTACTGTAGGGGACTTTTGGGTCCATATATCACTCAACGCATAAGTCGTGTGTTAAATACGATCTAAGCTCCACTCAGGTCAACTACGTATACCGCTAGATGCATATGCCATAACTTTGTGGCGTGTGACCATACTCACTACAATACGTCTAGCGTTCGGATTCTAAATGAGCCACAAACCCAAATTTGACTTATCCACAGTTATGTCGTGAAAATTTGCTTTTTCACACTTTTGCTACTTTTATATGTATTCCCTCCCCACTCACCCTACTGCTCTATAATTTGACATATTGTAGTAAATATATTTTTTATATGTTTTCTGCCCCGTGTACCAAACCAATGATTACATGAACATTTTGCGAACACTGCAGGGTAAGTGGGAAGTGGGAACCGCTATTTGTAGTACACCCTCTGTGGTACTCGTACATCTAGATAACTAGCGGGTACACTGCCTCCGAGTTGTTGTACTGTCGCGACGATTGCCCCGCTCTGCGTTAAGGCATCTGCTTCTAAGTTACACCGAATAACGTATGCCTGCCCCGTTAGTCTCACGTCGAGCTCATAAGGACTTCCAACCGGAAGAATGAAGGTGTTAATAGTCAGATGAGCAGCCGCAAGCTGGTAGACTACCGTACGTGCGAATTGAATGGTGCTACTTGGCAAATACTGTTCGCCCACACGAGGGATTGTCCCTGATTGATCAAGCACGAGAGGAATGCCCGCAGGTACTGCCTTAAGGCGCGCTAAGACAACGCCTGAACTACTCAGGGCAAAGTTACTAGTTGGCGTTTGCAGAATAAGACTAGGGGCTGCTATTTGGATGTACACAATAGGCCGGTTACCGACTAGTGGTACACTCATGGAGACATCCTGCAGTTCAGGATACTGCTTGCGCAACTTCTCGGACATCCCAGTGAGATCTACAGTAATCTTGCTGCGGTTAGTAATACTGCTGCCCATTAGCTTGCGTGCTGAGGCTTCATATACAGATACGGACTGGACATAATCTGCCGTCACGGCATTTTTGCCCACGACAACTATTTTAGGGTCATTACTCAAGAAAAGAATCTTAATGACACAAACTGCGACTATACCAAGAAGTAGCCAGAATGAAAACGAATTAGCAGTCCGTTTGGACCCATTTGGTCGCTTAGGAGTCGAACTAGCACCCCGTTGTTTTTCCACTTGTGACTGACCACGGTCACGCACCGGCTCCGGTGTACGATTCGCGTAGTAGGAGAACGCAGGCGATGACGTGCTATCTACAGGACGCCGCCGCTGACTAGACCTAGGCTCAGGTGTTGTTGGCTTAGTCTTTCCTAACCGCATCTTTTCCACCCCTGTTATTTGCTACATCTAGCACTACCTGCGCCAAGTCGTGTGTAGCATTTGGCCGCGCATATACCGCAAGCTTACGTGCTAGCTTTTGGCGTCGTTTGTCATCCTCAAGTAGCTCACCAATCGTACGACCGAGCCGCTCTGGTTGTTCGGCCTGCTCTTCATGCAAGCTGACTACCGCATCTTCTCGAGCTAAGACTTCTGCATTTTTAACATTCCATCCAAGCTGTTTGGACGGCACAATTATACACGCCACACGCTGCAGGGCGAATTCTGCCAAGCTAGTTGCGCCACCACGCGCAACCACGATGTCTGCAGCACCACTATATCTATACGAATCAGATACAAAGCCTCGCACGATAACTCGTTTGCGTAATTCGCCTAGGTTTAGCGCATCGTACGCTTGTTTGGTTTCTGTTTCTAGTGCACGCCCAGCAATATGTACGATTACTAAGTCTTTGAAGCTCGCCAGCAAGTATCGTGCATTCGACACCATGGCCTGATTAAGTGCACGTGCGCCATTGCCGCCACCAGTTATAAACACCATCTTCGCACTAGCGGGGACTTTGAGTTTCTTACGATATTCTGCTCGTAGCGCCTCTGTGACTAATTCATAATTCTTATGAACCGGAACGCCGACAACCACCGTCTTTGCTGCAGGATATGGATACAGCTCCGCTGGGAGTGCCACGGCATGTCTTACAGCCCCACTGGCAATCAGACGATTTGCAAGGCTTGGGATGCTGTCTGCGTCATGTGTTATGTATGGTACGCCATTCAGTCGAGCTCCAAATGCTACTGGAACACTCACGAAACCACCACGCGTAAACACGACATCAGGTTTCAAACGACGCACTAGCCAATAGCTTTGCCAAGTACCATATATCACTCGTGTAATATCACGGAGGTTGAGAAGCTGCGTTCGAATATGAAGCCACTGGCGCCAGCCTTCGTCAGCGTAACGGCGTAACTTCCCTGCCCAGACTGAATATACCGTATCAATATTAGGATCGGCTGCCGGAATATCCGCCAAACCATCTCCACGTTGACCAACGTAGATTAGCTCGCATGCTGGATCAAGCCGCTTTATTTCATCAGCGACGGCCAAGATCGGGGTGATATGCCCGCCTGATCCGCCGCCCGTCATCAGTATCTTCATAATTTGTCCTTTGCTCGCCTTTACTGCCGCGCTTTACGTTACGAGCACTAAAACTAGTATAATGCGAAATCTGAAAAACTAAACCCAACGCAGCACCCACAAACAGCACACTGGTACCGCCATAACTCACAAATGGCAGTGTAATACCTTTTAGAGGCAGCAGCCCAATCATAGCGCCAACATTGATTATCATCTGTGTACTTAACCAAGCTAAGATCCCTGCGACGATTAACTGGCTAGCTACATCTGAAGTTCTCTCGATAATAATACGCAGACGCGCAAATAATGCCACAAACAAACCCAGTAGTACCATTACTCCAATGAATCCGAATTTCTCTGCGTAAATAGCAAAGATCGAGTCGTTTTGAGCTTCAGGTAGATATCCATACGCTTGTACACTTCGACCAAGCCCCAACCCGTTAATTCCGCCTGAGCCTACCGCAATAAGCGCCTGACATGACTGGTAGCCAGTCGTTAAGCAGTTACTGGCCGGGTGAAAGAACGTCAGCAAACGTGCGCGTCTATATGGGATTGCCGAAATCGCTAAAATCGCTCCGATTAGCAGAATTCCACCTATCATCATCAAACGCTTCAAAGGCATACCTACTAAAAACGCCATCGCTGCCAGCATTGCCATAATCACCACTGTGGAACCGAAGTCACTTTGGATTCCAGTCACGATCACACCAACCCCAAGTACGCCATACAGTAGCGGCTGTAGCGTGGCCTTTGAGTCGGCAAGCTTCCCTGCTCTTGCCCGAGCAGCAAAGAAACTACTCAGCCAAATCAAAAGCGCAAATTTAAGCGCCTCTACTGATTGCAGTGATAAACCACCAATGCGAATCCAGCGATGCGCTGGATATTCCGGAACTACTGGTGTTATGAGCGCCATAAACGTCCCTACGGCCGCCAAGATAAGTAATGGTGTCTGCCACTGCTGCCAAGTACGAAGCGGTACTCGAGCCGTTATCAAGAATGCCACTAGACTGAGTACTATCGCGATCATCTGTTTTGATACGTAATGAGCACCTGAGCCACCATCTGTTGCTGCGAGTGCTGGGCTAATCGCATAGACTACGGTCAGGCCTATCACTACCAAAAATAATGCAAGCACCACTAACCAGTAGTCGGGTCGGTGTCGCCGCACCTGAGTAGAATCTGAAGCTATATTTCGGCCGGTTGGTCTCACCGGTACCAACCCATTACGAACAGTACCATCCCTGCGAGTCCTGCGATTTGCCCGATTACCCAGAAACGCATGGTTACCTTAGTCTCAGGCCATCCAATTGCCTCGAAATGGTGATGAACCGGGGAAACACGAAAGATCTTTTTACCGTTACGCAATTTCTTAGAGGTAATCTGTAGAATAACCGACCCTGCTTCCGCTACGAATACCAGACCAATCACCGGGAGTAGTAAGACGGTATCTGTCTGCATAGCCACCACACCCAGAGCAGTACCAAGCGCAAACGAGCCTACGTCACCCATGAAGAAGCGTGCTGGGAAGACGTTAAACCACGTATAACTCAGTAGAGCACCGACCATTGTTAGACAGAAACCCGCAACACCATATCGGCGCTCGAGTGTAGCGATAATTGCATATATCACGAATGCAGTCGCCGTTAAGCCCCCGGCAAGACCATCAAGACCATCACTAATGTTAACAGCGTTTGCCGTTGCAACTACTACAAGAACGAAGAGTGGTACAATCAACCAACCAATATGGAGACTACCGTGTATACCTGGCCAGTGAATCGTGTGTACGCCGAGCTTACTATAAAAGAACCATCCCCCAATTAAGGCGACAATCGTGATAAGTAATAACTTAATCTTAGATGGTAAGCCCGCTACACCACGGCCATTGCTACGAATATTGAAAATGTCATCAATCAACCCGACTATTGCAGCACCGGCAAATGCCGCTAATGGCAACCATGTCTGTGAACGGCTTAAGTTCCACCCGAGCGTAATTATTCCTACTGCGACAATAAAGATAACTCCCGCCATGGTCGGGATGTGTCGTTTATGTTTTTCGGCGTGTAGCTTGTTGAGCATCGTAGCTGGCTGACCAGTCAGAGTTGTCTCACGTGGTCGTTTCCAGAGCTGCCAGCGAAATGCCAGTGCCGTGTATAGAGGCGTTAGTGCCATCGATACTGTAAATCCCCCCACCGCGAGAAGCAGCATCTTAAGAAGTGAGTGCGAGCTAAGCGCAATATGCAGGGCATGGTTCATATATTAGTTTTCATTTTCCTTTAATCTTACGTTCAGTATACGCTAGTGCCCTTTTGGCGTCACCCCAAAATCGTTAATCAACATATGTGCAATATTCGCAAACACAGGCTGTCCTGTTGAAGCACCCGCAAAGCCTGAGTACTTCGTAGGCTCTAGATTGTAGACCACAATAGCATACTGTGGCGTATTACCACCCACAAAGCCCATATAGGTACCATTAACCTTATCAGCATAATATCCACCTGTTGGACTAGCGATTTCTGCCGTACCCGTCTTACCGCCTACGCTATAGTTTGGTCCAAAGTCCAGGTACGAGAAGCCCTCATGGATGTGGTTGGTGTTGTTCTGCTCAAGTAACGAAATCACCTGCTGGCTTACCTGGCTTGTGACTACCCCCTGCTCCAATGCCTTTGGCTGAGTTTTTGTAACCACACCATTAGCGTCCGTCATAGTATCGACTAAGTACGGCTGGTAGTACGTGCCACCATTTAGGATGCTGCTGAACCCAGCCACTATCTGAAGGGCCGTAGCCGTGTAAGCCTGTCCGAATGACATTTCAGCATATGTTAGATTGATGCCGGATCCAGTGTTCGCAGGCTTCGCTACATACCCATCTGCCTCGTAACCCTGCTCGATTCCCGTTGCTTGACCGAGTCGAAAATGATTATAAAAATAATCATACAAAGTATTACGCGCCTGAGACGTAACCTGACCACCTCCAAGTTGCATAAGCATCCATGTTGCACCTGTGTTAAGTGATTTATCAAGCGTCGAAAGAACAGTTTGCTGGCCAGTACTGTGGTCCTCTTCTACGTCGCTAACCTTAGCTCCATCGATTGTCCAACTACCGGGATCGTAGAAACTTGTCGTCGGAGTAATAACTCCTTTTTGCAGACTCGTAGCTGTAGTAAAGACCTTAGTTATAGATCCTGGTTCAATCGGCTCAGATACTGCATCGTTCTGAAAAAGCGAGGCATCATCAACATTCTGATAATTAGCTGGGTCGTAAGTCGGATAATTAGCCATCGCCTTCACTGCGCCCGTATGCACATCAATAACAGCCGCACTGACATCCTTAGACTTATTAGTGGTTTGTGCGGACTGAACAATCTTCTCTAAAGCTGATTGCATGCCAATGTCTAGTGTAAGCCCCACGTCCTTACCTGCAACAGGAGGTGTAGAAATATTATTTGGACTTGCGGCTAATGGCACGCCGTTGATATCCGTTACCGCCTTAAGTTGCCCAGGAGTGCCCTTCAGCTCACCATTAAGCGCCTGTTCTAATCCATATTCACCGCTACCTTCATTGTTCACGAACCCGAGAAGCTGAGCTGCCATTGTTCCTTGTGGATAGGTACGGTAGTCTTGCTCTTCAGTGCCTACACCAGGAAACTTGTATGCTAAAATTTTATCGCTCTGTGCAGGAGTAAGTCGTTTTGCGAGTATACGATAACGTGTCACCTTGCTCGACAACTCCTTCGCGATATCATCCACATTGCCACCGATAATCGGCTGTAACTTTGCGGCCACTGCGCTCGAGTGCTTAACGATAGTCGGGTCAGCATACAATGTATAGAGTTTTTGATTCAGTACGATTGGCACAGTACTATCGCCTAGGTGGGCACTGATTATACCCCGCTCTGCTTGTACGCTGTATTGCTTAAGTTGGTCGCTCAGTGCGGCCTTTTTATAAAAATCGTGCCGGATAACTTGTAGATAGAATACCCTTACCGAAAATAAACCAAATACTACCAGCAAGAGCGCATACCAGATTCGCACCCGCTGTACGGGGCTAGCGGACGATTGTTGATCCATTGTTACTAGTATACCGTACGGTCAGTTAAACCTTCTACTGTACGCTACCGCTTGGAGTGGTTTGTGCCATAGCAGCCGCCTGATCACTTGCAGCAACGCGATCCATTGATTGTAATCGAGCAGAAGCAACACTGAGATCTTCGTGCTGTTGTTGTAAGCTTGTCTGCTTTTTTTGTAGGGCGTTAATCTGATAACCATAGGCGTTCGTCTTGGTTACCTGCGTAAGGTATAAAAGACCCAATAGACATGCCAATACAATCAGTACAATCGTATTGCTGACAGGACCAAGTCGCTTGTCCGTTACACGAAAGCTTACTGAATTTTGGCCGCGTGAGAGCGTTTGCTGCCGGCCTAAAGCCAAAGTGTTTGAGTATGTCATAAATAAATATTTGTTTTTGTTAGGTTGATATCTGCGTGTGCTTGGGATTCGATCCCGGCTATTTTAGCCGGGATCGAGCCTGCATTCCTACCAGTTAGGCGTCGAGCTCTTCGCGTCGAACGTTTACGTGGTAGATGCGGGACTTGTTTTGAACGTCAATTACTATTGGCATTGTCGTCCCTTTCTTTTTTATTTTTTCACTACGACCCGAAGCTTAGCACTTCGAGAACGCGGGTTGAAAACTAATTCAGTGTCGTCGGCCGTTATAGGGCGTTTTGTCAGGGGTATCAGTGTCGCATCATAGCGATCCCCTGCCAGTTCAGCAAAGGCCTGTTTTACGAGGCGATCCTCTAGACTATGGAAGCTAATGACCCCCAAACGTCCTTGAGGTTTCAACAGTTGAACCCATAATGGCAAACTAGCACGCAGTAACTCCAATTCATCATTGACGGCAATACGGAGTGCCTGGAATGTGCGGGTTGCCGGATGAGTTTTACTCCCCTTTGGCATGACCGAACGAATAATTTCTGCAAGCTCTCTTGTACCTGTGATCGGCCGAGCCTTAACAATAGCTTGCGCTATGGTGCGTGCTCGAGGTTCTTCACCATACATTCGAATAATCCGCTGGAGATCATCGGGTGTATAGCTATTCACTATGGTACTTGCGTCTAACGTCTGCAGCTGGTCCATCCGCATATCGAGTGGTCCATCTTGTGCAAACGCAAAACCGCGGCTTGCGTTATCAAGGTGCGGTGACGATACACCCAAATCTGCAAGAATCACATCATACCGTTTCCCTGCCGCTAGCAAACTTTGCGTAGCGCTTAAGAAATCGGCGTGTACAATCTGCGAGCCTTCATCCGTAAAACGCGTAAGCGTCTTAATGGCGTTGGCGTCTCTATCTACTAACGTAGCTTCCGCAGGTACACGGGTCCGCTCAAGTATGGCATCTGCATGCCCACCGTACCCAGCCGTCAGATCCAGGTATGAATCACCTGGTTTGGGGCTTAGATACTGGAGCACAGGCTCTAGCAATACCGGTATGTGTAGGTTCTGTTCTTGGTGCATATCGCACTTACTATATAGTATTTTTGTTTTGGTGTTTGTTTTTTGTAACAGTTTCCGCCTAAGCGGATCTTCGAAACATATTGCAAGATCACCTATTCAGCAGCCAACTTTTTGTTTTTTGGAAAGTTTTTGTTTTTGTGGTTCGTTAGAAGCGTCTGATGAAAGTTAATATGTTTAGAGATTCTAAACGAGACACTTTTTAGGGTGTCAGTAAGACTTCCGACTTCTTCTAACTAAATGTGAGAGACTTATGTGTGAGGTGGAGTTTTGGGAGGTGTTTTATAGAAAGAACGAAGGGTTTTTAAAACGTGGTGCCCTTCTCTAGTCCACGTGTTGACTGCCGAATAGCTGATCTCGGATCTTCTTGGATCGAGGTTTACTATTCGTTTGCTGCTTAGATTGTTAATGTGCTGTTTGACGATTTATGACTTCAATCTGTCATAAGCCGCCAATACTTCCCAACCCGCACACACGACACACTTTTGTCGATATGAGCGTAGTCCAGGAGATGTTGCTCCAGAGTTATTCTTCCCTGTTTGGTATCCATGTCTGCTTCAATTTTTCCCATCCGGAATTGGACGTTCAAATCAGCAATCTGCTCATCGAGAATGTTTCCTTTGAGCTGAGGCTCAACATCATCATCCCAAACATGCTTTGGGTACACATGCAGGTAGTCTTTAAAACCCCTGGTTATGACTACTCCGCTCGCGAATTCATTTCGAAGTTCGGTCGGTATGGTTAACCGCCGTTTATCGTCGAGTTTGCGTTGAAAGTAATCCACCTGTGCCATTGATTGGTTATATTTAAGTTGCTAGTGAGCTTTTTGTTTTGTTGTTTTGATGAGTAGCTCTTTCGTTCGGGCTACCCACGATTACCCACTAACAAGAGTGTACTACCCACTCTCACCCACATGCAAGCACTTTCCATATGAAATGAGGTGTTTCCACCTTAAGTTATCCACAGATTTCCAGGTTTTCCTCAGCTGGCGCTACATGTGGACAGAACCACGGACACCAAGCGCTAGACAACAAAATAACGACCCAGCAAAACTTAGGTCGTTATTTGCTACTACAGACAGCGTGTCGCATGCCGCGACTCAGCAATACTGGCATATGCCCTGTTTCTGCATCACGCAGAAAAGTTGAGCCAGCGACATCAGCATGGATAGGAAGCGCTTGCAGCGCCCGGAGCATTTCTCCACTACACTTCACGCTCGTGAGCAGTAACGCAGCGATAGCAAGAATCATACTGCCATGCCAGTGGATTGGGTGAAGGTGTCGATGTAGCTTTTTTTGTTTTGTCATTTTTTATTTCGCCAGTTTTATCCTGGTTTGTAAATAAAGATTAACAAAACATAAGCATTATGTCAAGTTTATGTTGTGAACATACTAATTAGTTATCGCCGATTGCGCACAGTAGCGAGCGATGAGACTTTCTAATGCTCTATACTGTCTACAATGAATATATACTTTGCACGACATGGCAAAACTCCATCTGCCTCTGAAATGCGTCTCGCTGGTGATGTTGAGGGCCTCTCCCCTGAAGGGATCAGTGAAGCACAACGAGCGGCGTATGATTTGAAGAGACAACTAGGAGCAGAGTCTCTGACTAGAATTATCGTATCACCACGCAAGCGAACTCTCGAGACGGCAAATGTCATTGCAAGTATAATTGGATTCCAAAAAGAAGCGATAGAGTATGATGAACGTCTTGCGGAAAGAGACTGCGGGCCATACATAGGTCAGCTCATTGCTGATACATTCTCAAAGAGTGAAGAAGAGCTCGTTAAGGGTGGTATGGAACCCCTGGCTGATCTCTATGCACGCACTGACAACTTTTACGCCGAGCTACTCACAGCCAATTCGCCCGGTAATGTATTACTCGTAGGCCATAGCGGTAATATAGCACCGCTAGTATTTGCGGCGAAACAAGCTCAACTAGGTACTCGTATAGAGGTCCCTAGCCTGCCACTGGATAAAGTTATGCGGCTAAGCTAGCGCGTCAAGCTGTGTAATATCCTCATCATCCAACTCAATATCTGCCGCAGCCATATTCTGAGTCAGGTGTTCCACGCTGCCCGTACCTGGGATTGGTACCATAACCGGTGAGTGTTCCAGTAACCATACCAGCCCAATTTGGCGCATTGTAGTCTGATGTTTCACAGCGATTTTGTCTAATGTCTGTTCGGCTAAGCCGCCAGTGTTACCGCCAATTGGGAAGTACGGTATAAACGCAATTCCGTGTCGTTCGCATAATTTAAGAACAGCCTCGTGCTCTCGATTAAGTATGCTGTAATTGTTCTGTACACTCACGATTGGCACAAGCTCCATAGCACGCTCTAGCTGTTCAGTGGTCACATTACTAAGGCCCACGTGTTTGATCTTGCCTTCTTCGCGCAATTCCGCAAAAGTACGCACTGAGTCAACAAATGGCACAGCTGGATCAGGTCGATGAAATTGGTATAGCTCAATCTGTTCAACACCTAGGCGCTTAAGGCTTGCCTCACACGCTTGCCTCAGATACTCTGGCGAACCGTTAGTCGACCACTGACCAGGGCCTCCACGAACCATGCCACCCTTAGTGGCAATCAATAAGCCCTCATACGGTGCTAGCGCTTCGTGAATAAGATTTTCAGACACTTCAGGGCCGTATGAATCAGCCGTATCAATAAAATTAACCCCAAGCTCCACCGCTTTTTTAAGTACTGCGATTGCGCCATCGTGGTCGGCGGGTGGTCCCCAAATCCCCTCCCCTGTAATGCGCATTGCGCCAAACCCAAGACGATTTACCGTACGATCACCAATTCGTATAGTCTTCTGCATAAGTACTCTCCTTTAAACTTCTAGCTCGAACGGCTCGCCGCTGACCGCCTTAATGAACGTAATCCCCTCTTTTGCGAAAGCCCTTCCCATGTTTTCATACGAGCTCGCGCGAGCGGCATCACTCCAGTGCCAATCATGAATCGGTATGACAAACTGCGGCTTTAACTTAAGAGCTAGAGCTATAGCATCTACCGGTGCACCCCAAGGTGCTTGAACTGGCAACGCCAGTATTGCTTTCGTTTCAGAAAAACTGTGGCTATCTCCTGGATGAGTCAATAGATCCAAGTAATGTATGCCAATCTCTTGAGGCGGATCAGCATCAAAAAATGGTCTAATAGCCTCGTGAGGGCTGTCGAAAAGGACCACGCCCTCAGGTTTTGCCGTCGCAGTCATAATTCCTCGTTGCTCCAAGGTGGCAACATTTTCTGCCGTTGTAGTTATCCGCACATTAGGAAATTTATGAAACAATCGTGCGATAAGATCTACATCCATATGATCGCCGTGGCTATGAGTGATAAATATGTCATCAAGTCGGTCGAGCGTATTAACATCAAGTGTGCAATATACACCAGGGTCAAACAAAGCTACGCGTCCGCTTGCATCGGCATTTTCAACGAGCAAACAGGAATGGACTAATTTTGTGATTTTCATGGAGCGCTCCTTTTACCCTAGGTACTATACCCTAAGCGGAGCGCTGTAAACTGTGAGATTCTATACGGTTCTAAGGTGTTTGCTTTTT
>CAZBLZ010000009.1:26284-33250 GCA_964493045.1 uncultured Candidatus Saccharibacteria bacterium
GCTCCTGCTTGAAGAATCTCGAGGATCTCCTGACCGTATTTGTCGAGTTTATTCTGGCCAAAGCCCTTCACCCCTAGAAGCGCCTGTTCGGTCTGAGGCTTACGTCGGGCGAGTTCTTCGAGTAATGTATCGTGAGCGATTATAAATGCTGAGATTTTTTCATCCCGTGCTTTATCTGCGCGCCAACGACGAAGTGCTTCAAATAGATTTTTGTCGTAAGGCGCAGCTAAGGCTACTTCGAGCGCATCAGCTAGCTCATCTGGCCCAGCGTCAGATGTAATGTTTGCTAATGCCTCACTCGACTCACGTAGATCAGTATCGAATGTGAAGATAAGTGGATGCATGGTGAGTGCCGTCTGGTTGATACCCGTAAGATAGACACCGTCCATACTGCGCACGCGGCTCAGAGCAACGTAACCCATACCAGGAGTAAAACTGCGACTGAGGTCTATCTCTGCAGCATCCAGGCTCATACCCTGGCTCTTGTGAATTGTAATAGCCCAAGCCAAGCGAAGTGGTAACTGTGCGACTTCAGCACGTGTCTTACCGTCCTCTTCTAGCTTCCAGCTATGACGCTCGACTTTGACTTCACGACCATTTGGTAATTCAACAAGCGGTAAGTTATCAACAAAATCCACTACCCTACCACGTGTACCGTTTACAAAACCACCCGCAAAATTATTAGCCACAAACATGACTTCAGCACCAATTTTGAGCTCTAGCTTCTCTGGGGCCAAGACATTCTTAACGAGCTGCTCGATCTTAGCAGCTTGACCGCTGGTCTGCATCGTGAAGACCTTACCGTCTACTGTTAATTCTTTGAGGTGTTTTTGGTTGATGCTATCAACGTCAAGATTATGCGAATAGAGCCGTGTCACAATAACATCTTCAGGGCGTTGTGTGCGCATGCGCTCCTGCAGCGCCATCTCATGCATCTCGTTGACATCACCCTTACGCATGGCATTCAGCAAATCAAGCAAACCATCATTCACCTGGCGGTGCTGCTCGCTCAAGTAGCAAATCTTAGGATCAAGTTCAGCCCATGCGGCGCTTAAATGGACAAAATCCACCATCTGGCCGCCCCTGGTTATTGGTGGCAACTGGAATAAATCCCCTACTAAAATTACCTGCAAGCCTCCAAACGGCTTGTCATTGCGACGAAGTAGCTTCGCAACTTGGTTAACCATATCAAGCCGAACACCATGAAGCATAGACACCTCATCGATCACGAGTACGTCAGTCGCATTGTAGCGCTTAACTAGTCGCTCAGTTGTGGCCAGTCGTTCCCGATCCCAGTCCGTTAGGGCGTCTTTAATTCCCAGACCAGACCAACTATGAATAGTCGTACCGCCAATGTGCGTCGCCGCTATACCGGTGCTTGCGGTAACCGCTACAGTTTTACCTTGTCGCGTAGCCCGAGCGATATATTCATTTAGTACATATGTCTTGCCAGCGCCAGGCGCACCCGTCAAAAAAACTGAGTGCCCATCGAGCATAACTTGTAACGCCTGTGCCTGCCTCATAACCGAAGTATACCCTAAGCGCCTTCGCTTGGTACTATCGCCATAGTTTCTTCGTTATCCTCAGGTTTGAGTAAACGCTTCTTAATAATTTCATAGCGCTCACCTGTAACTGGCGATTCCATGTAGTCATCATTCATGAGGTTAATGAACTTCGCAATATCCTTGTCGTCCATGATGATAATCGCACCGCTATCATCCGGCATGAGGTTTAAGTCCATTTCTTCAGACTGTGTAATCACCTGCTCTTGGCTCACCTTACCTACTTCAAGTTTTTGTAGCTTCTTAACAAGCGCTTTTTTATCTTTAACGAGATTCTGAATGTTCATGCCTTCACCGAAACTCAATCGATAGTGCTCTTCAATCTCACGAATTTTACTTTCAGCAATTGCCTGTTCTTTGGCGTCATACCCAAAAAGCGTCTTGAGTTTTGGTTGACTAAACACATACAAATCTTGATCAAGTACAAGTAGCTGGGGGTCACTTGGCAAACGCAAAGCAGCATCTGCATCAAATGGAATGAACTTATCACCGCGTAACATCCAACCGACCTTGCCCTTCATCACCTGACTCTTTGGTAGCACCTTGATAGCGTAGAAAGGCTTATCCAGACCTTCGTGTGTTATCCGCGCAAGCACGCCCTTCATGTGATTGATGTCATGCTCGTCTTCTTTAAAGAGCACAATTTCATGCTCCTGAGTCTTGAGCCATCCCAATGTCTCACGTAACTTCTCTACTTTGTGTACTTGCGTACGCTGGAGTACGTGCTCTTCAGCTTCTGCATCTTCGAAACCACGCACAATCAGACCCTTGTCGACTCCTTCTAGGATGAATTCCAGCATCTCATCAATAAAGAGCGGCTCGAGCTGTTTCTTAAGACCATCCGCTAGATTAGTCTTGTAGAGTACGTAGTTTTTACTAATAAAAAAGAGTTCTACCTTTAGTTCATCCTTATACTGGACGAGGTTGTTAGCCCATGTAAAGACATCTGTCTCTACATAATTTTCAGGTGAATAGCCGTCAGACGGTATGGTATCTGTATCCATATTTTGTTCAAATTCCAAAACTTAGGTTTATATATTTATAGCTATTGTAGCGTGCTTATGCCTAGCGGACTGCTGTAAAATTTGCTTTTCTAGTCCTCTAGCCTCCCAGTAAGATAGAGTCTTAGAGTCGTGCACCTTCACGAGCTTCATTAGCCCAGTGGTCAGCCAGCTCATTACCTTCATCACCCATGTGAGCACGCACCCATGTGAGCGTCGCACGCGACCGCTTATAGAGTGGGTAGACTTCCTGCACAATGTCCAGGTTTTTAATTGGTCCACCGGACTTCTTCCAGCCCTTCGCTTCCCAGCCTGGTGCCCATTTAGTAATAACATTGATCCAAAACTCGCTGTCAGTATAGATCGTGCACACCTCTCCCTTAGAGAGCTTGAGGGCGTTCATAATCGCAAACCCTTCCATACGAATATTGGTAGTTGTTGGGTCACCATTTGGCTCACTACCTAATGCCACTGGTTTTTTGTCTAAGATCACCGCATAACCGCCTGGGCCAGGATTTGGACTGGCACTGCCATCGGTGTAATAAATAAGATCTGAGGTCATGGTTTGGAATTATACTACGGCGCACGGTCTATAGCATCCGATTTTACCTATGATACAATCGCAGTATGAAACGACGCGTAGCAGTCAGGGGTGTAATTGTGCACGAAGGTAAAATATTTTGCCTTCGGCTAAAGCAATATAAAGGTAGGGCCACTGTAGATGCCAACGACTACTGGTGCACACCAGGCGGTGGTGTTGACGAGGGCGAAGCACTATTGCCCGCTTTAGAGCGAGAACTTATCGAAGAACTTGGCGTCAAGCCGATTGTCGGCCAACTGCTCTATGTCCAGCAATTTGTTCATAATGACACTGAGCAAATGGAATTTTTCTTTGAAGTATTGAATGCAAGTGATTATTTAAACGTTGACCTTTCAACTACAACACACGGCGTAACTGAAATCGAAACATTTGATTTTATTAACCCCGTTGACCATAAAGTATTGCCGGCTTTTATCGCAGCCGAGCTACCCGCCCTACTTACAGAGAGCCGTCCATTAGCACCAAAATTCTTTAACTACATCTAGTCGGTCGTTAGACTGGCAGTTCATAACGCCAACCAGGCTGGTATTGCCACGGTGCAAGCGCAATTTCACGCACGCTCAGTCCGTTACAGTACACCTCTAAACCATACTGCGTGGCGCGGTGACCAATGACGAGTACTCGCTTAAGCTCAGGTCTTTTCTGCAATTCTCTTAAAAACTCACCGACCCGATCAGTTGCCTGTTGCCAGCTTTCGCCTCCTGGGTATGTCGTATCTATGCAGCCTGGCTTCATTTGATCAATCAAAGATTTCTGGGCTCGATTGAGCTCACCATAGTTGCATTCACGTAAACGTGCATCCTGCGCAATAGGTACTGTATCCCCAAAAGCCAGCTTTGCAGTTAGGTAAGACCTTTGCAAATCTGAACAAAAAATTGTATCAAAATGTTCTGCCTTACGGCGCTCACCCAATTGCTTAGCCTGCTGCTCTCCCATCTCAGAGAGGGCTACATCAAACCAACCGGCAGCTTGTCCGGACTCATTATCCAGTGTCGTCGAATGTGATTCAAAAATAATTTCCATAGACCTTAGCTTAGAATGGCTGTGAATTTGGTTCAAGATTCAGACGCTTGCGACGCCAGGTTATCATTGCCACGAAGAGGCCATTCGTAACTACCAGAGAAAGTGGATATAGCGATGTCGTAAGCGTGATTGCATTAAGCGCGGCCAGACTAACCCCAAACTTAAGCGCCGAAAGCGCGTAGGTAGAAGCCGTCTCTTCCTGAGGTTTGTGAAATGATTTTCTAAATGTCGGCACAAACGCCAAAGCATCAATGAGTGTTATAAGGACTACTGATCCTACTGGGTCTTTCGTGACCAGCCACAAGCCAAGTGCAGCGAGCGACCCTACGAAAAATAGCCAGTCAAGAGTCGCTATGTTCTGCCGAGCCACTTTGAGAGCGGTTACCGTAACTGCAAGCGCCACAACTGCTGTAAAACCAGTTACCCAAGCGCCAGCCCCTGCCCCGTCTGAAACCTGGGCGCCATAAGCGAGTGCAGTAAGTAGAAACCACACAAACCAAGTAAACGCGTGTGGTTTCGTAGTACCAGCAAGGATATCCCGAAAATATGGGATATAGCTATATACGCCAATCACAATAGCGACTACCCCTAATGCATTCTTCATACCTTACGACGAGTCGTTTTCGGCCTTGTCGTATCTTCGGGGACTACTATCCACAAGATTATGTACGGTAACAAGCCCGGTAAGCCACCGGGAAGCAGTAAAATAACGGCGATTATGCGTACGATTACTGGATCAATGTTGAAATATTCAGCAATGCCCCCACATACACCAGCAACCATGCGATCTGTTGTAGAACGATATAAACGTTTTGTCATAAATACATCATACTACATACAAACGTGTCCGAAGAGGGTCTTAGGGCTGACTAAAAATCAGGAGTAGATACAGTCCTAAGACAAATATCAGACCCGCCGCGACAAACTTTTTTTCAAACCATGTCACTTCACCGTACACATTCCCCGTACCGCCAAGTGAGTCGTGTTGCACTGCAAACGTTGCCGCTTCTTCCACTCGGATCAAGAACCACACCGAGACCGCCACGCTCACAAACTCGAATAATATAGTTCCTGCATCATACTTTTCGGGATGATACAAAGACGAGACAATGGCTGGCACAAAGATATAACCTATTGCTAGCCAACCGCCAGAATAGTTTTTGTCGAAACCACGTACTTTTGCTTGCAAAACCATAATTTTGAAGAGCGGCCATGCATAGAAGATCGTAAATATCGTCCGCCAGAAAGGAGAAATCTTATGTTCGGTAACTGTCGTAACAGCTTCCCAGTTCTTATAGAACCAGTACAGACCATAAAATCCTGAACTTAAAAACATCAGCCAAAACAGTGTCTTAGGCGCACGAATATGGAACGGGATTTTAGCGTCCGCGGCAATACCGTAAGAATCTAAGAACTTTTGTTCTTTGGTGGTAAGCTCATGTGGTTGTTCTTGCTCTTTTTCCATACGACTCCTTGATTATCGTGCTTATAGTAACTACCTTAAGCATATCTCAAGGTGATAGCTAATTGCTATAGGAAAGTTTAGCGTCCTCTTTCGAGGTCCTAGGTCTTATTCAAATATATCTTCGGCTAAAGCAAGTCCCAAGCGATCGCGACGGCTAACTATAATCATCACAATGAGCCCGTCCGCGAGCAGTAAATATAGCGGATACAGTAAACTCGCCACACTGTACTGTGTGATCGATGCGATAGTAAAAATCGGCGCAACCGCGCCTACTAAGAAGGTTTGCCAAGTCTCCTCCCCTGGTCTATCCCACGAATGACGAAGTGTTGGTAACGCTCCTATAAGATCAATACAGACGGGCACTATAATACCGATAAGTGGCGAGTTAAAAACCAACCAGCAAATCAAACCAGCAATCGCACCAATCTGGCAAATAATATCGAGTAAGCTGACTGTAGCGGTGCCGTATTTGAGCCCCAAGACCACGACAGTAGCAGTACTACAGGTAGCACCGACCGTTAGAAGCGCAGTACGTGGCTCATGTGCCGCAAAAGCCGCAGCACTCCCAATACCTGTCAGAACTGACCATGTCAGCCATGTTACGATATCTGGCTTGGTTCTTCCGCGCACAATCCCGATTATGTATGGTACCGAAGAAAATGCCGCAATTAAGGCCGCAGTGACAGCAAAAGCGTTTCTCATATTGTGTTTATCATAGCAGATTAAGAGTCCAAGAACCGGCGATCAAGCCGCCAGCAATTCTTTGAGAAGCGGTAGCTCAAGCATGGGTTGGTTAAATGTACCAGACCCCATATGCCCCTGCCCTTTAGCTAATACGAACTTGCCACCCAGCTCGTCTGCTACGGGTTGAGCTTGCTTGTCATCACAGCCCCATGGATCGTTGTCTGAATTGATTAGCACAAATTCATGAGCAGCCGTTCGAATCCTATCGTAGTCAAATCCCTCTTCGGGCAGCATAAGATGTGAGATACCACCGTCTTTTGGATCGTCAATAAGCTGGTAGAACCCGCTCACTAGCACTACTTGTTTTATGGTAATCATAGAATTTTCAAGCAACCATAAGATCAACGGGCAACCCGAAGAATGGCCGATAATTACACTTTCTTCGTCGAGTGGTGGCATATTTTCTTCCACAAACTGTAACCATTCATCTAACACTGGACGCTCTGCATTCGGTAACAACGGCCACCAAACTTTGTAGCCATTGTCTTCTAAATATTTCTTGGTGTCCGCAAACCAAAAATAGTTAGTATCACTTCCGCCTGTACCGTGGAGTAAAATCGCCTGCTTCAT
>CAZBLZ010000010.1:0-10984 GCA_964493045.1 uncultured Candidatus Saccharibacteria bacterium
GCACTGGTTTCTGGTACCAGCATTCGGGGGTTCGAATCCCTCATCCCCAGCCATGAGATTATTGAAAAGACTACAGATTGAACTGTAGTCTTTTTTGCTGCAAAAAAGTTCGAATTCCTTTTATTCGACCGAATGCAACGGCTATTGGCATGATGAAATAATCTAGATAATACAAGCTTGTTGACGGATTAATTTTCATTTTAACAGAGTAAAGAGCACATATTAACTCAAGAAACGGCTCAGTTTGTGACCAATAAACAGTATTTGGCATATAATTAAAACAACATGTCCAATAAAGCAAAGAGTATGTAGTGACCTCAAATGGCGCTACGGCAATATGGAGCGGCTACAACCATCAAGGCAGGGTTGGGTTATTCGTTGGTTTACGTGAGGTTAACAGGCTCAAGAGGGCCGAGAGCCGAGATCTTAATAAATGGAAATTAATATTCGAACTCGGCGAAGATTTTCAAATTATTCATGAAGTGGATAAAGATTCTACTGAAGTCATATCTAGGCATCAAGTAAAGGCTTATAATTCGACTGCTTTTTCAAGATACTCCCATGTATTCACTCGTCATCAGAAAAAGAACTCCAAAGATGAACTTATGACTAATGATGACGGAAGTCCCATTATGGAGGATGGATTTAATGAGAATAGTGTACCGACGGACGGTCGCTTTATTCATGTTATTAAAGAGCTAGATATCAGTAGCTGGCAAAACGATTACAGTATTCAATTGTATGAGTATCCACCCGAAAATGATGCTGATTTACCTAAGAAATATTGTGATTTTTCAAGTGCAAATAGCTCAAATGACGAGCTAATGACACTAGCAGTGCGAGAGATTGAACAAGCTACAGGCGCGAACACATCTGAAGCATCATTAATTTGGAAGGAACTACAACATAGTCTACAAGCAAGAATAAGTGTTGCGCACCATAGTAAGTCTTTCGCTGAATATACATTACATGAATTACAAACTGCTATCTCTCATTCGGAGAGTTTGGCTGCCTACGATGCGGATAAGAGTCGTCGAAGCGTATTAGAGTATGCCGAAGACTTTATCGGTGAACGGGAGGATTTGCCAACCTTTACGGCCATTGAGAGATCTCGCGTCGTGAAGTATATTCAAGATCTTACTACACTAGACAATAACTCTCTATTGGCTAGTCTACGCTACCTTCACATAAATAATAGCCGATTTTTAGATGTAAACAGTAACGGCATGAAAAAGGTTGTATATACCACTTTGAGTAGAATTGAAAGTCGTGAATACGAAGCTAATTGCATCCAGTATGATGTGGATGGCTCATCGTATATTCTTACTGTTATTAATGAGATGAAGCAAAGCGATGATGACGAGCAGAGGGGAACAAACAAATGGCAAACGGAGAAAATTATGAAGGCGTTATTGGATAAAGATGTTGCGCTGACATTTAAAAAAGCAAAGATCGTAAATGAATCCTTAGATGCAGATTTCGATGAACTTTTAGGTGAGGAACTCTCAGTTTCTTTTATCGCAGACAGGAAAGTCTATGACATCATTGAGCCAGCGCCGCTAGAGTTCGTATCTGTCGATAGGGCTATAAGTGAGATTAATGGAGATTAGGTTGTGGAGAGTATAGTAGTAAAGCTTCTTGAGGTAAATGGTTATAAACTCATTGATAGTATACCGGAGATAGGTATATACACATATGAATCCGAGCTGTTAAAGGATGTGGTAATTGTCGCTCCTTATAGTACAGGTGATTTGAATGTTTTCGATGGCTCCGACATAACTCATTCTGTAATGAACCAGTTTGACGCTGCATGTAAGCATAATTCGAATGCCCTTAAGGACACATCACTAATTATTTGTCATAGGGTAGAAAACTCGACTGATCTCGATGAGGTAAAGAACATCATTCTGAAAGTTGAGGAGAACACATTTGGCTTTAGAAAATACGTTCTACCATATACGACAGATTCAATCCGAGAGATTATGAATCTAGATTCAGATAATATCACTCAGGACCTATCCGTAAAGCTACAAGAAGGTTTTAGCTCATACGCCGAGTCGAACGCTGATGAAGAGATTTCGGAATACGAAACAGTTCTAAGGATTTACAGTAAACTCCCTTTTCTCAATTACACACGACCAGAGAACGCATGGGCTTCATTGGAGGGATTTTTAGAAGAAAGATTAAGTAACCATCAATCCATACGTCAATTGGTTAATGAGTATCCCTTAAATGAATCCCATGCTACTACGGATGATGAGATTGTAAAGTTTTTGAATAGCGAAACTATTAGAGAGTTCTTGGTTGCCAGTGAGGATAATCAGCTGTGAACATAAAATTGCACAGTATTACAATTACAGATTTCAAGGGTATATCAGGTGAACATGTTGTTGACCTCGAATCGGACATAACTTTTCTCAGTGGCCCAAATGGATATGGTAAAACAACTATTTATGATGCAATGGAATTATGCCTCACGGGAAAGATCTTGAGGATTGATGAAGCAAAAAGCGGAGAGAATGCAGGCAAAAGACACCAAAGATCGATATTACATAATGATCCAGCAAAAGACATAAAGATTGAGCTTGACACTACTTGCGAAGGTGAAAGAAGAACCATTCAAGTTAAGTGCGCACGAGTTGTTGATAGACAGCCTTTTATTGACTGGTCGGCTTTTCAAAGAAGCACTTATAGTCCTGAAGGTGAGCATTTAAGCGATGATGATTCGTGGCCAAACGTTTCATCCGAAAACTATAAATTGTTTACTTATCTACAGCAAAGCGATAGTACTTTCTTTCTACGACTCGCTCAAAAAGCTAGACACGATATCCTGACCCCACTAATTGATGCTGGCGGCTACGAAGACGAAAGAAACAAAATAGAACGATTTAAAAAGCAGGTGAGCACGCATAAGACATATCTGAAAAGCAAGCTAGATTCACTCGATACAACTATAGTTCAGCCATCAGGCGAGGTGATTCAATACGAGCAAATGATTAAAGCGGATGTTGTGCAGGATTACGACACCAAGAGTCCTTTCAATCACTTCATGAGTGACCTCGCAAAAGTGAAGCGATCAGACATAGTACGAAAACTTGATGAAATTGAGAGTTTTTTAAATACGTTTAACCCAGTTGACTACGTGAAAAGTGAGCAGTATAAAGTACTCACAAGATTTTCGAAAGATAAAGACTTCTTGAACTTTTTAGTCTTACGGGATGTTATGGATCAAGAAGCTATAGTAAGCACATCCAGAGATAGGGTGAAGGTTCGTAATTTTACAAAAGATGTGACGATCCTTAGAAAATACGTTTTACGTAAAGAGTTGTCTGTAGATCGATATAATCTGATCAAAGATGAATCAGAAAGATTTCATTTCCAAAATCGCGCAATATTCATTGAGGGTACTAAGCAGCGTTCTATAGATGAAGTCCTATCTTTTGTTACTCAATCGACAAATCAATTTTCAGTTGAAGAAAAGCAAGAGGCTGCTAAATATTTTAATGCGTATAAGCCTATTGCGGAGTCGGCAGGCGTGTATGGTCGACTTCTATCCGAGCTACAGAGGCTACGAAATGAATTAGTCGTAAATATTAAAACCTTCCATGATCATGGCCATAACTTCCTAGAGGATATGTGCCCATATTGTGGAACCAAATATGCCAGCCATCAAGAACTTATCGAGTCTATCTCCAAACAGACAGAAGAAGTTGAAGGACTAAAAGGCGAATCTGTTAAGAGACTTGCGAACTTAGAAAAGGAAATTAGAGATACCTTTATTACCAGATTAATAACTGGCCTTTCGAAGTTTAAACCAAGTGCACTTATTTTTGATCAGCTAAAGTCCACGGGTGCCTTGAGCCGCTTAGACCTAGAGCGTAATGAATTGATAGACAAAGTGTTACCCCGTTTAGGTAAGACATTGCAATCAGTTCAAAATTGGGAAACAAATATTCAAATTGTTGAAGCAATAAGAACCCTCCAGCAATACATTGAGGAAAACACTTCGCAGGGTGAAGTAGCTTTAATGGATTTGCTAGATGAGCTTTATGTCAAAAATTATGAAGCGGAAATAGTTGTCTTGGCTAGACTCGATTTCGAAGTAGATAACGATTTTAAGGCCTCTCCGGACCAAATGCCCAGCTTGGAAGATCTGATCGAGAAACAAGAGCGGCTGTCGGAGCAGCTAAATGAAAGAGCGGCTGCTATCGAATATAATCCGGGGTCAGTACTTGAAGAACATGTTACTATATTTAAAACAATCTTTGATAGAAATAAGCAGTACGTCGAGTTCGCAAAATCAAAAATTAAGACAAAGCGATTATATATAGACCAGGAGTATAGCAGGTCCTTTGTTGAGAATAGAAAGCTTTTAGAATTAAGACTTGCGCAGGTAAGTACCCTCTTGTCAAAGGCGACAGGCCTCTTGGAAGCATACAACGAAGCATTTAAAGACTATCAGAAGAAAATCACTAAAGATTTGCAGTTGCCTTTTTATTTGTACAGCTCAAAAATACTTCAAAATAGCCCGCAGTGTAACGGTATATTCATGCACTCACAACGAGAAAGCAAGACCGTCGTATTCACAACTGCTAGGGGCGAAACTTTAGACGCAGCTCATCAGCTTAGCTCAGGTCAGCTCGTGGTGGTGTCTATGGCATTCTATCTAGCAATGAACACTGTCTACCCACAGAAAAGTACTAGGCTCATGCTGATTGATGATCCAATTCAGGATTTGGACGTACTAAATGTACATTCTCTCACTGAACTTTTGAGACGTAATTTTATTGGAGACTATCAGTTGATTATGTCTACACATAATGAACTCGATATAAACTACATGAGATATAAATTCGGTACCGCCATATCAAAAGACAGGATTAAGAACATTAATGTTCAAGAATTATTCTTTGATGCCGTCACAAGCAGTGACAACGACATTCTATGAGCAAGTATCATAAAGAGCTAATCAAAACCATAAAGAATTCCAGTAAACGGGCAGAGTTCAGTCGTCCTGAATTTCTTCAAACATTAGACAGTGCAACTCATGACGTCATTCAAAAAAAAAGAGTTTTGAGGGCTATCTTGCTACATTTTTGTTCTATCAACACATAGCAGAAGATAATCGGCGGTAAATTACGTAGAGTGCTTAAAGTGGCTGATGCGATTAGCTCAAACCACTAATCTATAGTTCTATTTATATTTTCTTCATTTATATTTTCTTCATTTCTATTTTCTAGAAGTAAACGGTAGAAATCTACAAGCCCGTCACCAATTTCTTTTGCTTCTTCAAGCGTGAAAGCTTGCACATATTGCTTTCCCAAAATAGCCCGAAGCTCCTCGTATTTTTCGTCGCTAATATCAAACATACGAAACTCCACCAGCGATGGCATAAAAAGTTATATTGCCATACTTAACGCTCAGCCAAGAAAAATGACATATGTGCAAGTATGTGTCATTTTTTGAATGTCGAAAAAAATGCAAGTTAGGTGTTACTATCTAGATATGGACGCAAAAGACAAAACTTCCCCTAATGCAACATTTATAAAAATAAACTTGACCTTTTTGCTGCTGTACGTACTCGTATTTCAGGCAAACTTTAATAATGTTTACGTCATCCTATCACTTTTTCTTTCGTTCATATTTTATCTGGTAAGTTTGGGTCTACATGGGTGGTATGCATACAGATATCCAATACGCAAAACTAAGCTAGATGAAAGTCAAGATAAAGACGTAGGCTCAAAAGCTCATACTATCGCATCATTTGTGGCGCAGATAGTTCTGCCGATGGAACGACTACGAAAAACCGCAACCAAAGAATACCTAGAGGCAGTAAATATGTCTCAAGAGCAATTAAACAGTATAAGAAAAGGGACGAAAGCATTAAGCCCAGATGAGTCCGTTATTAACTCAGAGGCAGTGGATCTGGTTTTAGACAATGTTCTAGAGAACCTGGCCAATAACGCGAAGGTCGGCTACGATGTAGCTTTTCGAAAACCGCTCGATGAAAAGAAAGCAAAAATAAAGTACGCAATCGATATAATAAGCTTCTCGTCGCGTACTTATATATTCTTCCTAGCAACGGGGCTTCTAGCATTCGCTATTTGTATGCAGTTCGCACTATACATACTAAAAATGCAGAGCTGAGGAAAAGGTTGAGCTGACGCATATACTCTCATTGAGCACCTAAATATCAAGTTATCTGTTTTTGACGGGATCGAGCCTTCAAAAGTTTTACTTACGACCGTCCTCTCCGGCCATGAAATTATCGAAAAGAGTTCGATTGCCTCCCTAGATAGCTTTTTAAATTAATCGTTGTCCGCCGTCAACGTATACTGTCGATCCGCTCATGAACCCATTGGTCACCACCGACTCGATTGCTTTGGCGATATCTTCGGGTTGTCCAATACGTCGAGCAGGAATTTTAGCCCGCATAGCAGCAAAGGCCTCTTCGCGTTTTACCTCATCGGGTATAATATGTTGCCAAAGTGGTGTTTCAACCCAACCCGGCGAAACGGTATTTACCCGAATTGGTGCGAGTTCAATTGCCATACCGCGTACTAGAGCATTTAGACCACCATTTACAGCACCTGTTAATGCGCCCCCAGGAATCGGTCGTTCTGCTGCAATACCAGATACGAAGGTGACACTACCGTCTTTAGCCAGGATTGGCAAAGCCGCCTGGGCAAGGAATAAAGGAGCGAGAAGCTTCGATTGTATGACGTACTCAGCTGCTTCAACGGTAAAATCCTTGATAGGCATGTACTTCAGATCGGCGGCAGTTACTACCAAATGGTCGATTGCTCCGCTAGCTTCCATTATCGTGCGTCTACCTTCGTCAGTGGTCATGTCGGCAGCTATAAGCGTCAATCGATCATCATTGTCGGCAATGACTCTTGCCGCTTTTTGGAGTTTAGCTTCATTCCGCCCAACCATTACGACGTGTGCACCTTTTTGATGGAACCGCGATGCCGTCGCCAGTCCCATGCCAGAGCTAGCGCCAATAACAATTATTCTCTTATTCTGAAGTTCCATATCATTTCTCCTTATCTCTTGCACGAAGTAGCATCTCGTGCCGCTTAATCTTTTTATCCATTGTTTTTATCGCTTCTTCACGCTCAGCAATCTGCTCGCGCAGCTCCGTCTGGTAGGCCTTGAAATAGGCTATGCGCTTCTCGATACTGATGTCGCCCTCGTCTTTTAACCGCGCAAGATCGAGCATCTTTTGAATTGGCATGCCTGTGCTCCGGAGTAATTTAAGTGTTTTGATCCACTCAATATCAAACTCAGTATAAATGCGCCGGCCGTTTGTAAGCCTACGGATGCTATTTAATAAGCCAACTTTTTCGTAATAGCGAAGAGTGTGAGCACTAACGCCTGTTTGTTCTTGAACATTTTTAATTGATATCTCTGGATTCATAATGCTAGCATACAACTTAGAGTGCACTCTAAGTCAATACCTAAAATTCTCTATAAAAGGGGTGGTTTTTTGTTGTCTGGAACTCCATAGGAGAGATAGAGCGTCCAAACTTTTTGGCTCCTATGCTGCTATACTTGTCGAGTGGACAGTAAAATTATAGAAATTGAAGAGCTGAATCATGCCGACCGGGATGCTAGCGTTAAATCAGTTAGCATCAATGGAAGTAAGTACGTTCTAAAAACAGACGACATACGCGAAGTGGCTGCACAGAAGTATTTTAATGAGCAGCTTGAAAGCCATCATATTCCGGCCTTGGCTGTACACGCTCACGTTGCGTTACAACCCAATCAGATTCTGCTTGAGTATGTCGAAGGTTCTCTTACTTTGGGAAATGTCTTGAGCGAAGAGCGCTGTAGAGCATGGGGTAAATTAGTGTCGCGCGTTCACGCCATAAAGGCTAATGAGTTTTTTGTTTTTGACACTGATGGTAAACAAATAAATACAGAGTGGTCGTCATATATAAAGAAATATATCGACACAGCAGTTGCTCGACACAAGAGTCTGCCGTATTCACTTGGCGATGAACTTATTAATAAGATAGAGAAAATACTCTATGCGCTAGTTGATTATCATCCTACAGAATTATCAGTAACGCACGGCGACCTTCACGTCCATAATGTACTCGTAAAAGATGACGAACTGATACTCTTTGATAAGTTTGCTGATTTCCCTGTTGCACCTGCTGCTTTCGATGTCGGGCTACTCTACGCTGAATCATTCGGCGGAGCTGCTTACCCAGAACTGGGATTCAGCACAGTCGAGCAGCGACGTTTCTTTAACGCCTTTTTGGACGGATACGGACCTTTATCTGCAGAGCAGCAGAAATGGCTAGACCACTTCATCCTTTTGCGCGCGTTCTATCGCTGGCCCAACCGCTTTCACCCCCACTCTGGAGAGACTATTCGTCTAATGACGCAGAAGCTGAGTTAGCTTCATCTAGTAGTTGTTTGATTCCTTTTATTTCTTGCTCAATTTCAACCTCATTCTGCTGCTCAAAAGTTTGGAATAGGTTCTTCCTCTTCTGCCAAAGAAAAATGACACATACGTGAGTATGTGTCATTTTACTATTTGATTTTACGTATTCAGCCCTAATTATTGATGGTGTAGTTCTTGAAGTAAGTGTCTCCCGTCCCTGAGGGGTTACCTGCGGCATCGTAAAGCCTGCCCACGTCTAGATTTGCATTGCCATTATTGAGTTTGGTCGTGTCTATAGTGAATGTGCCACTGCCGCTGGATAGGTCCACTTTCGCGCCCCAACTCTTCTGTCCAGCAGCGGTATTGTACATATATACCCAAATCGACTTGTTCTTATTAGAATCCAAAGGATTGTTATCTGAGACAGTGACACTAAAGCTGACCGTACCAGTAAGCGTACTTCCCGCAACAGGCGTAACAGTAACAACCGGTGCAGTCTTGTCTAGGAGAACATTTACGCTATTGCTGGGTGAACTCTCACCATCCACATTCACGGCCGTAACACTGTAGGAGTGGGTACCCTCTGCGGCCGTGTTATCTGTGTAAGTCACGGAAGTGGTGTTGTTAAGTAAAGACCCGTCCCGGTACACATTATATGAAGTGGCATTGGCAACAGCCGACCATGAGAGAACAGGAGACTGGTTGGTTGGAGAGACGGCAACTAGATTACTCGGTGCCAGTGGTGGCGTGCTGATATGAAGCCTGCCGACATTATCGCCAAAGTACTCCGTGAACCAAATGTCACCATTTGCCGCCGTGGCGATGCCGTAAGGCGATGTATGCGACGTGGGTATAGTATAGGAAGTCGCCACACCACTTGTGGTCATGCGACCAATACGATTGTTCACTGTATCAGTGAACCAGAGGGCGCCGTCGTTACCGCTCACGATAGCAGAAACTTGGTCAGTAGCTTGCGATGCATAAGAAGTAAAGTTACCGGCAGTTGTTAGGCGACCAATATGGCCGTTGTTCTCATTCGTGAACCAGAGGGCGCCGTCTGGGCCTGTTGTAATGGCATAGGGATTTCGGAGATTTGGGTCCGAGGGTGTAAATTCGGTTGCTACGCCAGAAGTGGTCATGCGACCGATAGAACCCCTGCCGTATACCGCATACCAGAGGGCGCCGTCTGGGCCTACAGTGATGTCACGAACTTCGGTAGCATTACTGAACTGCGTAGGCATCGGGTACTCGGTTATCGTGCCGCTCGTGGTGATACGTCCGAGCTTATATGTACCCCATTCGCTAAACCACATGGCGCCATCGGGACCTGCCACAATGTCTTGCGCCGAAACAGAACCAGAAGGTAGGGGATATTCTGTTATCACCCCGCTTGTAGTAATACGCCCGATTGTGCTCACCTGTGCAAACCAGAGGGCGCCGTCTGGGCCTGTTGTAATCCCTCGAGGCTGCGAGCTAGGGTCAGCGAGCGGATATTCCGTAACTGTACCGTTAGCCGCAACCCGGCCTATCTTGCCTGCACCAAGTTCACTAAACCACATGGCGCCATCGGGACCTAGTGTCATATTTGCGGTGTTAGCATCTGAAGTGATTAGCGGATATTCAGTGATACTAGCCGCAGCTGCAGCCGGCAAAGCGGAAGACAACGATAGTAGGAAGACCAACGCACTGGTACCAGCGATATACCTCCCGGAGGCAAACCTCGATTTTGGTAACCCCTTATGATGTAAATGATTCCTGAATAGAGTGATCGTTCGCATGCTTGCCCCCTTAGCTTACGTATTATATATCTAGTGTAAACTAAAACGCAGTCCCTTAGTAGTAGGAATCTTCAGCTTTCCTTCATTACGTCTATATCAGTGATACGCTCATGCTGCTATTCTAGCCTCCCTTTCATATAGGGCGACTGCTCGGGAGGTAGAGACATAGTCACAATAGAAATATTGCTCAAAAAATGGGCTGTGAAGATATTTTTGATTCTAATGTAGTCTTTTGTTTTGTTGAAAATTTTCTATCTGTAGAGCGAGGACGCTGGAATCCGGTAGGAGAGATAGAGCGTCCAGACTCCGATTAGCGTGCAGAGCTTATGCTAAAATAATAAGTAACTATGGCACGGCTACCACAACCGGGAGCAGATGACGGCACATGGGGCAATGTCCTCAATGATTTCTTGGCAGTCGAACATAATGCTGACGGAACGCTAAAGGCATCCGGGAGCTTGAGCACCAAGGCTGACAATAATGCGGTTGTACACAATACCAGCAACGAAACGATAGCTGGTATCAAAACGTTCTCGGCTTCGCCGGTAGTCCCTTCCCCGTCTCTGGGCGGCCAAGCGACGAACAAAACATATGTGGATTCCGTAGTTAGCGCCGGTGCGCCGGATGCTACGGCCTCAAGCAAAGGTATTGTGCAGCTGGCCGGAGATTTGGGAGGTACTGGAACCACGGCCGCTGCACCGGTTATTTCTGGTGGTGCGATTACTACCGCCAAGCTTGCGACAGGGGCCGTAACATCTAATGAAATCGCAAACGGTACGATTACCGATGCAAACATTTCAAGCTCTGCCGG
>CAZBLZ010000010.1:11084-31869 GCA_964493045.1 uncultured Candidatus Saccharibacteria bacterium
CTAATGAAATCGCAAACGGTACGATTACCGATGCAAACATTTCAAGCTCTGCCGGCATAAGTAAGTCAAAACTCGCGAGCCTTAGTATTGCCGATGCTGACGTCTCGGCAATTTCGGAAAGCAAAATTACCAATCTTACGACAGACCTTGCAGCAAAGACTCCAACCTCACGAACCATTACGGCAGGAACCGGCTTGACTGGCGGTGGAGATTTATCAGCCAACCGTACCCTAAGTGTTACAAGTGATTCTACGACACAAAGAGTTGAAGTTGCCAGTGCTGGCACGTTGCAGGCAACTCGCAAGCAAATTAACTTTATCGCAGGCACAAATACAACACTGAGCGTTGCCGACAATTCTGGTAGCAATAGGGTTGATGTCACGATAAACGCAACCACCCAAACATCGGCTGATGCCACGACCTCAAGCAAAGGTATTGTGCAGCTGGCCGGAGACCTAGGCGGAACAGCCGCTTTGCCGACAGTTCCTGCGCTCGCAGGCAAGGCTGACACGGCAACAACTGACGCATTGACTACTCGTGTCACCGCGTTGGAATCCGCCGGTATTGCAGCGCTTACTGATGCAGCCACCATCTCGACCGATGCCAGTAGTGGTAAGCATTTCCGTGTTACTGTAGCCGGCGACAGGACGCTAGGTACCCCGACCAATGCTACGGATGGAATGCACCGTATATGGGAGATCACCGCGTCTTCGGCCGATCGCACCCTTACGCTCACAACGGGCGCATCCGGAAGTTTTGAGCTGACTGTTGGCATTGCATCACCTGTTATTATCAGCAATACCAAAACGCTCTTTTTAGGGGCTATTTTTAACTCCACGCGAAACCGCTGGACGGTTATCGCCTCCAGGACGACGCAGTAGTGGCGATTTATAGCGACGACTTTAATCGGGCAGATTCAACAACCGTATCTGGCTGGACTGAAATTACTGACGACTGGTCTATAAAAAGTAATCAGCTCGCGCCGGGGCTTACGACCACGGGTGTCATTTTATATGCTTCACCACTCGATACTTCTGATCACTATGCACAGATAACAATCACTGCGGCTACCACAACGTCTATGGGGGTCTTCGCTCGGGCAGATGTGAATGCCACAAACTACTACCTACTGCGAAATAATGCATCTTCTTGGAATTTATTTTCAAATATCGCAGGAACGTTTACGAGCATCGGTAGCTATAGTGCCGCAGCCGTGAACGGCGATGTGGCCCGTATTCAATGCATCGGCACTACTATTAAGGCCATTATCAACGGGACCGAGCGGATATCTGTTACCGACTCAACGATTACAACGGGGCTCTATGCTGGCGTTCGTAGTACACAAAGCTCCACCACACGTTACGATAACTTTACGACCGCCGACACCGGTACAACTGGTTCGGCCGACCCGGGCGCCTTCTTTATGTTTATGTAACATCCTTTAGCTAATACCAATCTCATTATATTTAATGATGAGCTATAACATGGTACGCTAAACTCGTATTTTGTACGTCATATTTTATGTTTATGAAGGAGTAGAAAACAAAAATGGCTCGAGTATTGGTTGAGGGGAGTAGCACCGCTTATGGTTTATGGGGTGGTGAGGATGGCGGCTGGGCAGATAGATTAAAGACAGCCCTTATCGCTGACTCAAGTCGTCAGAGAGAGTTCGCTACGGTCGTCAACCTTGCATCGCCCCTCCGTACTGTCGAAGATATTGAGCGTAGCTTGCCCGAAAATGCGCAAAGTTATGCCGGCAAAAGTCCAGCACGTGTAGGTGTGTTCATGGTTGGCATGAGCGAATCAAGGGAAGTCAATGGCGAATACGCCCTGCCTCCCGAGCGATTTCGTAGTGCGCTCGGTCGGATTAGCTGTATCAGTCATGATTTCGGGTACGCACCAATATTTGTTGGCATGACACCGATAGACGAAGAGCGGACTAGCCGCTTACGTACACGTTATTCTGAAGCTTCGAGGAAGCTCTATGATTCGATAGCACGCGAATCAGCAGACGAACACGAAGGGCGCTACGTGGATCTCTCTGCCGAACTTTCAGAGCAGTTCCCTGACACGAGCACAATCCTCGATGAGGACGGGCTGCACGTGAATTCAGTCGGTCACGCTGCTATACATGCTATAGTTGCACCAATAGTCAAAGGTGAGCTAAAGCGCCTGAAGCATGAAAACCCTCGTCCGACTGCTAGTACTCCATAACACTGCTGCCGACTGTCTTCTTTGATGAGCCAAGCGGTAGGTCAAGTATTGGAAACTGCGTTATTATAGAGCCATGGAATGCCCAGTTTGTAAGCAATCAATGGAAAAAGTCCGCCGGGATATTAGCCATAATCCTGATGAAAATAACAAGGAATACGACCGCATCGTCTATCAATGCGTTACAGATGATGTGTGGGTTACAACCGAGATTCCCCAAAGTTTGGAATAGGTTCTTTCTCCAGCCAGAGAAAACAGATCGGCATTTTGTCGGTCTCTTTTATTTCGTTTGAGATAAGAGAATAGATAAGTAAAGACTAGCTACGCATCCACGCACTATGGTGCAAATGTACTGCCAGCATCCTGGCCAAAGCCGCTACTGCAATTTCCGCCCGATTGTTCCGCAGACGTACTACACTTGTCCGTAACAGGGGCCATCCATTGCGCCTTAGAAACCGGGTTCGCAAGATTACTCTGCGCCCAGGCATAGAACCGCCATGCGCCTGTATAGGTGTTATTTTTGAACACGTTGTTCTGATTAAAGGTCATATTTATAGGTACTACAGCGCCGACATATGGCACGCCGCTTTGACCGCTGCCATAATTGCTGAATATGGCATTTTCGCCGCATACAGTAGCCGTGGTACAGGAAGAGCCGATGTTAGCCGCATTAAAGTTAAACGTATTACTATTGACCTGTACATTTTGAGTCTTCCAGCGGCAGAGATCAAAATAGTCAGGGTTGTTTGTCGATTTGTTGGTTGAGCTACTTTCAAGTTTTGCCACGCAGGTGGTCGTATCATTAAGCGGCAATGTGGACGGTGCGACGAGCGTACAGATTCCATCCGGTTGGCCGTAGACATGGTTGCCTCCACAGAACCGGTCAGAGTTCTCCCACAACACTACTCCATCCCAGTTATCAGTAAACACGTTGCCTGAAATGGTAATGGTATTGATGTTGGCCTCCGTAGGTACGCGTGAGTCACCGCCAGCCTCTGACAGATAAATTGCCCCGGTAGGAAAACTTGGATTCGTTGGGCCCTCTCCGAGAGCGTTCCTTACGAAGGTGTTATTCGTAATCTTGGCATTGTAGCTCACCTCATAGAAGATACCCTGCCCCCAGTTGTTGGAGATGTAGTTACCATCGATTGTAAAGCCGTTATTACCGGTATCCGGCCACAGCCCAGGGTCACCATAATTATCGTGAACGTAATTCTTAGATATAGTCACGTTATCGTTTTGCCAGAACTTTGCTCCGCCAGCACAGCCACAGTCGCGTGAAATACCGCTACAGGCAGAGGAGATAGCGATGGGGAAATTAGGTGCGGAATCCCAGTTACACGTATTGTTAAAGCCCATATCGTTGCCGGTCACGGTAACATCGTGAGGGCCACCTGTTAGTGAGCTACTAATGCTAGCGTCATTATCAGAATCGTAGCTGTATCCGTTTATAGCGTACTGGCCATTTTTCGTAAGACAATTGTTTTGTATGACCATGTTAGTGCCATCCATCAAAGCTGCACCGGGCATATTGTCTTTGATTGAATTGTATTTAACAGTCCACCCCGGTCCGCCGTTTTGGTTAACCGTGCCACCCGATCCATCGGGGCGATAGTTTTGTATGGTCAAGTACTCTATGACTACCCCCGTGTAATAGGGCGCCTGATAGTTGGATTCAAATGCGACCGACAGACTCCCTGATCCATCCAAAATTGCGCCAGGCGCACCCATGTATGTGGAATTAGCATGAGGCTGTACCGACACACCGGTGTGTGTACCAGGGGCAAACCAGTAGGTAGTATTAGCAGCCTCCAAGTTTAGGCTTCCGTTGTTACCCGCGGGTACAGTGACTGCGCCAGCAGGCGCCGAAGTAGGTGCACCTTGATTACCAGGGAAATTACTATCTGAGCACCAGGTAACGGGAGGGCTGACTGGCGCCACGCCCACGCAACTCGAGCTACTGGACTTTACGGCACCGTTCCCGCTAGCTGTCGAGTCGCTAACAACACAAGCATTGCTGGATTGCACGCCGCTCTCGGCCTCTAATGAAATCGGACCAGGAGTAGCCGCTCGGCCCAGGGCCAGTAGCGTAGTTCCCACCACCGCGAAGACAGCTACGAACAACATTGATGAAACGTGGGCGTTACGCTGCATGCGACCGAGGCGGACCATTGCTTTATGCGTGGATGATTTGAGGTAGTTACGCATGCATATTATCAATTCTCTCGCTTAGTATAAGCAGTTTTTATTTGTATGCAAAATCGATTAAGTACACAGAGAGTGGAAGCTCCCAGCAGACTTGTTGTTTTTTTAGTTATTAAAAGTTCGAACTCACCCCTTAATCCCAGATTGAGACCTAACTCCCTAGCCCTAAAGTACGTCAACTTTTACTTATGACGTCTCCTATACCGAACCAATAAAAGCCGACCCACTATTGCCTAACTCATAATACGAATGTTACCACGGGTTATATCAGTGGTATTCACTTGATAGAGGGGTGTTGCCGTGTTGGGATTGTCGCTTTGATTGAAAATTCGCAACTGGAATTGGTCACTTGCCGTGGAATCGAGTCGCGCGCCATCGCGGCCTGTAACTCTGAACAGTACCGTTGAGGTGGAGCCATCTACGGTGAGTTGCGCCATTCCTTGGAAAATACCGGTCGAGTTATTCGTATCCTGAGTAACAAGCCAATTGATAGTTGTTGCATTCATACTAGTAGTGTGGCAGTTTTGAGCGCGCGCAGCGTTATTGCAGTGTGTTCCAGTCTTATAGGTAAATTGCATGTCACTATTATTACCGATAGTGCCATTTGCGGCATACCGGACGTTAAACCCAAAGGTGGCTATATCTGGTTGCTCAGTTGCCACTTGGGCTTGCAGTAGTGGAGGTGGACCGCTCTCTAGCCCTGGCAATATATCTCCATTACCTGTCATAGGTGTAATAGTACGACGGCCTGTCATGCGCGGACCTTCTGGATTGTATACTACGAGGAAATCGCTAGTTGGCTGGCTCCAATTGCCCGCTGCATCTTTAGCGCGAATGGTAACTTTGTAAACTCCCGAGGGATAGTCGGTACCAAAATTAGCAGTCAGATTACCTCCGCTTAACCCCATGGGCGCCCCATTACCCTGACCAGGATCATTGTCTCCTAAGAAATACTCTCCGCCTGTTACGCCTACATTATCCGTAGCTGGTACAGTGAGTGTTGAAGTAGATGCAGTAGACTTAGGGTTAGCAGACCATACAGGGGTACCGAGTTCTGATGCAGTATTATCTGGATCTGGAAAGCCAAATTTGGCAACATATGTACCCTCAACCTGGTGGGTGTCTAGGCCATGCCAAACAACCATGGTGTCGTTTACATATAGCAGAGTGCTGAACGGTACGCTATGAGCCATGATAGTGCTGGTTTGTCCTGTCGCCAAATTATGAGTCATAACATCAGCCTGGTTGCCATTGGATCCTGTTACTTTCGTATACACTATCCGATCCCCATCTATGTAGGCGTTACTAGCCGTGGTATCGAGTGTGGTTTTAGTCGCGGTCGCTATATTATACAAAGCAACCGAGGGAGTTGGAGTTGGATCATTCCAGGTCATGTTATTACCTGAGATGCGAGGAGTATAGTGGTCTCCAGCGTCGGTAGTTAGCTGGGTAGTTTGTGAGCCATCATATCGGTAAATTTGAAAGTATCCATTCGTCCGAGCAAACCAGACAATATTGCCTTCGTCCATATAGACGCCGCCAATTGTCGTAGGACTACCCGTGGATATCTGCGTTGTCGTACCCGTTGAGATACTATATACATACAGGGTGTCTGCTCCCCGATTACCTCCGATATGAGTGACGAGAGTAACTGAGTCACCATCGATACTTTCAATGTTCGTGAAGGGATAATTGTTCAAGCTAGTAGTATTACCAGTGGATATACGATACAGATAGGCGTTTGCGCTCCCGATGTCTTCCGTGCCCCATACCATGTAGTCGCCATCGATATCAAATGTCTGAATGTCTTCAGGTGAGTAGGTAAGCTGGCGAGTTTGACCGTCCGTCATATCGTACAGGAATACTTGATACTTACTTGTCGGATCATTATCAGTTGATTTTTGCAGCCATGCGATATGACTGCCATTCAATACTACCCTGCCAATCTGTGCATCCTGCCGGTGTATGAGCGGAGTAATAGTAGTACCATCATAATAATCTATCGTGCCATTGGTTACATTATCAGCAAAAGCTGCTCGTGACCCCTCTATAGCGTGGTGAAGGCCATTAATATACAGATTATTATCGGGTGCAATTTTTGTTATTTGGAACCCCTCGGCGTACACCGTTGTCGTCCCTACAACCAAAGAAAACACCAGCGCGACTGTGGCAAATGGTGCAAATAGCTTACGTAACATAATCCCTCCTTCTTTAGCTTAAGTATGGCACGCTGGGCTATCGTTGTAAAAAGAAAATACCACAGAATGATGCTAATAAACTCAGTTGGATCCGTTATACATCAACAGCAAACTAGGCAAAACGATGTTCCAATTTTGGGCTATGTGGTCAGCCAACACTCAAGACAATAACACCCACAATGCTCAAGGCTGCACCGCCAAGCTGTACCAATGGCACATTCTCCTCGAAGTGTCGTACTGCCAACAGTACGGTCAAAATAGGATAGAACGAAGAAATTGTTGCCACAATCGCTCCCAACGAAGCGTCGTGCGATAGACCAAGATTAAAAGATGTAGCAGCTGCGAGCGAAATAAGTCCAGCGCCCCAGATATTTTTATTCGTTATACCGATCCACATATGTTGGATCGTCAAAGCATGGCGATCGACAAATGGTAGATAGACTGCAAAGGCAGCCATCATAGCCAACAATTCAAACAGCGTAGCAGTCTGCCAACCAAGTCGAGTAATCGCCTGCGCGATTAGTGCGTACCCTATGCCCCAGCATCCAGCGGCACTCAGCGCCCAGAGAGGACCACGACGAAATGTCTGACGTTTCCGAACAATGGCCAGCAGTTCATTAACTACGAACACACCCGCTAAAATCATGCCAATTGCGAAATATTGGAGGACATGCAAACTTCCACCGAACAGCCCGACTGCTAGAACCGTCGTTACGAGTGGGTATGCGCTGCTCATAGGTGACGTTAAGCTAACAGGTCCGATGCTCAACCCCTTAAAATACCCGAGAGCTCCAGCAGCAATAATTACACCGCCAATAACCGCATACGTCAGCCCCGCAGCGCCAAGAGATATATGAGCCGGATGCCGCACGGCGAACAAGACACTAAATGTGACTGTCACGATACCGTTAACGAGAAGTGCTGACACGGCTGGGCGAACATTTCGCGAAGCTTTGGCATCAAGAAACCCTGAGATACCCCAACCGATTGCCGCACCAAGTCCCAGGAAAATTGCGATAGTTGCATTATTCACAGCAACAAGCATAGCAGATAATGGAGGTCTTGTACGCAAAGCACCTAGCTGGAAGCTCTTATCCTTTAGAGAATCGGGCCCTCAAGAGTTTAGGCTAAGTCGTTAGAGCCACATCTGGTACATATGCACTCACCTCTGCGGGAGCATCGTATCCATCGTGCCTATTCTGGAATGTCGTTACTATTTTACCCAATGAAGTAAGTACGCTACCAAATCTAGCGTCCGGCATCATTGGCGCACCTATCCCTTCGATTCTTAGGTCACTTCTATCAATTGCAGCCGCTACCTGCACAAAATCTACCCAGCTTCTGTAAATATCAGGGTTATGAGTACCAAGTGCCACTTCAGCGCCATACTGTGGGCTAACTATCTTATGCCACAAAATAAAACAGCTTGCTGCTGTGGGACGAGCTTCACTCGCCGGTAATAGCTCACCACCGAACCTACGAGGTAAAGCAGGCGCATTCAACACGCGAACCACCATATCATCTACCGAGAACTCCCGAGCCACAGTCTCGACCTTAGGTAAACCCGGCAAGGAGGCACGCGGGTTAGCGACAGGCACCTCCTTCGTATGCACGAGTCTATCTTTGTACTGCTCGTGAAGTGCGAGTAATGCAATCTCGTGCTCGGTCGCGAAGGGTCGTTCCCAAGGATTTGGATCATTCGATGGTTTCTCTAATTCACGCTCAAGCCAATCCGTTGACCAGGGTTCTAGGCGCTCAAGTAGCAGCCTAGCCGCGCGTGATTCAAGCGTTCCGCCAAGATCATCCCTAGACATCCTCAAGCGCTGGCCACCAAACACCGTCATATCTCGTACATCTACACCGTCTTGTCGCATGGTTTCGGTAAACTCAAGCCTGTGTGCAATAACCGGTCTAGAGCCACCGTCCTTAAGTAGATAATCATACTGTTTTTGTCTTGGCAGTACAGCATCGGTCATTCCAATATTCCTAAAGCGATCGTACAATGGGTGTTTCTCGTACGGCATAGCGGCTTGCGGATCACGAGAATTCCTCATCCAATTCTCAAGCGCGTATGTGGCTACTTCACTTAAATCAAAATGCAGAGAGTCACCATGAGGCACTTGAAGTTCATCTAAAAGGCTTGTGAACTCCGCGCTATCAAATGGAGGGCTAGGAAATCCTTCACCACTCTCTATGTACGGCCGTGTAAACATCTTGTAAAGTTACCAGAAAGCTGTCTACTACTCAACCCCACTAATCTAATGATCTAAGGCGAAATCCAGCTGCAGTATATTAAAAAACGGCACCCGCTCGAATTGATTGTACATTCCAAAATACCCTCACCAGCCAGGAAAGTTATGCGTTAAAATACCACCATCAAGTACTATCGGTGTATGCACACAGAGAGCTATCTCGAAGAGCAAGTAAATGAAAACCCTGCTCTTGCGGGCTTGTTCGAAGACCTTTATACAGACAAGCAGGCCATTCATCCAGTATCATTCAACATGCCTGCAGACAGTAGTCCCTCGGATTTTTTATGCAGTGGAGGTTCGAGCAGCTATTTTGTGCAGCCCATTGATCGAGACAAAAGAGCTGATTTAAAAAGTCTCTACGAAAATACATGGAAACGGCTACAGCAAGTAGAAGAGCCTCCCTTGAACAACAGCGAAATTGATCAAGTCGCTCAGCTTAAATGGGAACTCAAGATGCGCCTTGAACTCCTTGCAAATACCGATTATCTTAGGCCCATCGACGGTAGTGGATGGTCTACTCTGCCTCAATTTTTGCAAGATGCTAGTGGAGAAGGACGTCATAGCATGCGATCGGAGGAAGATTTTGAGCATGCAGTAGATCGGATACAAGGCTTTGCCGAGTGGGCTGACATTGCAGTCTGCAACATGGACGACGCCATTCGGGGCAACGAGACAGTGGCTCGATGTTTGGGAGAACGAGCGCTCCGAGTTATGACTGGGCACCTTACAAATAATGCTCACAGTTTACATGACACATTTACACGGCCATTCCACAATGCCGACATCAGTACTACGCAGCAAGAGTCATATAGCAAGCTTGTTGATACGGTTGCAGTACCCACCTATGCCATGCTCTACCGATATATGCAGTCCGAGTACATGCCTTATTGCAAGGATGATGACCAGCTCGGACTTTTCTACATGCATAATGGCCCGGAACAATACGAACGGTTAGTTCGGTACCATACATCAGACACCGTTACCGTTGAACAAGTGGCAGCCGTTGCCCAAGAAGACTACCACGAATCACTAGGTCTTTTGGAAGCGTTGGCCCGGAAACTAGGGTTTGATTCGGCGGAAACGATAACGTGTTTTCTGCTTAACGATACGACACCGCATGAGTACGTACGGCCGTTTAAAGATGTGAACCAAGTTACCGCAGGTTACACCGACTTTGCTCAACGTGTTAACCGTGGCCTATCACGCATCTTTTTACCACAAGACATGCCCAACCCTAACTGGCAGATTCTCCCCGTCACAGACCACACTGCAGCCATGACGATCGCAACATACACTAAGGCCAGCGGCATATTTCGTGCACCAATTCCTGATGCGGCCAAGTATAACGCCGCTCGAATATCCAAATTATTTCTGCACGAGGTTAGTCCAGGGCACCATGCGCAAAACAGTGTATACGACCAACTAGAACTGCCAGATTTTTTACGCCACACAGTATATTATCCGGGCGTACACGAAGGCTGGTCGATGTATGCCGAGACGCTCGCTCCAGAAATAGATACACCATTTTCCGACTGGGAATATGCAGCTCGGCTGTGTTCTAAAGTATCAACTGCAGCATTGGCCATAGTGGATATTGGCATACATCATAAAGGATGGAGTTTGCAGGAAGCACGTCAACGCGCTCAGGAGCTCATTCCGGGGTATGATGCATCTCAGGAAGATATTTTCCTACTACGCGATGCTGAATGGCCAGCCCAAATACACTCATATGTGTACGGCGAAAATGCCATACGAGACATACGCCAAGCGGCCGAAGCCCACATACGTCGCCCGTTTAGTCTACAAGAGTTCCATAGTATGTTACTAAGGTCCGGCCAACAGCCACTCACACTTTTACGGCAGAAAACGATACTCGATTTATTAACATACCTATATGATGATGTCGATTTCTAACAGGTAACGACAACCCTACTAGTAATAGACACAAGAAATCACTCCATGGTATTGTGGATCTCTATGGATACTAGACGTGAACGTGGCGCTAATGCTTATGAACTAGTGGAAGTAGCTGAAGCATACAATGCTAGGCCACCGTATCCGGCGGAAGCAATTACATATTTGCTTGAGCACACGCTCCCACCCTCACAAGAAGGTCTGCCTCGAGTACTTGATGCGGGCGCTGGAAATGGCCTGGTAACTGAAGCCCTATTGAATAGTAACGTACCAATGGAAAATATAGCTTTGGATCGGTCAGCAGCGATGATAGCTGCTTTTTGCTGCAGGCTAAGCCAAGATCATGTGCCTGCCTTCATTGGTGATTTTAACCGTTTACCCTTCGCTGAAAACAGCCTCGATCTCGTTGTTTTTGGGACTTCACTTCATTGGGCTGACCCAGATCTTCTACCGGCTGAACTTTACCGCACACTCCGTCCTGGCGGTAGTGTGGTGAGTATCGGCAATTCTGTTCCCATCCCCGAAATATTCTCTCATTTTCACCGAGACACAATACTCTACCAAAAAAATCCCATAACCGCTAATGGGCGCGAGATTGATTTGGGAGACGAATTATTCTCTTCGGAGCCTGAGTTGTTCGGAGAATTTCCACGCGAAGTTACAATGACAAAAGAAGAATTCAACCAGTTCCTAATGAGTATTGACCTCTTCCATGTCGGCGATAGTGGAACAGAAGCCGCATGGGCTGCTGCTGGGCAGTATTTTGCTGATAATGCAGATGCCAGACATATTACACTAGCGGTCAATACATTTATCCGCATAGCTAAAACAAAGAAGTAGCTTTCGTATTTAAACTTGTGATTATCGAAAAGACTACAGATTAAACTGTAGTCTTTTTTAACAACGCCCATAAGGTCCTACTAGCCACAAAAATGACAATGAACAGTCATGTACTTTTGATATAATAACCCTGATAAGGTATTACTAATCATGCTATCTTCACGCACCCGCCAATCACTTGAACGTCGTATTGATGACGGATCTATTGTTGTGCATGGTACCAAACAGTTTGGCCTTGAAGTACTTAAGCCTTTCCCTGCTTCGACAGTCGCACTGGATGCAGATCGCCGACCGATCAAACAGGAACCACAGATATATGCCTCCGACAATATCGACGTTGGCGCATTCTGCGCCACGACTTGGAGCCGTGATGGTTGTTCGGGCTGGTTTACCTATGATACGCAGCCTAAAACACTCCACGAATTCTTTGCAGCACCATACGTACTACGAGAGGCTTGTTTTGCGCTCGGCGCACTATACGTTGCCAAGAGGAACCGTTTTAAAGAAAGTACAGTTATACCCGGTGAATATGTTGCTCAAGAAGAAGTACCAATAGAAGAAGAGTACCCTGTCTACTTTGACGATATCCATCAATACGTCTACCGTTCAGTACATATGGCTTATGATCTAAGGCGCGCTCAGCGGGCAAAGAGACCAGTAATACCGCTCGATACAGGTCATTTACTTCAGCTGAACCCACAGGACGATCCGCGCCTAAAGCGATCTCCAAATCTTGGAGATAACTGGTACCAACACCACGCATTTTTAGACCAAACATATCCGGCTACATGGCCACATGATAGAATAGCTCTGAAACCTCGAGATCAAACAGATGAATACTGAAAAACCAACTATTATCTATCTTAGCGGCGCAGGGCTAAACCCCAGCATCTGGGACAGCGTGCGTACGAAAGTCCCAGCCCCAGACGCCGCATTGACATACAATCGGGACGCGAACACAACGCTCGAAGGTGTGATTCAAGATATCCTGGAACAAATACAAAATCTTGATGCGACCCGATACGTTATAGTCGCCCATTCACTCGGCGGTGTCATGAGCGTGGAGATTACTCGTGCACTCGGCAACAAATTCGCTGGCTTAATTGCAGTTAGCGCTACCGTCCCCGCACCCGGTAAATCATTCGTTGACACACTGCCCTTCCCTCAAAACTTTATTATGCCTTTTTTACTTAAAGTCGCAGGTACAAAACCACCGACATCAGCTATACGAAAAAGCCTTTGCAGTGACCTCGACGACAACCAAGCCGCAGAGATCGTCAACGCCTTTACCCCAGAGCCACGTAGTTTATACATCGACAAGACCTCCGCAAGTGCATTACCGGATTCAAAGTATGTTTATGTTCGCACGCTCAACGATAAGCAAATGCCAACGCAACTGCAAACAAACATGGCAAACCAATTGCCAGATGTGAAAATCGTCGATATTGCCAGTGGTCATCTAGCCATGGTAAGCCATCCTAATGAGCTTGCAGAAATAATAAACAACTTTATCATTAGCTTATAAGTTAACGACATACCAACGACAAAAGTGACGGCAGCCTTGTTCATATTGAGCAGGCATAATAGATAAGGAGTTTCTAATGAGTGACCCAACTGCAACTGAACAAATTGATGCAATTGTTGCAATGCATACGGATTGGCGAGGTAGAAAACTCGCTGAGTTGCGACGTATAGTTCGCCACACTGATACTGGCATTGTCGAGGAAGTAAAGTGGAAAAAAGCGTCAAAGCCAGAAGGCGTTGCGGTTTGGTCACATAACGGTACGCTCTGCCTGGCTGATGTGCTTAAGAATGCGGTGCGTCTGACATTTCCGAAAGGTGCAAAAATCGATGATCCTGAGCGGCTCTTCAACACACGCCTGGACAGTAAAACAGTTCGTGCCATTGATTTTTATGAAAATGACCCTATCAATAAAGTGGCACTAGAGGCTATTATTGTCAGTGCGATGCAAATAAATAACGAGATCTAGAGACGCTTCAATCTTGTTTGCAAGATTCTTTCTTTTTTATTCATGAGAACTGTTTACCATCCTGAAAGAGTTAGCGGCTACCATCTTCTCTCTACAGGCGTACAGCCTGATGTTAACGATGTAACCGTTAGTTTCACGAGCTACCACAGAGGCAAGCCTACTGATTCGAGCGCTGTCATACTTGGTGGAGTAAATGTAGACACTGATCCGGTATCACTCAATTGGGGTTTAGGGGATGGCGGTGGCTTACATAGTGAGCTTCTTTCAGATATGTTAGGAGAGCGGACTAGTGCCAGTGTTATATACCATGCGCTTGACCTAGACCCCTCTACCCTACTTCGCATAGGAGCTTTTGGCTACACTGGCAGCCGCGAAGGAGAGCTTGATCTAACCTTCCTCGGAGGCTTCTATGCCAATGATCGTGAGTCGCCAGGAGTACTCACGGAACCGACCAACAAAGAACGCCGGCTAGTCGGTAAAATAGTACTAGCAAGCTCACTAGCCTTCATGGAGATGAATGGGCATCCTTCGTGCAGTTTGGCGTTTGAATTTGAGACTAGTAGACAGTATGAAGATCCCATGGCCCATGGCACACTAGCCCAAGAGTAAGGCACTAGCTTTCTGGTATCAGCATGGGGATTCGATTCCCACATTCGTTTGTGCTTATACTCAAGCATTGATAACTTTATAAAGAACTAAGGCTACTTATAAAGTTACAAATCCTCACAAACCTCGTCATTAAAGAGTCACCTATCCCAGATTTCATTCAGATCGTTAAAAGTTTGGAATTAGCTCTTAATAATTGAGTCTTTTTACAAAGCTATTTGGGGTAGAGTTTGAGTTCGCGATAGCCCTAATGCAACTATTGCCAATATCATGTCAGAGTAGGATGCACGCTGGTTCAAATAGAAGCACCTTGATAGGTAACCATGGTCAGACAATCCAGGCATGAGATTAGCTTCGATAAAACTAGGCCGTCCATGGCTGTCTAGCCGCATATCAATCCGTCCATAGTCGCGTGATCCTAAGGCCTGAAAAACACCAATCGCTAAAGCGTTAAGTGAATCTTTTAGCTCGCTGTCATGAACTGCTAGAACCTTTTCGATATCCGTCTTTTTTACTACTTCACTCAAAAAACTATGCCCTTTTTTATCGGTAGGCGCAATTATCTCAATCGGCATAGCCAACAAATCGTCTGAGTCTGGGCGTCGAATGACAGCTACACTGAACTCCCTCCCTGGTAGATATTCTTCTATCAAGGCGTCTGAGCTACAGTCATTGTGTATAGATAATACCTTGGCATTCAACTCTATATCCGAGTACACGAGCGACTTTTCATCAATACCCTTACCGTCGCCACGATCAGTGGGTTTTACGAATAAAGGAAACCTAAGACTCTGCTGCGGCATAGATTGATTGATCTGGGCAACACAGTACGCCGAAGTTCGTAGGCCGGCGTCTATTATTTCTTGCTTTGCTTCATGTTTATTACGCTGAAGAATAAGTGCCTCTGTACCAGATCCTGTGTAATTGATACCGTTTTCTTTCATATAGCTCGCAAGCCACAGCTTACGGCTGTCATCATAACTTTTGTGCGGGTCTAGAAGGACTAAGCCTATGCCAAGTACTACAAGGTCTGGTTTTCTTGCCACCAATCCCTCAAGATGAGATAGATTGTCTATGACGGTTACTGCAACTTTTTCATAGTGTTTGCTCAAGGCTGCGTGCACGGCTAGCCGTGCATCTTCGGGCAAATCGTTTAGACGTGGATTATCCGATACAATAATCTCAATGCTTTTCTTAATCTTCTTAGAACGAATAGCCTGTATGCCATTCGACAATATCGAGGTGATTTCCATAAAACATAACACTTTCCCAGCGCTTGCTGTGAGTTAAATGTCCAAATTCAATAACAAACTACTACGGATGCTTATAAATGAGGTGTTTGTTTTGATACTCAACCGATGCGCTTTGTGCTTTTAGTACGCAAGTGAAATGTATGTAACATAATTATATCCTAGAACTTGCAAGATGGCAAGCACTAGAGGATTGCCATCCTTGGAGACAAGAATGGTTCTTACCTCGTCGATGATACCCAACTATGAATTGTTGGATATATTCTGGGAACACAGCCCTTACACATTCATCGAGCAGGCCGTCTATTGCCCGATTCTCGGTTTCAATGCGTAAGACTGTAGATTTCAAAATTTTGAAATAGGTTCTTTAGCTCCAGCTATAAAAGGATTGGAGATCCACTATCGGATAAAGAACGGCTACTTCATGTCGTATTCGTGAACGATTTCCATGAGTCTATCCACCTGCTCATTTGTCACATGGTCAGTGAACGCTTTTTCAGTATGAGCAGACTGTGCCATGCCGTATACCGCCGACGGGCGGCATTGCCCAACAGATAACCCCTGCTCCCTCATAACAGCCTTAGTGCCAGCAAGCACAACGCCCATTTGGATGAGTTCACCAATAAACCTACCGAGTTACGGTAGCAGTATTTTGCGGTTTTATTATTTTAATGATATAACTATAGCAATTTACTATCCCACTTATGTCAGAGTACAACAGATCACATTATCCTTCTTGGGAAGCATACAAACGCAACCCTGAAATTGAAGCCGACTATTGTCAACGTATCGGCAAGTCAAGTGCGCAGAGCATGGTATTTCTTTTGCCAGAAGACTACAATGCTGACGTCACGATTGACGAAGTCTCCTATACTGTCGTTGAAATTCCGCGCATACTTAAGGTTTCTCACTCATATAGTCAAGCGGTCAGTGCAGTTGCTGTCCTCAATCTAGAACCCGAGCATAAACATGCGAGCAAGGCGAACGAGCTTGTTCTTGATGGCGCCAGCAGTATTCCGCGTTCTATGCGTGTGGCAATACGAGCACACGAAATTGACGTTCTCATGGGTAATCCACTACTCTGTTCAGACATAGGCAAGCCTTATGAAGACGGCTACCACACTGCCTACACACAAGACTACGCACTTCCTATTGCTGATCTTTTAAAAACGTTTGACGATACCGACACAAAACAAGTCGCCGCTTTCACAGACCTCATAGATGCTTTTGTAGAAACAGAATTACTGCTCTGCCGGCACGGTCTATTTGAAAGAACATTTAAATTTACCGACAATTTCGGCGTCTTTCCACATCCTGAAGTCTTCCCTACTAACCAAGACCGCATTCGACTGCTGGATCTTGGGGAGCTGAGTACGGATATCCAGGTACTGGTAGATGCCGTCAATAACAAACAGTGGGAGAAGACCGTTGAGCAATCCGAAAGCACACAACTACCTCCCATTCTGCAGACATATTTCAACAAGCGCTGCGAAGAGCGACTGACTCTCAAGAACGTTCTGCGTGTATGGGGGAGCGCAACAGTACCAGCTGATGAGACATACACCGTAGGGCGAGTGTTTGACTATAGGATACCACCAGGTTTACCTCGGGCACTCTGGCAAAGGTCCGCCTCATAGTTTTACTCGTTATCTGTCCATAAGATCTAGATCTTATGCTAGTCACTAATCATTGCCGAAGCGCTTGAGGGCACGTGCATGAGCCTTGGCAGCCTCTTCCTCACGGTTGTGAGGTGTTGCGTCGGTCTCAAGAGACGACAACAACTCAGATGTTACCTGAGCGACTTTTTCTATCGCCAGATTAAAGGCATGTTCATTGACCTTAGAGGGAGTATGGGAACCAGAAACTTTCCGCACATACTGCAATGCAGCTGCCTGAATTTCTTCATCTGTTGCTGGTGGATCAAAATTAAAGAGTGTCTTAATATTGCGGCACATGGCTTTCCCTTCTCAATTAGCTTATGACTAGCATCTCATCAGCTAGTATAGCCGATTCGATATCATAACTATTTTTTGAGATTCTTTGCACGCCCAGATCGACGATAGACAACACCATATCTTCATAGTCAATATCTTCATTAATGGCAAAGCATCGAGACAGATATCCATGGTTCGACAGGCCTGGCATCAGGTTAGCCTCGATAAAGTTTGGTTCACCCATGCCATTAAGTCGCATATCAATTCGTCCGTAGTCGCGTGATCCTAAAGCTTCAAATACGCCTATAGCCAAAGTGTTAAGCTTGTCTTTGAGGACAATGTCATCAACGGCTAGGACCCGTTCCGTATCGGCACTTTTTACTATCTTGCTCAAGAAGCTATTACCTTTAGCGTCAGCAGGACTAGTTATCTCTATCGGCATAGCAAGCAGAGCGCCTGATTTCTGCTTCATAACAGCAACACTGAACTCTCGACCAGATAGATATTCTTCGATGAGAGCATCGGAACCATACTCGTCGTGAATCGCCATTATTTTTGCTTCTAGCTCAGATTGTGAGTAAACCACCGACCTTTCATCGATGCCCTTACTACCGCCGCGATTAGTGGGCTTCACGAACAAAGGGAAATTCAAATCGTGCGTAAAAGCTGGCTGCTTAACACTTGATATAAAATATGCCGAACTCTTTAGGGCTGCATCCATGACCTGTTGCTTGGCAATAGGTTTATCAAATTCAGTGACAAGTGCCGCCGTTTCTGAACCTGCATAGGCAATGCCGTGTTTCTCAAGATAGTCGGAAAGCCACATCTTGGGACTATCGTCATAGCCTTGAGTGGGGTCCAGAAGGATCATTTTCATGCCCAGTATAACGAGGTCTGGCTTTTTGGCCACAAGTGCCTCTAGCCCAGCCATGTCATTGACTACAGTCTCACCAACTTCGGCATACCGTTTACTTAATGCTGTACGTACAGTTTTTCGAGTACCTGATGCCATAGCGTTTAATCGAGGATTGCTTGACCAAACAATCTCAATATACATATCAATCATAAGATTTTCTCTCTCAGCAAAAGCTGTTGTTATAGACATCCCAAGAGGAACGCAAACAAGATAAAAGCACCATGAAGGTCACTTATTGTCGCGATTAGTCCAAGTAAATAAATCGTCTTTTTATTTTGATACAAGGGCTAGTGCACCTTGAGTTAGCGTGCAAAAGAGAAATGTATATATGATAATTATATCCTAATATTATTGATGTAGCAAACATACAGTTACACTACTGTAGGATAGCTCCTGTAGCGCTCCTGGCTGTGATTTTGCGCTACTATAAACTTATAAGCCTATCCTATAATGATCTCCAAGCGATACGCAAAGTTGTTGAAGAAACTATCACTATATCGACGATCCATATAGTAGATCCATCCCCGGCACCTATGACATAACCATTCTTGCCCAAGACCAGACTAAGGCAATCCAGTATTACCACATACAGGTCACGGTACTGCCACCGACAGACCCGAATTTATAATGAGTGCAAATCAGTTTGTATGACGTTCAAGCCAATGTGCAATGTCCAAGACATTCAAATGGTCGGTCGCCACTCTTACCGTGTAATTCTCCAGATCTACCGGGTCGGCAATGAGACTCTTGCCATTTCTACTCAAGAATATGCCACAGACCGTTAACGCAGTTCGCTTATTGCCATCGCTAAATGGGTGATCACCGATGATATTACGTAAATATACTGCCGCCTTTTCATGAACCGTAGAATATTGTTCCTGGCCAAAAACTTCCTGTCTGGGAGCATCAGTAACCGACTTTAGGCGGCCTTCATCACGCACGCCATGCGAACCACCAAAATCTTCTATAATCTGAAAGTGTAAGCGTAGTATTTCTTCTACGCTAAGATACTGTAAGCTCATCGGTCAGCAAGATTTTTTAGAGTCTGCCCATATTTCTCTACAAAGCGATCATATTCTTGAAGCAATTCTTCATGCTTACCAGGTTCTTTAACTAGTTCTACTTGTATTTTAAGCGTATCTCCACGCTTCGCGCCTAGTCGTGCGATATCTTTTTTGGATAGCGTCACACCTTCACTTGAGCCGATTTGTATAAGCTTTTGTGTCGTTTCAATCATATACATTATTATAAGTATATTATAATTTATTGTCAATATACTATTCGCTGACATGTAATTTACTCTACCCCTAAAGCAACATCTCTTTGCCGCGCCATAAATGGAGTCATCGCAGGTATTGCATCAAAATGACTGCACATACTCGATACGCCCGCCATTCTTGCGCGTATGTATGAAGTAGGATTCTGTTTTATTCGATATTCGACACTCTTTCTACGGTGTAATAATGATCCATAAAGCGGTCGGTAAGAATATCTCCTTGGAAATACTGTTCAAGCTGTTCAAGATTATTTGCTCCAGTGATTTCCTTAACACGTTCCAGTGTCGCTTGAGCTCGCGCCGGAGACGCCAGGCAAATTTCCGGAATTGTGAGCGCCAGCGCAATACTACCGATGACATATGGGTCAACTTTAAGATACTCGGCAGTTTCCTCGCAACGTTGCATCATAGTTTCAGGCTTCTCGATCGCCCATAATGCGACATCATAGTAACGACGTCCAAGAGCTGGGTTTGGGTCAATGATTGCGAATGAACCATCCGGCCGCTTAAGGACATTTTTTGTCTTGAAGTCACCATGAACAAGTTCCCAAGTACCAGGAGCCATGTAACAACTAAAGTGATGTGCCTTAATCGTTGCATTCAGAAGGAGCACCGTAGATATCTCCTCTGGTCTTCTGGCATCAGCACGCGCGTATCGATTCCAGACCTCTTCATCTAGAAACGGAATACCACGCGCAAGAAGGCTAACTGTACCCATGTCGAGGGGTCGCGATAGCTGCGTGACAAGAGTTGCAACATCTTGTGCAGTCATATTCGGCGAATGCTCAGCGGGCGTAATATATTCGAGTAGAAGCGCTTGAGCATCGCTAGCCAAGAGTCGCGGGGTACCCTCACCATCCCAGACCTGATACGCTGAGGCTTCAGTCTCTGCCGAAGTGGTTCTATTAGAACGTCGCTTCAGCCAAGGCGGATGGATTTTGAGGACTACAGGGTCTTGAGCTTGTTCGGCACTAATAACCACCGAAACCGTACCGCCTTCGAGCGGCTCGCCAATAGTAAGTTCCCATTTTTCAGCATACTCTGCCACAAGCGAGGGAAGCCCGGCAAGCCATTGGTGTGCCTGCTCACCATATATAGAAGTCCAAAGTTCGGTATTAGCCCTGGGGACTAATTGTTCATGTTCATATTCAGGATGTGTAGCAGTAGGAAATTCAGAAATAATAACAACCTT
>CAZBLZ010000011.1:0-12563 GCA_964493045.1 uncultured Candidatus Saccharibacteria bacterium
TTTCATTTGGCTCCGGCGACTGGGCTCGAACCAGTGACATTTCGGTTAACAGCCGAACGCTCTACCACTGAGCTACGCCGGATTATTTCGCAAAAGCCAGTGAGGCTTTTGCTGGTTTTTTGGATCCGTGTAAAACGAATCCTGGTTAAGGTGCATATTTGAAAATACAGATGTTATTCTACCGTTTTGTTTCCTATCTGTAAATAGGGTGACCACTTATACGGGCTCTTATGTGCTGATGATTTACGAGTTTGTTGGCTTGGTACGTAGTTTGTTGACGGATTTTTTGGTCTTAGTGATGCCCTTATGGACGTTTTTAGTGAGAGCAGTCTGGATCTTGGCCGCTGGGCTGCGAGCTTCCAGGATGGTACGATACGTTGCCTCGTACTTCCCTACCATCTGCTTGAGGGAGAAATGCACCATGACATGTTCGCGGCAAGCACGCCGGTTGATTTTGTTGATTTTATGTACGGCCTCGATCATCTCGCCAATACTCTTCACCAGATAGCCAGTTTTACCGTCTTGAATAATCTCGGGCATGGAGCCACGTGAGATGGCGATTGCAGGTGTCCCACAGGCCATAGCCTCGATTGTGGTGAGTCCAAAGGCCTCTTCCCACTGAATTGGCACCAGGAGTGCCTTGGCCTTTTGGTAGTACGGCAGAATCTTATCACGCTCGATGAATCCAAGATATAAGATCTGGTCGTCCAAGTGGGGCTTAATATATTGGTCGAAATAGCCTTGGTGACACGGAGGCACTGGTCCAATTATCAGCAGACGGTGGTTCGTGGCCTGAGCGACTTGTATTGCTTCTTTAACACCCTTTTCGGGTACGATCCGACCTGTATAAAGCAGGTAGTCTTCGTGCTTGGCAGAAAATTTAAAGTCATCTGTATCGACGCCGTCGTAGACGGTTGCAGCATAGTTCAAGTCAGGGGCGTCACGACGCTGGTTGTTGGAGATTGAAACAAAATGCTGGTTTGGTGAGTTGTAGAGCTCAAACATCTCTCTGTACCACGCGTAGATGGGGTCGTGTAGGGTGTAGAGTACCGGGATGTGTCTGTAGTTGTAATTGGCCGCTAGAGGCAGTGCAACCTCTGGGTGATGGAAATGCAGCAGATCATATTCGCCGGCATGTGCTCGGCGGAACATCTCCTCTGCGAGGTAGGTGTCCCACATTGCAGGCAGATAGTGCCCTGTTGGTTCGCCGCGTGCGAGTAGGTCCTGGAAGCTCTGGCTGTCAGTTGCGAGGGGGCGTAAATTACGGGTGACCATGTTGACGCCAGGAATTTCTGCGCCCGTCGGTGCGTAGTAGTCTATCTGATGCCCTGCTGCAGTCATGATTTGGGCAATACCAATGGCTAGGTCGATCGGTGCATATACCATGTCGATCGGCCGGGGTGATGGTAGATATCCGCGCACCATCATAGCTATCCTAAGTTGCTTTTCGCCCCTCATAAGATAAAGGCCATTATGTTCCTATGGCGAACGCAATGCAAACATGCCGAGTCAAAAATCGCAGCTAAACTCGGGGTTTGAGCGCCCGATGGATTTGACGGTTCTCGTCGCGAGCCTTGAGTGTCGCCCGTTTGTCGTAGTGTTTTTTGCCTGTACCAATTGCAATCCGCATCTTTATAAACCTACCCTGGGTCAGGATTTCAAGCGGAACAATCGTGCGTCCTTGTTGCTTAGCGGCAATGAGACTGTCGATTTCGCGGCGCTTAGCAAGGAGCTTGCGTGTGCGAGTTTGTTCCGTGTCACTTATGCTCACGCCGTTGGTGCCGTGGATGGTGCCGTTTAACAGGTAGATCTCACCATCTTTGACGGTTACGTAAGCACCGGTAAGATTCCCATGTCCCATGCGCAGGCTTTTAACCTCAGCACCGGTTAGTTGCAAACCGACCACCAAAGAATCGCCCAGTGCGTAATCGAAGCGGGCGCGTTTGTTTTGGATGGTCTTAGCCTGGTTAGGCTTCTTTTTGGCCATAGTCCCTCTATTGTACCTGTTAAGCTGCCTGTTCGTCCATCGACGGTATGTGTAGTTTGTGGTATACCATGGTTATGTCAAAACTATCATTTTCTGAAAGACTAGTTGCCGAAGGGGTTTCAATGGCTTCACGAGCTGCCGCGGCGATACCTCTCTTAGGTCGATTGACGGTCGGTGACGCAGACGGCCATGGAGTTCTGATAGGATATCGCGTCTCAAATACCCCTGCGAGCGAGATACTGAGCTGGAATACGTTTGCGGCAGATAGAGACAGCGGTCGCTTGCCTCGCTCTCAGGAAAAAATAGGCATCATTACGGTAGGCGAAGACCTGGTTCGAGAAGAACGACGACGCTTGGCGGAATGTGGGATTGAATCAAAAGTTGCGGTTGCATGGGCGTTAGGTGAGGCGGTCATGGTTGGTGCAGTGCCTGGTTGGGATATCGAAACTAGTGATGCACACACTACGTTTGGTATGAGGATTGGTCCGGAACCACTAAGCACAGCGCTTGCACTCTGGCTCCCTGATAATCGTGTGCATGTACCGGAAACTGGCTTTACGGAATTGCGACAAACCTTAACCCTAGAGCAAGTCCCTAAGGGTGTCCCAATCTACTAGTTAGAGGTGAAGATCTGCTCAGCAGCGTTCCAGACGGATGGGTCGTGGAGCGTGGTCATACGATAGTACCAATATTCTGCGCCCCATAGGTCTATTTGTTTTATGCCCGTTTGCTCAGCGAATTTCGTGGTGGTTTTGAGTCGGTTGGCGTCAAAGGTTTTGTTCTGCTCGCTTAACGGTGTGCTGAGTATATCCTGCCCGCTTGGTGGCCACGGTTCTGTCTGTAGTTCGTGAATGACGGATGGCTTACCTGTAGTTATTTGTTGAGCACCGGCCAAGAATGCGTAGTACCAGCTTGGGAATGGATACTGGAAGTAGCGCTGAACTAAGAAGGTATTCCATACCCGACGATATACTGAGATACCTACGGTGTCAGGCATGGGACCACTTAGAGATAGTCCGGCATAATTATCGCTGCGACTGATAATAACCGGGTGCTTGGGGTCTAGCGATTTTACAAGGTGTAGTTCGGCTGTAAGTCGGTTGCGGTCTGAGTTATTGCAGCTGCCGAAAGTGTTAAAGAACTCGTTTTCCAACTGATAGCTCTGCAAGGCGGGATTATTTTTGTAGCGATTTATAACGGCAGCCATGTAGCGGACGAGTTGTGGCTCCCAAACTTTTTCGGAAGCGGTGGTATCGACCCAAGAAGGTGCATGACATTCGGGCCAGCGAGGCTGGCGTAGTCCTATGCTTAAGCTGACCTTTGCGCCATGTGCCTTCGCTTGAGACATCTCATAGTCGAGCTCACTAAAGTCGTAGGTACCCTTTGTAGGCTCAATGTCGCTCCAGTAACTCACGAGTCGCAGATGTTTGACATGTAGGTCATTGAGAATGGCATCGTAGGCCGTGTGAGGGTCCTGTCCAAGGTAACTGGCATAATCGGCTATGAAGCTGACGCCAAGGACTGTTGGTTTACTCTTTTGACTGTGTTGATACCATACGGCGATACCGTACATAGTGCCAAAACAGAGAGCTAATAGGAGAACAAATACAGAGACGACTTTGTGCCACGTGCTTGCACGCCAGTAGCGCACTGGCCAAGTAATGACCTTTTTTGCAGCTGATCTCAAGCGAACGGTATATAATTGTTTGTGATTTGGCATATCAACCAACTATGAAAACATTACGTATCAGCATCATAGTACCAGTGTACAACGAAGCTGACCACATTGCTGCGTGTTTGCGATCTATTGATCAACAAACAGTGCAGCCCTTCGAAGTTATCGTGGTAGATAATAACTCTACTGACAACACTGCACGCATTGCAGCTCAGTTCCCATTTGTAAAACTCTTACATGAATCAAAACAAGGTGTAGTGCATGCTCGCAATGCTGGTTTTAATGCGGCTCGTGGTGACGTCATAGGACGGATTGATGCCGATACGGTGATTCCCTCTGACTGGGTCGCTACCTTGCAAGGTCTTTTCGAAGATGACACCCTCGATGCAGTGACTGGTAGGATTGAGTATAACGATGTCTTGCATGCTCCTCTAGTCAACAGAATTGACCTGTCTTTCCGGCGCTATTTTGCACGGGTGCTTGGCCGTGAAGTTGCACTACAAGGCTCAAATATGGCGCTGCGCCGCTCTGCTTGGATGGCAACACGACCGCACACCTGCGCTACGCGTGGCTTGCACGAAGATTTTGACCTAGCAGTTCACTTGAACTGGCAAGATTTTAACGTTCGATTCAACGAACGTCTTCGAGCGACGATTGGGTTCCGGCAAACTGAGAATGGCTGGTTTGACTTCGCTCGCTATGCGCTATTAAGCCCGCAGACATATGCGCGTCATGGTTTGAAGAGTCAGCGACATATGTATCCAGCAGCATTTTTGGTAGTCGTTATATTCTATATTCCACTTTGGTTTTTGCACCATAGCTATGACCGACAAACAGCGCGTTTTTCATGGCGTGCCCTGTTCGGCGCCTCGATGCGCCGAGTGAATCCTGCTATGTTTGTTGACTAAGGGGCTCTTCCATTTTGTATCCATCTTTATCGCTGGGCGTAGGATGACAGGCGCCCCATAAGCCTTTGTGGTTTTGTATGGCCGTTTGTTCGGCTGTTTTAAATTCGTCTGATTTACTGAATGGAAAATATGGGTAGTAAAACCCGTAACCATTGGCGACGATTTGTTGGTTTAAATTAGTGCCATTGGGTAGGTATACGTATCGCAGTAGTCTGCCATAACGATCTCGGTTCGCTCCAAGACTATCTGCGGCTAGTTTGACTTGTCCATTGCCGATTTGGCTTTTGGTGTACGCAGCCGCCGCTGGACCATAACACTGGACAGGAGTGTTGGGCTTGTGTGTTTCTGGCGTATCGATGCCGATAAAACGGATAGTTTCTACTTTGTTATCCATTTTTACGGCGATGGTGTCTCCATCTACAAAGTGGTCGATAGCGTACGTGCCTGGCTGCGTAGTTGTAGTGCCCTGTTCGGCTGAACCGATCCAACCTTGCTGCTGAGCGATAACGATTGCGAGCGCGACTAACAACGATAGTAAACTAACCTTGTGTTTCCGCTGTAGTTTCCGCCCCATGGTAAGCCAAGTATAGCACCTAGCATAAGGGTGATCTAGCTGGCCATAAGTGTAGGTACGGCTATTTTACTGCGTTCAAATCGTATGGATTGGCCAGGAAGTAACTGATAGCCTTCGCTACTGTTGTTTCCATTGTTTCTTTCACCGTCGACATGAAATGGTACAACGACATCACTGACATTAGAAAGCGTGAGACGCTTGCCTTCGGTGTCGATTGGCTGATCAGAGAAAGCGTTGAACATGACGCGGCGGAGCGTTCCCGCAACGGCTAGAGCTTGCAGACCACGCATGCCTCTTGGGGTAGCTACCGTTTGAACACGTAAGTCGTCTATATTAACGCTTGTTTTGCCTTGCTTGGCATAGTTTCGGCTATCGACTATTTCGTACGCAGTGATGTTTGAGATAACGTCGGAAGCCTCTTCTGTATGCCCGCCTTCCCTAGAGTGGAGTGTTGCCCTCAGTGAAAATGCTGGAGCTGACAATAGCCCGCGAAATGCAATAATGCCTTCGGGTCCTTGACGAACTGCAGAATGCAGCTTGTCGAGCCAAGGTTTTGCATAATGTAACCTGTCGGCTGCAATGCGTGCGCCACCAAAGCCGGCACCACTTGTTACTACGCCAGTTTCTTTGATCTCGTTACCTTCAAGAATACTAAAAATCAGAGGGTAGCCTAGCCCGATACGTGCTCGTGGATTGCCTGCCAGTTCAGCTGGCCGTTTAGCATAGAGACCGAGCGCTGATATTTGATAATTATTGCCATTGCCGCCTGCTTCAGGAACGTAGGTGATATGGGGGGCTAATTCTGCGTGGAGACTGTAGTTTTGAGCGGTAGCTTCAGGGTCGCCGTCCACATGCCCGATAATTGCCCCAACAACTCGGCGTACACCCCCGTCGCCACTGTGGCTGTGTACCATAACGGCACCTTCCCTGTGTATCTCTTGGATGTGTGCAGGCCGGGGTAAATCGGTAACGGTGCGTAGTTCAGGTATGTCAAAGGCATTCTGAAGTAACTCTGCCTGCTTGAATCCAGGAGAAATTTCCTGGTTTGCTGCACTGGTGGCATTAGGGTTGATAAAGCTGGTGAGCTCATGAAAGTTGTGAGTAGGTAGCATAATACGAAAGCTACGATAGCATCTGTTGGCGTAATTGTCGATGTACTTGTCTCATGTATCTAGGGTGAAGTGACAGAACGGAAAATGCGCGGGAGCGGCGAGAGTGCACGGCGGAAGCCATGCGGCGGATGGCAGGTGCCACCCTCTCTCGCCGCTCAGCGTCACGACTACCCGTCAGTCCTTACTCCACCACTTCAGCTGCGGGGCTCTCCGAGCATGAAGTACGCGCGCGGTAGTGCCCGGTACGGAGACTTTTCTCTCAGGTTCTGGCCGTGGATGGTCGACCCCAGGAACACGAGGAGCTCGCCGAAGTTCTGGGTGTAGCAGCAACTCTTCGCGGTGGCCGGCTCTTCCTCGTCTCCCTGAAAGTCCAGGCACTCAACGGCGGCGTCAATGAACATCCGTTCCTCGGTGATGAAGTCTATGACCAGGTTGCGTATGAACCAATCTTCCTGTGTGTCGTAAGGGTGGGCCCTCCGGGTGAGCATGATGTGCGCCTCACGGCGACCGTCCTCTTGGCCGAGGGTCAGGTAGGTATTGTCGGTGATCTGCCTTACTGTCAGCTCCTTTTCGGAGTCGTACTCCCCGTTAGAGAAGTCCCAGCCCGTGTTCTTAGGAAGGGTAAGACGCGCATGCGTCACCAGCAGCTGGCTTTCAATTGTTCTGCCGACGAGCCCAAGTTGTACGTGTCCGATGCAACTTGCATGGGCTTTCTGCGGCGTGGAGTCGGTCATGGCGGTTCTCCGTTCTGTCTGGTGTGCCGATAAGACAGGATGTCTACCGTACACGATGTACGACGTACTCTCTCGTGGAGAATAGTCTATATGATAACACCACAAAATCCTCTAATTTGCAATACTACAAACAGAGGTGTACTAGAAATCAATGCCCTTGTTGGCTAAGAATTTGTCATCAAAGTGATGTTTAATCTTGGTCATGTTGGTGGCGATATCTACTTTATCTAGCAGGCCTTCGGGGAAATCACGACCGGTTAGACAGAGGCTAGTGCCTGGTGCACGACTTGAGATCAGACCGTCTAGCTGTTCTTGGGTGAGTAATCCGTCGTGGACGGCATTGTTAATCTCATCACAGATGACAAGCTGGAATTTACCACTTGTAGCACACTCTAGAGCCTTCTCATATGTTTCTAGTGCTGCTTTCTGGTGCTGTTCTTCGCTTACGTTAGTTTCGGAAATATCGCCGGCATTGTAGAAGCCTTTGCCGCCCTTATAAAAGAGTAATTGATCACCAAAAACAGGCATGATGTCACGAATGAATACGTGTTCCCCCACACCCCAGTACTTGATGAACTGAATAAAAGCTACGTTCCAGCGGTTGCCGAGGGCGCGTACCATGAGGCCGACGCCGGCACTAGTCTTGCCTTTGCCTTCGCCGGTATACACTACCACTACGGATTGTTTTGTGTCGAAATCCTCAAACGCCATATGCGACTTAGTATAACCTAGTGTCGTTGTTGTGGTCGCTTGTTTGCGCGTAGCTGACTTTTTCCTGTAATACGGTATAGGTCAATGCCTATCTCGGCATAATTAGGACAGGTCGCCCAGCCGTAGGCGGCTCCAAGCTCCAGTACGGCGTTAGCAACGGAGTTTCCAGCACGGTCACGGAGATCGGCCTCGAGTCTAAATAACAGGTCAATTTCGGGGTGGGACCGTCGATGAATTTCGGCAATCCTCAGATATGTGGCCAGGTGTTGTTGGCGGATTTTACTAGGTTCATTAGTTTCTCCGGGAGTAAGCGCTTCTGGGAATACTGTGTAATAGTCGGTCAAGGCATTTTGAACGCGCTCTGGTTTCACGATGCCTGTGTCTCTAGTTACTCCAGGATGTCTGTCATTTGTACTTCGTACCTTGCCGAGGAGAACGGTGTGTAGCAGAGAGTTGAAGTCTTCTGGTGTCTGTACATTAGTCTCGACTGCCATGTGAAGTACACTGTCACATAAATCTTGTGGCCTACCTTCTAGGGCTACGCCGCCAAGCAAGCGAGTGCTCTGTTCAGCTACCACACGCTCGGGCAATCGGGTTTCTAGTCGGTCTCCCATTGGTGGCTCTTCTTCTAACGTAGTCATAGGCATCCCTCCACTGGTTAGATAACAAAAAAGTCCTATTTGCATCATAAGCAGCTAGGACTTTGTTGTATGTGTGAAATGTCACTCGAATGAACTATTTACATTGGGTTTGCAAGCGCAGCGTCAATGCGAGGGCGATCGAAGCCGATGATGATTTCCCCGTTGATGTTCAATACGGGAATGCCAGTCTGGCCGCTAACCTTCATAGCTTCTTCGGCTATGGCGCGGTCGCTATCGACGTCTTTGTCGGTGTATGCAACACCTTTCTTGTCTAAATAATCTTTAGCGGCATGGCAAAATGCACACCAGGTAGCGCTATATATCGTGACTTGTGGAGCAGTTTGAGACATATGAAGTTCCTTTTTTACTATACATAGTATAGCACGTGGTTGCGAGCACGCCAACAGAGATGATATACTGTTCTTCAGTAATGACGACGTCACCTACGCCTGTACATCTAAGTGATAAGGGACACAAAGCTCCCACTACTTCCGCCATATCAAGCAGCAAAGCTTCGGCGGTTGCGGTTTTAGCTCTTAACATGAGTTGGCAGCTGCTTATTGTAGTAGTTGCTCCAGTGCTTGCGGGACATTGGGCGGACGGTCATTTTGACATCTCCCCTTGGTGTACAGTCGCCGGCATGGTACTCTCACTCGTGGGTATGGTCACCGTAGTTAAACTAACCCTCAAAGAACTCAACACGTATATGCAAATTGATACAAAGGAACCAAAATAACATGTTAGGGCTTGCTCTTACTCATTTCGCCGACGATGGCCCTGCCATCCATGTTGCACCGGCTAAGCTGTTTCACATTGGCAGCTTCCCTGTTACTAACTCTGTTTTGTATGGCTGGATTGCAGCCGTCCTCATTTCTGCACTTTTGATCCTAGTTGCCCGTAAAGTCACGGTTAAACCTAAGGGCGGTGTGATGCAACTAGTCGAAGCTGGCGCAGACTTTATCACCAATTTGGTTGAAGGTGCTTTCGACGAGAAATCTGTTGGTCGTAAGTATGTACCGTTCTTTGTAACGCTCTTCTTCTTTATCTTGCTAAACAACTGGTTTGGACTAATTCCTGGTGTTGGCGAAGCTTTCACTCGTGGCGATAACCCACTACTCCGTCCATTTACGGCAGACTTGAATGCAACATTTGCCATGGGTATTGTGACAATGCTGGTTGTGTATGCTGCATCTATCCGTGAATCGGGCGGTGTCCGTAAATACATCCGTCACTTCTTTGTAGGTAACCCACTGCACCCGCTCTACTTTACTATTGGTATCTTAGAGATGTTCACCGACCTTACTCGCGTATTCAGCCTTAGTCTTCGTCTTTTCTTGAACGTGACTATCGGCGAGATCGTGATCGCTGTGTTTAGTTACCTGGGCCATGTAGCCGCTCCTATTACCGCCCTGCCCTTTACGCTTATCGAGCTATTCATTGGCGCTTTACAGGCTTATATCTTTACGGTTCTAAGTGTTATGTATCTGGCAATTGCTGTAAATCATGCGACTGAGCATGCTAATCATACCGAGCCGCCAGAAGCTGGTTCCTTGACCCCTGACCCCACTCCTGAAACAATAGGCATGTCGAAAGGCAGCACCGCATGAGTGGACAGGTAGGTGGAAACGCCCTTCAAATAATGATTAACGAATTTTTAAGGAGAATATAAAATGGTAACTTTCGCAGACGCAATTAACACCGCTGTTATTGGTAAGGGCCTGATGGTCGGTCTTGGCTTTATTGGCCCAGCAATCGGCATTGGCCTTATCGGTGGTAACTACTTGAAGGCTGTAGGCCGTAACCCAGAAGCTGCTAAGTTCTTTGGTCAGGCTCTAGTCTTCGTGGCTATTGTTGAGCTCTTTGGTTTGCTAGCATTTGCTTCAACCTTCATCGTAAAATAAGGCACTTTTAGATTTACCCTATGATTACGAACTTAACACAATTTGGAAGCGACAGCTCGAGCGGTATTGGTGCTCTTGGTGTTGACGGCAAAGCGCTTGTTATCCAGCTCATTACTTTTGTGCTGGCTTACCTCGTGCTACGACGCTATGCGTTTAAGCCGATTCTCAAAGTACTCCAAGAACGCCGTGATCTGATTGAACAAGGTGTTTCTCTTGGTGAACAGATGAAAAAAGACCAAGCCAACGTTGAAGCTGAAATTGCCACTAAACTGCAAGAAGCACGTGCCGAAGCTGACGAGATTATCGCCAGCGCAGAAGAGACTTCAAAGCAGACAGTCCGCGAAGCTGAAGACAAGGCTCGTCAGAAGGCAGAAGGCATTCTAAAGGATGCTGATGCGAAGATAGCTAGCGAAACGCAGCGTGCACGCAAGTCACTCGAAGGTGAGTTGGTTGGTCTGATTAGCGACGCTACCGAAGCTATCATTGGTGAAAAAGTTGACGCTAAGAAGGACGCACAGTTAATCGACCGCGCACTGAAAGGTCAAAAGGCTTAAAACAATTTATGAAGACGCCTCGATCCGATATAGCTAGCACCATAGCCGCCCATACGTATCACGATGGGATCTCCAAGGAATACGTTCAGCAAATTGCTGCGATGCTACTTCTTGAAGGTCGGGTTGGTGAGCTTGACTCACTGCTCCGCGACATTCAAGCTGATTGGGCTTTACATGGGTATGTAGAAGTACTAGCCCGAAGTGCTCACCCACTATCTCAGACTACTAAGGACGACATTGCTGAGCGTATCCGTGTACTCTACCCTAAAGCTGAGAAAATTGTTGTCACTGAAGTAGCGGATCCATCTATTATCGGTGGTGTACAGATTAGCTTGGCTGATCAGCGGCTGGACTTGAGCGTAGAGGCGAAACTTAATAAATTCAAACAGTTAACGGGAGCCGGAAAGGAATAATATGGCTGAATTATCAATAACAGAATTGTCGGCGGACATCCGCGCAGCCATTGCTGAGCTTAAAACCCGCCCCGAAATCGAAAACGTTGGCGTGGTAACTCGCGTTGGTGATGGTATTGCTTGGATCTATGGTCTGAGTGCTGCCGGTTACAACGAAACTTTGGAAATCGAAGGCTTGGACGGTCAGAACGTCACAGCTTTTGCCTTCAACCTAGCAGAAGATGAAATTGGTGCCGTAATTTTGGGCGATACCACCAACGTAAAAGCTGGTGCTACCGTTCGCCTAACCGGACGCGTACTAGAAGTACCAGTTGGCCCAGAACTCGTTGGTCGTGTAGTCGACCCACTAGGTAACCCAATTGATGGCGGTGAACCACTAAACACCAAGCAAATGAGTCCTGTTGAGCGCACTGCTCCTGGCGTACTTGCTCGTAAACACGTGCACGAACCACTCATGACTGGTCTAGTCGCTATTGATGCCATGGTGCCAATTGGTCGTGGTCAGCGTGAGCTTATCATTGGTGACCGCCAAACTGGTAAGACTGCAATCGCAGTTGACACCATGGTGAACCAGGCTCGTCAGAAGACCGGCGTTATTAACGTCTACGTTGCTATCGGACAGAAGCTCTCTAAGGTTGCTGCATTGCAGGAACGCTTGAAGCGCGAAGGTGTGATGGACCAGACGATTATCGTTGCTACCTCTCCATCTGATCCAGCAGCCATGTTGTACTTGGCCCCATATGCTGGTGCTGCAATGGGTGAATACTTCCGTGACAACAAACAGCACGCGTTGATCATCTATGATGACCTGACAAAGCACGCGCAGGCGTATCGCCAGATGTCACTATTGCTGCGCCGCCCACCAGGCCGTGAAGCTTACCCTGGTGACGTTTTCTACCTACACTCACGCTTACTTGAGCGTGCTGCTAAGTTGAGTGACGACCTTGGTGCAGGTTCATTAACTGCCCTGCCAATCATTGAAACCCAGGCTGGTGACATTAGTGCGTACATTCCAACTAACGTGATCTCTATTACCGATGGTCAGATCTTCTTGGAAACAAGTTTGTTCTACCAGGGTATTCGTCCAGCTATCTCTGTCGGTCTTTCAGTTTCTCGTGTGGGTGGTGATGCTCAGACTAAGGCCATTAAGTCTGTGGGCGGTGGTTTGAAGCTATCTTTGGCTCAATTCCGTGAACTTGCGGCCTTTAGTCAGTTTAGTACTGACCTTGACGCTGAAACTCGTCACACTATTGAACGCGGTCAGCGTTTGACTGAACTGCTTAAGCAGCCTCAGTTTAAGCCATATGCAATCTGGGAAATGTACAGCATCCTATACGCTGCAACTAATGGTGC
>CAZBLZ010000011.1:12663-31419 GCA_964493045.1 uncultured Candidatus Saccharibacteria bacterium
CAGCCTCTATTAGGCTCAACTAGAGAAAATGCGCAGCGCGACCTGGATAAGCGAGTTGCTAACGCCGTTGCTGGCTGTGTTTTTTCATCGGACCTGGATATGCGGGCCGGTACTCTCGAGCACGTGCTCCAAACTGCCCGTCGAATGGAAGAGAATGACCCGCGTCGTGGTGTGCTTGCTATGTATGGTGAAGCGCTGCTGGGGATTGTTGCTCCTGAAATTCAGATGCCACCAACGGAGGGAAACCAATAATATGGCAAGTACAATTGTTTTAAAGCGACGGATTAGCTCAATTAAGGGCACACGCCAGATCACCAAGGCTATGCAGCTTGTTAGCGCAAGCAAACTTCGTCGTGCTCAGGAGTATGCTACGGCTAGCCGGGCGTATGCCGATCTAGCGAACGAATTGCTCGCACGCTTAGGCGGTGTCTCTGAAGTTGAACGTGAACCTATGTTCGCTAAGCGACCAGTAAAATCACGTTTGTATGTGATCATCACGAGTAATAGCGGCCTAGCCGGTGCGTATAACGCCAATATACTGAAGCGCTTTACTATGAGCGCTCAGGCTGATGAAAAAGCCGGTATTAAAACCCGAGCCATCGTGATTGGTAACAAGGGCGGTCAGTTTGTCCGTCGTTTACATGGCGTCGAGCTGGTGGCCGTATACTCTGCTTATGGCGACCAGCCAACGGCAAATGATGTTCGTCCATTACTTAATACGATCATTGAAGAATATAAGACTGAAGCGGCTGATGAAGTTTGCCTTCTGTACACACGCTTTAAGTCTACGGTTTCGCAGCAAGCTGAATCTCAGCAGCTGTTACCTGCTCAGCCTCAAGCGGCAGAAGCAGGAGCCGTGGCTATCACGAACTTTGAGCCTGATGTTGAAACGGTGATTGACCAGGTTGCTACTCGTTTGATCGAAGCGCAATTATGGCAGGCAGTTCTAGAATCACTAGCCAGCGAGCATGCCATGCGTATGATCGCCATGAAGAACGCTACCGACAACGCTAAGGATCTGATTGATGATTACACACTAGAGCTCAACACCGCTCGCCAGGGTGCAATTACTCAGGAGTTGGCTGAAATTACCGGTGGTGCGGAGGCGTTAAATGGCTAATTTCTCCGGAGAACGAGTACCTGAAATACATGGCCGTAATTTGGAGCACATTGAGACTGTGGTGGTAGGCCAGCAAGTTGATGTTTCGACATACGAAACTGACCCTCAAGGTCATGCATTTGCAACATCTTCACGCGGACTTGTGGCAGAGACCACAAACGAAGTGCTGAAACAATTGGGGGTGGATGGCGACCCTACACTAGCTAAAGTTTGTGAGCTCGTAGCTCAGGCGGCCATCGGCAGACTAGTGACGGGAGAGGGATTCGAGGTTAGGCATGGCCGCTTCCCGGACTATTACGAACGAGTGGCAGTGCAACTAAGACCGACCGAACCAGTAGTAAGACAAGCAGAAGTTACAAGACAACAAGTAGGAGAGCAATAATGGCAACAGCAACGAAAGAAACAACCAAGACGGGTAAAGTTACCCAGGTTGTGGGCGTGGTGATCGATATTGAATTTTCGACCGACCACTTGCCTGCAATTTATAACGCACTAAAAGTTCAGAACGGCGAAAACGAGCTGACGCTTGAAGTTGCGCAGCACCTGAGTGAATCAAGTGTACGTGCTATCTCACTCGGTTCAACCGATGGCCTAGCCCGTGGCGCAGTCGTAAGTGATACTGGCGCACCAATTAGCGTGCCAATCGGCGAAAGTACTTTGGGCCGCATGTTCAACGTAACTGGTGAGCCAATCGACGGCAAGGGTGGTACATTCAAAGATACCGCACCTATTCACCGTACACCACCGCCACTAGTCGACCAGGCTGGTTCAATCGAAATCCTTGAAACAGGTATTAAGGTCATCGACCTTATCTGTCCAATGACTAAGGGTGGTAAGGCTGGTTTGTTCGGTGGTGCCGGTGTTGGTAAGACTGTTTTAATCCAAGAATTGATCAACAACATCGCTAAATTCCACTCTGGCTACTCAGTATTTGCTGGTGTCGGTGAACGTACTCGTGAAGGTAACGACCTCTACTACGAAATGGAAGAGTCAGGCGTTATTGAGAAGACTAGTTTGGTGTTCGGCCAGATGAACGAACCCCCAGGTGCTCGTCTTCGCGTTGCTCTTTCAGGTCTTACTATCGCTGAAGGTTTCCGTGACTCAGGTAAAGATGTCTTGCTCTTCGTTGACAACATCTTCCGCTACACTCAGGCTGGTGCCGAAGTATCTGCCCTACTTGGTCGCTTGCCTTCTGCTGTGGGTTACCAGCCTAACCTAGCTGAGGAAATGGGTCAGCTCCAGGAACGTATTACTTCTACCCGCGAAGGTTCGATTACCTCTGTACAGGCCGTATACGTCCCAGCCGATGACCTTACTGACCCAGCGCCTGCAACAACCTTTGCTCACTTGGACAGTACTATTACCTTGAACCGTGCTTTGACTGAAATTGGTATTTACCCTGCGGTAGATCCATTGGACTCAAGTTCAACTATTTTGGATCCAGAGATCGTTGGCGAAGAACACTACCAAGTTGCCCGTGAAGTACAGCGTGTTTTGCAGCGCTACAAGGACTTACAGGACATTATTGCCATCCTTGGTATGGAAGAACTAAGCGAAGAAGACAAGCAGCTCGTGGGCCGTGCCCGCCGTATCCAGCGCTTCTTTAGCCAGCCATTCTACGTTGCGGAACAGTTTACTAACAACCCTGGTCAGTACGTAAAACTAACTGACACCATCAAGGGCTTCAAGGAAATCTTGGACGGTAAGCACGACGACAAGCCAGAAACTGCCTTTAACCTTAAGGGCGGTATCGAAGATGTCGTTAAAGCTGCTAAGGCGGTTAAAGCCTAATGATTCACTTTCAACTAGTGGCGTTGACCGGCACTAAGTTTGACGGTGATGCCTATGAAATTACATTGCCGACGCTTGAGGGTGAGATCGGTGTACTGCAAGACCACATGCCTTTAGTGAGCGTTGCCACTACCGGTGTGATTGCAGTTCGCCGTGACCCGAAAGAAGCTGACAACGCACGAGAACTCTTTGCGATCAGTGGCGGTGTGATTGAAGTACGTGACAATAAGTTGCGTGTGCTCGTTGATGATGCGGATAATGCTGCTGACATCAACATAGCTGAGGCTGAAGCTGCAATGCAGCGTGCTGAGCAGATGAAGGCAGAAGCTACCGACGAAGTTAGCCTTGAGCACGCTCAAGCGCTTGTTGATCGTCATGCGGTTCGCCTCCAGGTTGCTGGTCTTAAGCGCCATCACCAAAAACGCTAGTTTTTATTGTGTCATGTTTAAAACCCACCAGTTGTATGGTGGGTTTTTGCTTAGGTAGTCTTGTTGTCGGGATTCTGAATGTAGTGAGTTAAGACCTCTTCTGGGTTTACGTCTTTCGGACCTGATAATACTTCTGGGCCTGTTCCCTCCTTGGCCTGTAACGCTTCAATAACGCTTTTAAGTGCCGCCTGAGATAAGTTACTCAGCCCGACGAGGCGGTTAAAATGGGGATCTTGATTGATTGAGTGGGGATCAGCTTCTGCTGAACCATTCATATATCCTCCTGCCCTACTTGATGCTCAAATGGCTCGCCTGGTGCACGGTTTACATACGCAAATATCATCAGTTGTCGAGTGTATCGCTCAGCCTGTGCTATGTTACCCGCATATGTTGTATAGGCGGTTTTCTGTATCTCTAGTTGAGTCTCAGGTGGTAGCTCATTCCAGATTTGCGTAGCTAGGGCTAAAACACTAGCTTCTCCGAGGCTTACGATTGCATCGTAAGCATCTAATACCGTAGTAGGCTCTTCTGATTCTACGGATGGTTGGATACTTTCAGCGCTGGACATAACGAGAACTCTCCTGTAGGTACTCTAAGCGGTTTATTGTATAAGTGCAGTGAACTTCATCACGTACGATTAGGTAAATCACCTCTTGTTACACTAATAAAAAAGGCGTATGATACTGTGCGTATAACCCGATGGGAAGCGCAGCGAATATCATCTAATGACGCTGCGCAATATTTATTTTCGTCGATTACATTTAAAGAGTACACTCGCTTAACCGGATATAAATCTAATCTATGCCCCAAAAGAATAACCATCGTTTCGATGAAACGAACCTTTTAGAAGTGCTAAAGCACTACTTACCTACTCAGGGTCCACTTAAAGACTTCGTGCATCACAATACCCTGCACGCATTTCAGGATATGAAATTTTATGATGCGATCAACAAAGCATCGGCGATTTTTGGATTCCAAACTACGTTTTCGCTCACTGAATACAGAGACCTCTACGCGATTAAACGGATAACCCCAGAAATCTTGGCGCGGACAATAAAGGAAAGAAAAGGGAGTGAAGACTTTGAGGAGTGGTATGCGAGAGCCCTCGACAAAGAGTATGGCCCCACTACCGAGCAACGTGTTGGCAAGCTGAGAAATGAGTGGAAGCAACTGTATCCCATTGATTTAGATAATGCAGTACAACCACTCCTATTTCGTATCGTCTGTAGCTATATCGATCAGGGTATTGCTATCTCACCTTTTCCGTTTGAAGATGAAGGTCTCCTCAATGCAGTACGCCATCTAGAAGACCGCAGTTTAGTGAGCTTTTTCAAAACAAAAAAGGCGCGCAACCTTCTGCATGACAAGTCCTGTACTATAACCAATCTGCTAGAAATATTGGTAGGCAAAGGAAAAGAAGAGTACTACGAACAATATATCTATGACCAACAGTTTGGGCATCGAGGGTGGTCAGGTATTGTCTCAGCTGTTGAGGATAAACCTGAATCGCTTTTATATCCAAAGAAAATCTCTTTGGAGGATATGATAATCCTTGAGCTTCTACTCGAGATTGATGCGTTAGCAAGTCACCTGGGCGACGAATGGAAACCGCTAGGAAAGAGCATTACGCAGCCGCCAGTAGATATATTCGCAAAAGAACCGTCTACCGAGCTGCAAGAAGTTATTCGAATATGGCAAGATGCGTTTGAGTGGAGCTATTACGATACGGTGCTTTCTGGATTGACCCAGACACTGCCGACCAACTCAACCGCTGAAAAGATATCTCCAAAGAGCTTCCAATCTATCTTTTGCATCGACGAACGAGAATATTCTCTAAGAACATACGTGGAAAGATTGGATAGTCATTCCGAAACATTTGGTGCGCCGGGATTCTTCGGAGTTGAGTTTTATTTCGAACCAGCTAACGCAAAATTTTATGACAAGCTCTGCCCTGCGCCAGTTACCCCTAAGTACCTTATTAAAGAGATACCAAAGGACGGTTCGCATGTACATGAAAAAGAGATCATGTATAGCAAACAATCTCACAAGCTAGTTAGAGGGTTCTTCTTCTCGTATTTATTAGGAATTCCAGCACTGGGTAAGCTTATCGCTAATCTTATAAACCCTGCTATGAGCCCCGCGATCGCCGATGCATTTGCACATATGGATCCAAACGCCGATTTAACTATCGTATATTCTGGAGAGCATGACCAGGAAAAGGGTTTGCAAATAGGCTTTAATACGGAAGAAATGACAGATCGTGTTGAAAAAATGCTTCGGTGTATTGGTCTGACCAAGAACTTCTCTCAACTCGTGTATGTCATAGGTCACGGATCGAGCAGTGCCAATAACCCTCATCACGGTGCGCATGATTGTGGTGCGTGTAGTGGAAGGCCAGGTCTGGTTAATGCACGGGTCTTTGCGTATATGGCAAACTACCAGCCAGTACGAAAATTACTTAAAGAACGCGGGCTATCCATACCCGAAACCACGCAGTTCTTGGGAGGTATGCATGACACCGCCGCTGACGAGGTTAAATTTTATGACGAAGGTAATCTGACGACTAAGAACAGTCGGTTACACAACAAAAACAAGCAACTATTTGAAGACGCTCTTGATTTGGATGCAAAAGAGCGATCACGTAGATTTATGTCTATCGACACAAAACAGCATATTAAGAAAATACGGAACGACATAAAGAAACGCTCAGTTTCATATTATGAGCCTAGACCTGAACTAGGTCATGGCACTAACGCATTATGCGTTGTGGGTAGAAGGAATCTCACGAAGCATCTGTTTCTTGATCGAAGGGCATTTTTGAACTCGTATGATTATACGAGTGACCCAGAAGGTAAGCTGCTACTCAACGTGCTCACACCGCTTGGTGTTGTTTGTGGGGGTATAAATTTGGAGTACTTCTTTTCTCGAATGGACAACTATAAGTTGGGCGCCGGTACAAAGCTACCTCACAATGTCATGGGACTGGTGGGAGTTGCGAATAGTAGCGATGGCGACCTTCGTTCCGGACTCCCTCTACAAATGATTGAAGTACACGATCCCGTACGACTTCTTATGATTGTTGAGCATTACCCTGAGGTAGTTAAGGGGGTCATCCAATCAAACCCTGCTCTGTATGAATGGTTTGCTAATGAGTGGATTCATTTAGTTGCCCTTCATCCGAAAGAAAAAAGGTTGTATGAATTCAAAGAAGGAGAATTTGTACCGTATACCCCGCTCACTAAAGAGCTGCCTACTGTGCATGATCTCTCTCACATGTTTGAGACAACTCCTAAGATGAAGACAAATCATATCCTAGACGCTACGCAGGAAAACCTACCTGTGCACATTATTAAATAATAGATGGCCCATATGTTAACACAACTTCTCACTGCATTAGTACTCATCCCAATCATCGGCTTTATAGGCTGCATTCTTACTCCTAAGAAATGGGAGCGTACCATATTTTTTATAGCTATCGCCGCAATACTTTCGGAGCTTGTGGTATTTTCCACCCTTCTGTATCAGTGGCTTAATTCTGGTGCTTCTCCCGTAGCTACGAGTATCGGCACCTTATATACGAGTCGTCATTATACCTTCGCTCTTGATTTCTATTTTGACAGGCTTTCAGTGATATTTTTGGGGATGGCTACGATTATGACGACCCTTGTCTTTATTTTTAGTAGATTCTACATGCACCGCGAACAAGGGTTTAAAAGATTCTACTACACAGTTCTCCTATTCTTTATTGGATTGTCACTGATAATTTTGGCGGGTAATTTTGAAGTGCTGTTGCTGGGCTGGGAATTTATCGGAATAAGCTCCGTATTGCTCATTGCTTTTTATAGGGATCGATATCTACCAGCAAGAAACGCATTGAAAGTTTTTTCAGTATATCGCATTGCCGACGCCTTCTTGCTGGTCGCCATTTGGTATGCACACCATATCTTTGAGAGAAGCGTAAACTTCTCTGAGTTTTCAAGTCTAGCTGCAGGACATGGAAGCCAGCTTGCCCTACTTGGTCTTTTCCTATTCATAACTGCCTTAATTAAGTCTGCACAATTTCCGTTCTCGTACTGGTTGCCACGTGCTATGGAAGGTCCGACTACATCTAGTGCGATATTTTACGGTGCCCTATCCGTGCACATGGGCTTGTTCCTGCTGCTTAGGACATACCCACTGTGGCACGGTAGTGTTTGGCTCCGGATTGCTATCGGTATCGTAGGGCTTGTTACTGCGGTCGTTGCCTCATCTATTACTCGAGTGCAATCGTCTATTAAGGTACAGATTGCGTATGCATCTATTACTCAGATTGGCATAATGTTTATCGAAGTCGCTGTTGGACTTCAGTGGCTGGCGCTTCTTCACTTTGTAAGTAACGCATCACTAAGAACGTATCAGCTACTTATTTCCCCATCAGTTGTAGGCTACCTTGTGCATGATCAATTTTTCTATTTTGTACCGCCTCCCAAAAGAATTACTAATACGCTGCTAGGGAAGCTTCGTGCTACGTTCTATATCCTGGGCGTTGAGGAGTGGAACATGAATACGGCAGTAAGTCATTACCTATGGAGGCCACTCAAGTTTATCGGGCGAGTGTGTGCTTTCTTGGATGGCTCTCTTGTTCAAATAGCCTCCCTGCTGTTCTTTTTGGCTACTGTAGGAGTTGCTGCTCTTGCAACCTTATCTGTCGACTCTAAGCTGACTATCTCCACGGTTGCTGCCATTATAAGTATTCTCTTTTATATCCGAGCATATGCGACGAAAAACTCTGCTAGGATCTGCTGGAATCTTATAATGCTAGGACATTTGTTTGGAGCGCTTTTTCTAGCTCTAGCGTCTACTGGAAGCGGCTGGAAGTATCTCAGTATGTACGGTGCTGGGGTTGCAGTGGCGTTCATAGTTGGCCATGTTTGCCTTTGGCGCTTGGAGGCAGGCGGTGAGTCAACTGTATTGCGGGAATACCACGGTGCTATATATACGTTCAAAAAACTGGGTCATGTTTTCTTCTTTGTATCTCTTCTGTTTATGGCGTTCCCTATTAGCTCTTCCTTTTTAGCGCAGGACATCCTCCTAAGTTCAATTCCAAGAAGTCATGCTTTTCAGATAGTACTCTTCTGTCTTTCCTATCTGTTAGTAGGAGTAAGCATTATGCGTTTGTACACAAAAGCCTTCTTTGGACCGCATAAGGCGAGCTATCACGAAATAGCCTACAAATCTTCTTAAGCTGGAAGCCTGCTGTACTTCTGCCCGCGAAATCACTCCAGCGCTGTTAGTCTAAAGAGCTTACTCTTTACAAATCGTCAAGCGCACGGTACGCTTTAAATATCACAAAGAAAGTGGAGGTAATATACTATGTTTCGTAAAAATAAGCTCGCGATGCTCGTGGGTGAGTTTTTGGGTACGACGTCCCTGACGCTTATCGTCTTGGCTATCAGTCACTCACAACTCTCACTAGGCTACTTTATCGCAACGGCTGCCGGTTTGATGGTAGCGTTGATGACATTGGCACTCGCAGGCATTTCTGGCGCGGTGTTCAACCCAGCTATGACGATTGGTCTTTGGACTGTTCGTAAGCTTCGCACCATGCAAGCACTTAGCTATTTGGCAGTTCAGCTGCTAGGTGGTGCAGTAGCATGGGAATTGTTCGTCTACCTAACCAAGGTAAGTGGCGTTCACAACACCGGTACTTACAGTGCACGTATCCTCGTTGCAGAAGCAACTGGTACGTTTGTATTCGCCTTCGTTTGGGCTGCAGCTGTCTACCAGCGCTTCAACTTGTTTAGCAAGGCTGTCGCGATTGGTGGTGGTCTAACTGTTGGTTCACTCGTTGCTTCACTTGGTTCTGCCGGTGTTCTAAACCCAGCAGTAGCTCTTGGCCTACACCAATGGGGCTGGGGAACCTACGTACTTGGTCCAGTCTTGGGCGCAATCGTTGGTTTCAACCTCTACAACTTGTTGTTTGTAGAAACTGAACTCGCTGAAGTTGCTGAGTCACGCTCTGAGCGCGCTAAGACAAGTGCTCTTAACGCAACACTTACTCAGTCTGAAGTAAAAGCAGAAGTCGAAGCTGACGCTGAAGTTGCAGCTAAGACTAGCAGCACTGCTAAAAAATCATCAGCTAAGAAGAGCTCTTCTAAGAAGTCTTCTTCTAAGCGCCGCAACCCGAACGCTGCTTAATACGTAGCTGCAGGGAAAGAAAAAACCACCGGAATTCCGGTGGTTTTTCTTATGGTCGTATTCTCTGTTTTACAGTAAGGTTGCCTGTTCGGGTTGAGATGGTGTGATCGTCTCTTCGGATGTTGCAATTAGATCATCTTCGAACTGCTTCATGCCGGCTAGAGTGGTTGGGTATTCAGCAATGTCGGGTAAGTCGAGGTTTTGGATACGTTTCCAGAGTGCTATAGCTAGACTACGAACGCGTATGAGTTCATCTTCCCTGAACGTGACTGTGTGTCGTACGACCTTTCCGTTAGCGTCAGGCTCGACGAAGACTAAGCAGCCCTGCTCTACCTGGTAGTCTTTGAACGTATGCGAACCCTGGAGTAATAGTTTGTAACAATAGAGCTGCATTTCGTAGCGATGACGTTTTGCAGGATTATTACCCAGGCTACCGGTCTTGTAATCTATGACCGTAATTGTTTTGCGTTCATGGTCTATTTCGAGCAAGTCTATCTTTCCTGAGAGGAGTGCTCCGTCCAGTAAAACGCCCTCGTTCCTAAAGTTATACTCGGGGCGGTTACCAGCGGTAAAACGCGTACTAGGGTCGTTTAGATAGGTCTGCAGGCTACTGACACCCCGGGCGTGTTCAATAACAAGCTGCTCGGCAGTGAGCACTTGTTGTTCGAGCCGTTTTTGTAGATACGCACTGGCCTGCTCAAGACTTGGTAGTACACCGTTTTGATTGAGCTCAATTTGTAGCCATTCCAAGGTTTCATGCATAGCATTACCGAATGCAATGTGTACGTTCGGAGCACTTGGAAAACGTAGTAATGTGTCGAGCAGGAAGGCTTGAGGACCACCATGCTCTAAATCTAAGAATTTCGTGAGGTGCGTTGGGCTGAGACGATAGCTTTGTAATCGCTCGGCGAGTAAATCTTGAAGCTCAGGTTTGAGCGAGATGTGTGGTGTGCGCCAGTTTATTTCCAAGCTTTCTAACGGCGGTACGATGGCCGTATCTCGTTGTAGCGTATTACACGTGGCTGGCAATACTTCGCTGCGGACTTCGCCGTCTGATTGCTCAGATTCTGCTAAATATTTGAGCCGAGGTGGATGCTTACCGGCGTATGTTGCCGCATGACTGCTTAAGTACAGGCCATACTTTGCTCGTGTGATTGCCACGAAGAAAATACGCAGGCGTTCGTCCTCGGTGGCACCGGCATGACGAATGGGCGCTAGGTTAGCGGGTAGTGTTAACTTATTGCCATTACCGCGGGCTCCCCCGCCCCAGACATCGTCCTGACAACAGAGTAAGAATACGTGTGAGAACTCCAGGCCCTTAGCCTTAAATACAGTCATGAGTTGCACTGCATCTGCAGCCTCACTGTATGGACTGGTGTTGAGCATCTGCTCGCCAGCTGCTTCATATTCACCAACGTAACTTAAGAGATCTTTGAGTAATAATGTCTTACCGCTCTGCAGCTGGTGTTCGCGTAGCTTTGACCGTAGCACGGTCAGCTCGGTGATAGTTTGATATAGCTCTGCGCTGTCCCCTTGCAAGAGCCGTTCGCGCAGGGCGGAATGTACCTCGGGGAAATCGGGTTCGTTGGTCTGTACGCTTTCAGTTCCAATGAGTTGGTCTAATAGCACTTCGAAAGGCTCAGTCTCGACTTTGCCTGCAAGACTTAAGAATAAGAGTGCCACCGTACGAAACTGCTCATTTGCAAGTAGGAGCTCGATCCAAGGCTTACGAGCGTCACTTGCCTGCCATGATAGCTGCCAGATATTGCTTACTGGGAAGTTCCAAAAGTCGTAGCTGAGTACTTCTGGCCAATAGCTGTCGGCGAGTTTGAAATTACGTTCATGTAGCGCTACGACCAGTCGGCTCATGGTGATAAGCTGGCGGACAACGGGCGCTTCTAGAATGTCTTCACGACGTTCGTATCGTAGCGGGACTCCGTCAAGGTATGGAACTAAAGGCTCTAAATAACGATGTTTGGGTGCGAGCACGGCAATATCTGAAGGACTTACGCCATCTTTAATGAGTGCTTTGATGCGTGCAGCAACCTGGGCACGTTCAGCGACTTCACTGGTATATTCGGTACGTACAATTCGAGACGATGGCAGACTACTATTTGCAGCCGTAAGCTGTTTATTGAGCTCTGGAAAGTTGGCATTAAGGGTGTCGGAAATCTGGGTGGAAATGCCACGAGCTGTTTCTAATACTTCTGTGGTGGAACGATAATTTTCGCTCAAATTTATAACCGTCACATCACGGAATAGATGGAAGAAATCGAGCATGTTACTGTACTGAGCACCTTGAAATGCGTAGATTGCCTGATCATCGTCGCCGACGGCGAGAACATTGGGACGACCCTCTGCGGCTGGATTATTGGTGAGTAACTCTACGAGTCGTAGCTGGGCGGCGTTGGTATCCTGGAATTCATCGAGTAGCAGATATTGGTGTCGTTCTTGTAGCGTGAAACGCAGGTCGTCATTCGACCCTAAGGCGGTAATAGCACGCAAAATCATGTCGTCGAAGTCATACAGGCCACGTTCTGCTAGGGCTGCTTCATAGGCTTCTAGTACGCCTGCCAGCTCGCCGATGCGCGCTGCTTCAAGTGCACCTGCAAGTACGAATTGGTTGTCGGCATTTTTGAGTAGCCAGTTGTTTTTCCATTTGGTGAGTGGTGTAGTTTTACCAATCTCCGCTGCTTCACTGAGCGATTTTTCTAGCTCTTGGGCTGCTAGCTGAGCAAGGTTCTCAAATGGCGGCTCTATGGTGGCTGTTTCAGATAGCTCACTGAGCGCTCCATAAATCTCGCCAAAGATAGGTTCGGCTACTGCAAGCTTGCTAGGCAGACGTTTGGTGTACTCTGCGAGTACTTTACTGATAGTGCCGCTAGCTGACTCGATGACGTTTACGTTATCTGCAGCGATGGCACGGAGTTTCTCAGGAGTGAGCAAGCCACGCTTCACTTCGCTAATGGTACTCATGAGATCGCCTAGGTGATGTTGTGTTTGTTTGAGAGGATTTCGATAGCTCAGTGTATCGACAATACTACTTAGCAGTTGGCGTTTTCCAAGCTCATCGACCGGACGCTCCAAACGCGTTTCAGTGAAATACTCGGGGTAGCGACGGATAAGGTCCCCACCGAAGGAATGGTACGTGCCGATTTGGACGTCGTAGGCATTCTTACCGATAAACCTTGCGAGGCGATCGCGCATGTTGGCTGCGCCACTTTCCGTAAAGGTAAGACATAGAATATTTTGCGGCAGCGCATCAGTTTTTCGTAAAATCTGTGCAACGCGGGCGCTTAATAATTGGGTTTTGCCGGTGCCTGGACCGGCCACGACTAGTACTGGGCCATCGATTGCATCGACTGCCTGCTTCTGAGCAGCGTTAAGCTTACTATATACTCCCTCGAAATCTTGCATGTATCCCTATTATCGCATAGCTGAACTCTAATAAATAAAACAAAAACCCACCTACTCAGGTGGGCGAACGTGATCAAGGAGGGTGACAAACAGACAGGATAAGAAACGGGGAGAGGAAACACGGGGCGGCGGCCGCGTGACATCTCAAGGTTTCCCTTGTCTGGTTGTCACGCTCCTCGCGTGGTGGCTGCGTATGCAGGCGCGCTATGGAGTTGTGTTACGAACCAGGGGATGTCTCCTTAGATTAGGTTACGGTGAGGTCAGTTCTGATCTGCTACCAGCGAGCGGGCTTGATCGTGCGGTCATAGTAGGCCGTGGGGTTTGCGTACTTCGGGTAGTGCCAGGCGAGCCAGCGCTGCATCCGTCCGAGCGTCTTGAAGGTCTTGAGGGTCTTTCCGCTCCGTCGGTCGTAGAGGTAGTAGCGGTTGGTGCGAACGTTGAGGCCGTACGTCAGGCGAGTGAAGAACGTCATCTTCGGTATGTTGCTGTCGACGCACTTGCGGATGGCGCGGAGTGTGCCGGTCTCGTCGAAGAAGCGAACGCTGCCTTCGTCGTCGATGAACTGCATCCACCCGTGTGGTGCCCACGCGACTGTGGTGCGTGCGCCGCGGTGTACTTCGAAGCCGATCGCTTCGAGGTTCAGGATGAGCTCCTCGGCTCCGCCGAGACCTCGTGCCCAGGTGATGCATGGAGGGATATCGCCGTAGACACTGCAGTCGGGCGTGGGAGTCGCCTCGTTGGCGACCAGCACCGAAGCTTTCTTCTTGGCATGAATGGAGGTTGCTGTGGTGTTGGGCATGGACGTTCCCCTACTCTTGGAGGTGTTTCTTGTACATACGAGATGGACTATAAGCGCTTATTAGCAAACGCGCATAGTTCATCTCGCAGTATCTGTCTGTTTGTCAAAGTGCTTTGGAAAATGCAAGTGCACTCTCAACAAAGTGTAAGTATTATAATATAATTTTCAATATAAGTACAGAGTCGGGTGTGTAGTGATAAACATAGGGGAATGACAAACAGACAGCATAGAAACAGGAGAAAATACGAGGCTGGCGGCCGCGTGACATCTCAAGGTTCTACCTCGTCTGAATGTCACTCCCCGATCTCGGGGCGTCTTGCGTGTGCGGTTTCGCCGACTAGATGAAGCTGGGGCTTCTGATCCGGTCAGCCGTTACGGCGCCAGAACAGCAGTCGGGACCACCACGTCTCGGGAACTTCGTCGTCCCAGTGCCAGCCGTCTTGCCAGTTGGGCCGCCTCTCGTCGAGCTCTTTTGCGACTCCTTCACGGGTCTCGTGTAGTTCACCGTACCAGTCGCCGACCTTGTGGTCATAGGCACAGAAGCCGTCGCCGAAGGAACAGATCTCGTACCGAGGAATGATTTCCATCCACGGCTGTGTGCGGATCGTACCGAGTGGTGCGTCGCGCCAGTTCTCGTCTCGTCCAACACGGGCAACCTTGGCTTCTGGGTAGTAGCGGAGTCGTACGTGACCCGCGGGGTCGTAGATGACGGCACAGTCCTCGATCACCTGGGTCGTCCAGCCCTTGCGCAGCTTGAAGCTTGTCGTCCTGGGGGACGGGTTACCGATCTTGTGTCCGATCTTCCGAAGGTATTCGCGCACCTCTCGGGGCATCAAGCCGGGGAGCTGGTCGAGCCGGTAGCCCTTGAGGGGAGTGCTTGTGTCAGTGGTCATGATCGTGCCCTTCTGTGGGTGTAGTCGGTCAGTCGGTTTCGTGGCAGATCGGTGTGTCCGAGTGGACGTTGTGCTTGATGAGCTTAGCGCTCAGCACATTCTCATGCGTGTGAAGCAGTCCGAGATCCATGCCGTAGTACGTAAGTTCATACTCGTTGTTCGGCTGGATCTGCTTGGCCAGTGCCTCGGGGTCGAGTCGCCAGTGCAGGATGCTCCTGTTGATCTCAAGCGTCAGAGTGTCCGTGTGGACAATCCAGTGCTTGCCTTTACCGGTCACGCTACAAACCACCATATTGGCGGTTTGAGGTGGCCAGTAGGCTGCTACGCCAATCAACAGTAACAACAGTACAAGGCCGATCTCTATCCAGCGGTTTGCGATGGAGTTCATAAGGCTTTGACGAGGGCGGCGGCTAATGATACACCTCTTTGGTCTAGTATTTTCTCTACTGTTACAGAGCAAGAAGAAACCACACTTCTTATGGAGTGTAATTACTGCTTGCTCTGTAGTATCTGTCTGTTTGTCAAAGTGCTTTGGAGGCAAACAAAAGATGCCTCAACAAAACCCATGTATTATACCATATATTTGTATAATATTCCAGACGTATGTACTTAGATACTTGCGCCGCAGGTTCGACAGAGATCTTGGTGCTGGAGGGTATGTGCCCACTGCAAACTAGCTTCAGGTATTGACTCGATATCCATGAAACCGACGAAGTCAGCTGACTCACGAAGTAGCCATCCGAGCCATCCGTAGATATGTACTCTGCCCCATTCGACTGCAGCCCAGCGAGGTCCGGCGGGCATGACATATATAGGCTTTTTAGGACGATATGCAAGTTTCGGTTCGCCTGTAGCTTCTTTTACGAAGTTATGTGCAACGAACTCTGCGTCGTAGATGGCGGTTTGTGCTAAGCCACTGAAAGCAGTTTCTGCGTTATCGCCAATTACAAAGATATCGTGCTCTGCGCGCAGGAATTCGTCTACCACAACTTTTTTGCGTGGGCTTAAGGCAAAGGCGTTTGCAGTAAAGAATGGGTTGTTTGCTTGTCCGGCTGTCCAAATTACCGTGTGACTGCGGATAGGCTTACCTGAAACGGTTAGCTCGTCGGCGGTCTCACCTTGAACGGCTTTGCCGAGATACAAACGAACACCTAGAGAGCGCAGCTGGCGTTCAATTGCTTTGCCCACGCTTCGGGGCATGCGTGGCATTAAGTGCTTAGATCCTTCTACGAGGTCAATGTGTACTTTGCGGTCACTGACACCATGGTGTTTCATAATGCCGTGAAGATATGCGCCGAGTGAGCCGGCTAGCTCAATGCCGGTAGCGCCACCGCCTACGATTACGTAGTTAAGATCTGGTTTTTGTTCATCCACGATCTGTTTATGTAGATGTCGTTTGAGTTCTTCTGCTTCCCCAATCGATTTGATGCCGTAAGAGTATTCGGGTAGTCCTGGAATGCCGAAGTAGTTTGTAACGACGCCAAGTGCAAGCACGAGACTGTCATATGCTATAGATTCTTTGTTTTCTAGCACTATAGTCTTAGTAGCTCTGTCGAGGGTTGCGACTTTAGCTTGTACAAGTGTGACTGGCTTATCTTCAAACAGATGCTTTAATGAGATGCTACTTTGTGAACGCGTTCCGCCAGTGGCCGTATGATAGAGCGTTGGAAAATACCAAAAATCTGGGCGTTCCGACACTACCGTGATATCAAATTTGTCTGAGTGTTTAGCGAGTTCGAGTGCGGTTTTTACACCGCCGAATCCTCCGCCTACGATTACAATGTGCTGTTTTTTAATTTTACTTGTCATATAAGAATATTGTAGCAATAACAATAAGCGGCTTGCAAATCTATAATAATCTGCATGGTTCGTGCATATCTCTCGTGCTACTAACATAGCTTGCTAGTTGTTTCAAATTCTTTTAAGCTTATGGTTATATGGAAGACTTCAAACAACAATTACAACAAAAAGGCTTCAAGGGCGAGCTCGATGACTCCGCTGAAGCAAAAGAAAAATATAGTCATGATGCGAGTATGTTCGAGCTGCGTCCGCAGCTTGTCGTTATGCCTAAAGATAGTGCTGATGTGCAGACGCTGGTCGCATTAGTGTCGAGTCAAAAAGAGCAAATGCCTGAATTGTCAGTTACGGCTCGCAGTGCAGGCACGGACATGGCGGGCGGTGCGATTAACGAGTCAGTTATCGTTGATTTTAATGCTCACTTCAACAAAGTTGAGCGGGTCACTCCGGATGAAGCACAAACCCAGCCTGGTGTATTTTATCGAGATTTTGAAGTCGAAACTCTAAAGCAGAACGCACTTATGCCGAGCTACCCTGCAAGTCGTGATTTGTGTACGGTTGGTGGAATGGTCGCTAACAACAGTGGCGGTGAGAAGAGCTTGGAATACGGTAAAGTTAAAGACTTCGTTAAAGAACTGAATGTTGTCTTTGCGGACGGCAAAGAATACGTCGTTAAACCACTCAATAAACAAGAACTTGACGCTAAGATTGCCCAGAATGATTACGAAGGCACTATTTATAAGCGGATCTTTGATCTCTGCGAAGCTAACTATGATGCGATTAAAGCTGCTAAACCTGGTGTAAGTAAGAACAGTATGGGTTACACACTTTGGGAAGTATGGGACCGTGAGACGGGTATCTTTGATCTTACTAAGCTGATCGTTGGCTCAGAAGGCACACTAGGTTTTGTAACGGACATTACTTACCGACTCGTTCCTCATCGCCCACATTCAGGATTGCTGGTATTGTTCATGAAGAATACCAATGAACTGGGCGAGCTTATCCCTACTGTTCTCAAGCATAATCCAGCTACATTCGAGAGTTTTGACGACAAGACTTTGTGGCTGAGTATTCGGTTCATGCCTTCATTCTTGAAGTTACTTGGCGTTACTCGCTTTATTCACCTGCTCATCACACTTATCCCTGATGGCCTGCAATTACTTCGTGGTATACCGAAGTTGATCTTGATGGTTGAATTTAATGGCGACACTGAACAAGAGGTCCGCGAAAAGGTTAAGGCTCTACACCGTGATCTTAAGCATGTGCGTGCGCGTTACGAAATCAACGGTTTCGAAGAAGACCCAAGCGAAGGCAAAAGTGAAAAGTTCTGGATCATGCGTCGCTATAGCTTCCAGCTTTTACGCTCCAAGGTTAAGGACAAGCACACAGCACCATATATTGACGACTTTATCGTTCCACCAGAGAACCTCGTGGAATTCTTGCCTCGCTTGCAAGAAATCATCAAGAAATACAAATTGTTTGCCACTATTGCAGGACATATGGGCGATGGTAACTTCCATGTTATCCCACTCATGAAGATAGAAGACCCTGCTGAGCGACAAAAGATTGAGCCGAGCCAGAAAGAGGTTAACGACCTAGTGCTAAAGTACGGGGGCTCTTTGAGCGGCGAGCACAACGACGGGCTAGTACGTGGACCTTGGCTTGAAGCTCAGTTCGGTAAGGAAATTTTAGGTTTGTTTCGTGAAGTTAAACATATCTTTGATCCACAAAATATCTTTAACCCACACAAGAAATCAGATGCGAATTGGGAATATTCCTACTCTCACATTCGCGACCACTTCTAAGCCTATAAGGATTTTTTAGATTTCTTTCCATAGGATTGTAGTATTGATACCGAAGTTATGAGTGAAAGTGCTTGTGGTACAATAGCCTTAAGGTAACTAGGCAAATCTTAAAAACGCAAAAACATATGAAGCGACATCACAAAATTATAGTGGCGGTTACAGCTCTGCTGGCTGCATTGATTGCGCTGACTGGATGGTACTTACATCGTCAGGCTGTGCCTGTACTGCAGCCGATGGGTCAGATTGGTACTAAAGAGCGAAACTTAATGGTACTAGTGGTCTCATTAGCTGGTATTGTCGTTATACCCGTGTTCGGGCTGTTATGGTATTTTGCGTGGCATTACCGCGAAGGAAACACTAAAGCTCATTACACGCCTGACGCAGATGGCAATAGATTAGCTGAAACAGTATGGTGGTTAATCCCAACGTTGCTTATCGGTGTTATATCAATTATTACTTGGCGCAGTAGCTATGCCCTGGATCCGTTTAAGGCGGTTTCATCTTCGCAGAAGACCTTACATATTCAAGT
>CAZBLZ010000012.1:0-30119 GCA_964493045.1 uncultured Candidatus Saccharibacteria bacterium
TAAATCATCTGGCTCAGCCTTCGGGGGTTCGAATCCCTCACCCTGCACCAAACAATATGCCCATCCAAGTGATGGGCTTTTTGTTTGGCTAAAAAAGGAAACCCTATTTGGCGTTGAACGACAGTAGTATATCTAGCGCTGAAGATCGAGGAGTTACTTGGATATATTGCATTCCAAAATCCCGTACGACCATGTTGTGCTCACCGTCATCAACTAATACCGTACTCATTGGAGTGATGTGATTTTTAGCTAGATACTGAGTAAAGAACTTACTTTGACCGGCAGCATCTTTATCACGCTTTAAAGCTTTCAGAGAATAGGAATCAAGAATACCATCGAAATGGCTTTCCAAGTTCAGTGCTGGTACCGTCCACCGTATAAATGTATCCATATTATCAGTCGCAATAACGACCTTAATATTATTTTTTCGTAAATTGGCTATCGTAGGAAGAATACTGTCACTGAACAGTTCCATGCGTTCGCAGCTTTCCTGTAGCCCGATGCGTAGGTCTTTAGTCGCAAGTCCAGTTCTATGTGCAATTTCAGCGATAACTTTCTCAATATCCCATTCGCCTCGCATCCATTCAGTAATAATTTCTGGTGCTGCTCGAAAGAAGTGCCTTTGAATTAACAAATTAGCCCTGCTATAACTAGCATCGTCCGACCAGTGACCCCAAAACTTGGATCCGCATAAAGTGCCATCCCAATCCAAAAACACTACTGCAGGTTTCATGCACTCACAGTACCACGAAGCAACAAAGAGCCGGCAATATAAAAGTAGGTTCTGTAATGGAGCACGAAACAATCCCTAAGCTTAAGGCTAAAAACCTTACAGACTAGCGAAGAAGTGAAGTCTCGGTCCCATTTCTAGATAGCTTCTCTCACATATACCTGTACTCTTTCTTGGCTCCACGCTTAAATCGAAACCTAGCACCACATTGAGGATCAGGGCAGGCTATATCTGTTTCAAAAAACATCCAATCAGCTTCTTTATCCGCCCTCTGTTTGGCAGCGATGTATGGAACCAATGTGCCTAACACGTAATGTGAGAACTGCTCAGTTCCTGGCTTGAAGAACATGTTTTCACCTCTAATGATTAAGCCGTCTCCGACTTTGTGCGAGCAGTTGAATGTCTCTGGTTCACCTATAGTTTCAATTTCCAAATCGAATAGATAGTATTTCATCTTATTATTCTCCTAACTCATTAACGATTGATTGGCCTATGTAACGTATGGCGCTGGCACGATCATGCAGTCCATGTGGCGTACCAAATTCAAAGCGGTCAACTACCCCATTCATTCTAGCCACAGCTGCAATGGCGTCTTCTGGAGTACCCGCAATTGCAAACGTATCAAGCAGTGAATCTGAAATAGCATCGCTTGCTCCTGGATCACCAGCCCGGAACCTCTCAACGAAACCGGCAAGTGATGAGAGCTGGTCTGGGTCTAGCGTCGTATCTAAAGAGCCAACCACATCCAAGTATTTAGCAACTTCTCTCCGAGCGAGCTGGCGTGCGGCTTTCCTATCGGGATCGATAACCGAAACTGCCCCTAGGACTATCTTTGTGTGAGGATTATCGATCGTTTGCCTAGCTTTCTCGGCCAACACAGGATTAGTACTCCCACCGAGCTTTACACCTTCTACTGCTAGTCTACCTGCAAGACCTAGTACTCTTTGTCCAAACCCACCAAGATAAACCGGGATATTTTCACCCTTGTCCTCAAATTTAGTACGCAAACTAGTCACCGTATTCTCCAAAGTTGCCAGGGAAGCGGGTTTTTCGCCTATAGACTCTAGGAAAGCACCACGTACTAATCCCACGTATGACTGGCCAGGCAACTGCTCTTCAAGTGCCAAGGCATGCATACCTACTACTTCCTGGTGTTGCATTCCAACCGGAACACCCATTGGGCCAATAGACCTAACTCTGGAGCCTTTCAGAACACCCGCCACGGCATGTAAAACAGCATAGGGAGGGAGGTCGCCTAAATCACCATACACGGAAAAGCTATCATAGGCATATGGAGCTGCAGCCTCTGCCGCACTTCTTACGTCCGCTACATTTTGTCCGGGTAAGCCGATACCAATTTCGGTCATTTCGCACTCCCTTCAGTCTGTATCATTTTCGATGCGAGATAGCCCGCTACATTGGCAATACCTCCGCTGCCTTCCGCGTCTGCATCTAATGCTTCGGGAACAAACCGACGAACACTTCCGGTATGCACTTTTCTAAATCTATTGAGCAGAGCATTAACCGAGAGGTGTACTTCTTCAGGCATATCAACCTGAGGGTTCTCTTTTAATAAGAGGTCCTTCAATAGTTCAGACTGATGGCTTGGATAAAGCCCTCTGTCAGTATCTTCTATAAGCCTCATACGTTCTTCCTCGTTGACGTTACTTCCACCATGGCTGAGCAGATCAATAATCGGCATAGCTGCCGTAAAGAGTCCGCTCGGACCTGGGTAACCATTTATCCCCCTAAAATAGGGACGAAAAGCTGCAAATGCCGAAGGATCTAGTTGCCTATACAAACCACCGAATTCCTTACCGGCATTTCGCAAACTCGCAGTAACAATATCAAACTCACTGACTTGTATAGCACCTATTGCCTCTCCAAGTGTGTCTTCTATTGATCTGTGTGACCTATAAAATAGAGCTTCTTGCGCTGCTACCTCTCGGTCCTCAGATAGTACGTATGCTCCAACTTCTAATGGATTAACAAAGATAAGGTCTTCATATGTCATTGTCGCTGCAGCACCTATCTCTGACGCAGCCTCAACGAGATTGTCGTTTACACTCTCAAAAGCATCAGAGCCGAATGAAGCAACTGCTTGCATAGCAAATACAGCTTTACGCTCGCGTGGCTCAGGAATTGTAAAGGGATCAATATCCCTCACATTCCTTGTTTGGTTATATTCACTCATTATTTTCTCCTTACAATTAAAAAACTCCCATGCGGGAGTTGTCTTAAACTTACTAAAAGTTACAAAATCAAACGGACTCCCATAGATACCAGGAGTTACGCCACGAGTTAAAGTTTGTAATTATCTTAAAATAACTATTCATTACTGTTTCCTCAGTACTTTGAATCTACCCTGAGAAAGCTCCTTAGAGCCACGAGTTACCGTTGCAACACCAACACCGAGGTCAGTAGCTATCTTGTGCTGTGGTTCGCCGGCGACAAGTCGCTTCACAATCTCTACACGTTGGGTTAGCTCAGTACGTTCTTTATCTGTCGTAACACTAAACAAAAAGTCTTCGAGCATCTGCTTGTCTCGAATTGAATGAGTTAGGGTAACAAAGTCATTAAAGTCTGACATAGGTAATATACTAGCACACTAGTACGCTAGTGCAAATTAAATTCCAAACTTCAGCCCGCCAATAAAGGAGAAGCTCGTGGCAGGATCCATAATCAAGAACTGCATTTTTATTTGATATGATTAGATCATGGATTTAAAGACGCTCATTCAAGAATATATGGCCAGTAATAAGCACATGCAGCTTGCGACAATAGGCGACGGTCAACCATGGCTCTGTACCGTCTACTTCACCTCAGACAATGACTTCTGTCTCTATTGGACTTCTGCACGATCTCGGCGGCATTCACTTGAGATAATCGATAATCCTAAAGCAGCCGTAACTATCGTGCGCGATACCGAGAACAAACGAGCCCTGCAAATAACGGGAGAAGCTCATGAGGTAGCAGATGACGACCTTGAACGCGTGCATAAGCTATACCAAGGCAAGTTTGGTCCAAAAGACTACGACCTAGAGGAAATGAAAACGCATAAACCAGATGGCCGCGCATACTGGACATTCAAGCCAAAGACTATTTCATTATGGGATGAGGTAGCTTTCCCTAGCGCCCCTAAACAACAGTTTGAGCTCAACTAGATATCATGGCACATTTGATCGCCTCTTCCGTTAATGTATTCATCATCAAAGACGATAAAGTCTTGCTGGGCAGGCGTGCGAATACGGGGTGGATGGATGGTCATCTGTGCCCACCCGGCGGACATGTAGAAAAAGGCGAGACGCCTACGGTTGCTATCCAGCGCGAAATACAAGAAGAGCTAGGGGTATTAGTCGACTTTAAAGATTTAGAATTTAGCTGTGTAGCGGCACGTAATACATCACCTACTGAATATGTAGCATACGAATTTGTGATCCGAGATAAAGACTACATATTTACTAATGCAGAATTAGAGAAATGCAGCGAGCTCACGTGGGTTCCTATGAATGATCTACCCGAAGATGTCGTTGATCACTTCAGGCAAGTAATAGAGCAAGGTATTATTGGTGGCCAGACATATCTTGAGCTAGGATATGGTTCCTAGACACTCCATACCGGTTTAGCCTTGAGAAAAACAGCGAAATACGCTAAAATAGCCCTTGTCGTTGCCGCGATAGCTCAGTGGTAGAGCACTTCCATGGTAAGGAAGGGGTCCTGAGTTCAAGTCTCAGTCGTGGCTCCAAAAGTTTATTAAACTCCAGTTCACTGGAGTTTTTTATTTACCCTTATAAATGACGCTTGACAGTTAAAGTATAAGCGTTGTAACATAAGGTCATAAGTAATGAATCCAAAAGAAACAGAGCTTATACAAAATTATCTTGCAAGAGCAAAAACCGGTCTGATCAACCGGTATTTTGTTATTTAGGGGACAAATACACCCAAAAATCACAGTCCTAAACACATCTCAAATAAGGGGTGGAATTCTTTACATACTGGTTTTTATCTGTTAAACTACCAGGGTTATGGCAAAAAAAGGCGAAAAGCGCAAATTGATCGGACTCGTGAGTGAAGAGTCTGGTGAGCGCATTTATTACACTAGTAAGAACACTCAGAATACCCCTGAGAAGCTTTCTTTGCGCAAATATAGCCCAAAGCTACGTAAGCACGTGCTATTCGTAGAGACCAAGAAGAACCTTGGCCGCAACGAAGTTAAGCCACGCAAGCACTAGAGCTACTCTTGAGGTAAACAAAAACTCCGACTAAAAGTCGGAGTTTTTGTTTGTCGCGTATCTCTGCTGAAAAGATTATTCGTTAAGATCAAGGAGTGTGTTAATAGTTTCAGCATGACTCCATACTAAAGGAGTTACAGAAAGAGGCGTGCCACTAACAGGATCGATCTGCTCACTAATTACGCCACTCGGCAAAGCGTGTGCAAGTGTCCAGTCAACTATCTTCACACTGTCAGCCTTACGGTTGAGCTGCAAATAGTATTGAGCGAGCCATAGCGTTGTCACGAACCACGGGTTACCAAGGTACGGATCACTAGTTGCAAAATAGTTATCATGCTCATAGCGAGGAGCCCCGCCCGAAGGAGAGCGGTCGAGCAGTTCTTCTTCGATGACCGTGAAGGTACTGCGAACAACTTTGCTCGTGAACGCCTTAGGGGCAAACATAAGAGCTCCGTAGCCACTTGAGACATCCAAGGTGTTATCAAACTGCAGAGAACCATCCTCCTGCAGCAAGTACCCCTTACGCAGTGCACCGCGTTGTTGGTCAAATAGAACATGACAGCCAGCAGCAATTTCGGCAGCGGCATCGCGCCATCTCACACCGTCATCTGGGAATTCAAAGATGTCTGCCAGGTCGGCTGCCGTGAGTAGTGCCCGGTAAGTAATAGCAGTTGTGTAGCTACTCGTCAGAAATTTCTCTTCCCACAGGTCATAGCTTGCGTGTGGTAGTTTGGTTGATTCATCACGGAATTCAGTCATGAAGTTAGCGGCCGGCTGTATAAAGGTAGAATACATACTCTCTACGAATTCCTGGTCTTTGCTCGCTTCTAGGTATTCACCCAGCATGTACACGACGATAGCCGTTTCATCCTCTTGAATGGCCAGTTCACTATGCTTACCGTGCAGCAATGGGTGCCAGGTACTACCGATTGCGCGGTCTGGCTGATATTTGTGCATTAGGTAGCCATCCGGATGGATGATGTCACGACAGAAGCTAAAGAACCGACGAGGCTCATCAGTATAGCCAAGGCGAATGAGTGGCCACATAGCGTAGGCACCGTCACGTGGCCAAACATAGCTGTAGTAGTCACGCCCAAAGTTATAGATAGACGAATCACAGCTAGCGATGATACCACCACGCTTGTCGGTGTGTGCCTTAATGACCATCAAAGACTTCTGAACTGCAATTCGGTGTGCAGGTACCATGTCTTTGAAATGTGGTGCAGCCGTCTCAAGCCATTCATTCCAGAAGTGACGTGTCTGGCCTAGGCGACTTGATAGCCCAGAGCTTAGTAGCTGATCGTGAATCTTCTCTGCGCTATACTGTGCATCAGCTGCGACTACCCAGTAGTCTACTACTTCGCTGGACTGACCAGCGACTTCAAACGAACAGCGAATAGCCGAATCAACACCGCCGTGCTCTACGGGGTTAGCAGAAAGCTCGCCGTCTTCGGCATCCCGCCAAGTGCCTTCTTTGCCTTCGATGCCATAGTTACCGACAGAGAACTGGTCTAGACCTGTTCCATCTGCAGTTTGCGCATACACTAGCAGTGAGCAGCGACCTTTGTAATCCAAGATGTAATTACCCTCAGGTACATACAGTGCCGTATCACCACGACCACCACGAGAAATCTGGAAGACCTGATGGAAGAATACACGGACTTCTCGGCTTTTATCGCTATGGTTATGTACAGTTAGTTGGCGACAAAAAGCGTTAAACTCATGATCCACAAAGTCGCAGAAGCTAAGATCTAGTTGGAATTTATCACTCTTAAGGCGAACCACGCTCACTAGTGAATCAGACATGAAATCAACTTCAGCCGACCAATCACCACTATCTATCCATGAGAAGGTTCCATCGACCCAAATGCCTACCTTGTGAGGCATGCTGCGTGCTGTGGTGAGATTATCCAGCCCTACATAAGGGTAATAGAAGTCATGCACCAAGCCTGCTTCGTTAAGTCCTACCGTTAGACTGCCATTGCCCAGGATGACAGGTCGGCCCATTAGACCATCACCCCTTTCTGGGTTAGCCTGAATTGTACGTCACGGTAAGCGTTCATGAAGTTCATATACGCTTCATACGGCGTTTCGTAAGGGCTAAAGTACGCGTGGATATCACCATCATTAAAGTATTTAGTACACATGTAGTAGAAATGATCACTCGTAGTTAGACGACGCCAATCTTCGATTAGCGAGAGATCCTGAGTATTCATGACACGGTCTTCAAGACCATAGAGCGCCTCAATGGAACCAGTCTGCATACTGTTTCCAAGCCAAGCCGAAAGGTCTCGCTCTGTATCGGCCCAGGTAATGGTCTGTGGTACGTCAACATAGTCCGTAGGTTCAAAAGCATCAGCCACTTCGCTCACGGTCATGAACGTGTGGTGCTCATTTTTAAGCCACTCTTTTGGCAAGTGAGTTAAGAAGTCGAAGATACCGGTTTCATGCCATTGGTGTTCACCGAAAGTCTCATAGTCCATAAACAAGTTAAAGTTAGTAGCTTTCTGCTCATCTCCGAGCCAACCAGTAAACTTATCTGCAGTCAGGGGCCATTCGCTCCATGCACGGTTACCGAAACGGAATGCAATGTCATCACTTAGTTTGTAGTTCTTCATGAGTAACCGAATATTTTCGGTGTATGCAGGGCGATACACATAGTTTGGACTGCGCCAACCAAGTACCGGATCCCAGCCTTCAGCTAAGACTGCCTTGTAGCCAGCTTTGTCTGCCCAATAGGCGACATCGTTGTTATAGCAAAGTTCAGTATTACGGAAGACTTTCGGCTTCTGACCAAACACTTCCCAGACCTTGTCGGCGTGCATTTTAACCTGACGTTCGAACTCTGCGCGTGAGTAAAAGAATGCCAAACTGTGGTGATACGTTTCAGCCACAATCTCCACGCGGCCAGTTGCAGTTAGATCCTGGAATGACTTAAGCGCCTCAGGAGCCCACATTTGGAGCTGTTCAATTACGGTACCTGTGATTGAGAGACTGAGTTTAAACTCAGGGTTTTCGTGCAAGAGTTGAAGCAAGCGAGCATTGGTAGGCAAATACGACTTCTCGGCAACCTTATGAGCAATGCGCTCGTTGCTAGTGCCATCTTCGTAAGCACCATCAAAGTAATCGTGGTGTACGCCACTATCAAAAACGGTGTAGTGCCGAATACGAAACGGCTGATGTACGTGTAGATATAAAACTATGGCTTTTTTTTGGCTCATGATGCCGCTCCTGTTAGGTGTTGGTTATAGACATTGATAACTTTATGGCAGGCATCTTCCCAAGAAAATTGCTGGTATTCGATACTGGCGTTCAGAAGTAAGTTGTCGCGTAGTGGGTCGTTCTGTACGACTGAGGTAATTTGGTTAGCCATTTCAGCAACATCCCAGAAGTCTACCTTTAGACAGTTCCGGAAGACCTCAGCAATACCCGACTGTTTACTGACTAGTGATGGTGTACCGAAAGCAACTGCTTCAAGTGGCGTTACGCCAAATGGCTCAGAAATTGAAGGCATAACAAACAGATCCCCAATTGCGAAAGCATCTCTCCATCGTTTGCCACGTTGGAAATCTGTAAAAATCACATTTGGACCAATGCCTAGGTCAGCTGCAAGTAACACCAGCTCACGATATTGTTCGCCACTGCCAACAATCAGGAATATTGTCTTAGGGGCACGTGTAATTACTTCTTTAGCGGCATGTAATAAGTTAGGGAGCCCTTTCTGGATTGTTAAGCGACCTACATTCACCACCACACGGTAGCCCTGAGTTTTCATAGCAGATAGGTAGCGATATGCATTGTCTGAATCGAGTGGCTCAATATCAGCGGGCTCAATACTGTTATGAATAACCTCTATGTTTTCTGAAGGAACACCATAGTCACGTACGATGCAGTCCTTGGTGTGCTGACTCACCGCGATAACACGGTCTGCCATATTGAGCGCCATATCTTCAATCTCATGCACCATAGGGTTGCCAAAGTTACCGCCAGCACGGTCAGATTCTACCGAGTGGACATGCAAAACAATTGGGCAGTCCCGCTTTTCTTTAATACGCATAGCCGCACGAAAGGTTAACCAGTCGTGCGCATGGACAATATCAAAATCACGGCTATCAATTAGTTGAGCGACCGAATGCTCGTAGAGTTCCTGCTGGTCGAAAATATTCAGCCATTCTTCAGAGCCATCTTCACGAGTATATTTGTAGCTATCGTAAGCAATGCCAGAACGGACAACGCTTGCAATACCTTGAGGCTGGGCTGCGGTAATAGTCATAAAATCAATGCCGTGGTCAGCGTTGTATGGCAGGACAAACTCAATAGACATGTCGCCTCGCTTCGCGAGCGCCTTGCAGAGCTGGAGACATACTGTACCCAGTCCACCGCTGTTATGAGGTGGTAATTCCCACCCAAGCATCAGTACCTTCATAGACCTCTGATTTTTTAACTTTTACCCCAACTTGTTGTTCTATACCCAAGTATAAGTAAAATGCTTTATAAGCACAACTATATTCTGGTGCGTACAGCTTACGCTGCTTCTGGACCCGCTGAACCCTTGGCATATGTGCGCAAATCACTATCTCCATGAGACCATTGTTCAAGGACGCTTGAGAGTATTTCCCATGAACGAATCACCTCGGCGGAACTCGCAAAAAGCGTCTGATCGCCCCGAATTGCATCGACTAACACGCGTTCGTAAGCTTCCGCTGGACGCTGACTAAACGAACGATTGTAATCGAAGTCCATGTCAGCTGCGTCCGTTATCGTCTTAATGCCGGGTCGCTTAGTCTGCAAACGCAGCGTAATGCCTTCTTGTGGTTGTATGCGGAAGATAAGTTTATTTTGTTCCGCTTCAGCGTCTTCTGGCTGACGGAAGCAGATAGTAATTTCCGTGAGTTTAGCGGCTAAGGCTTTGCCCGTTTCAAGTACAATCGGCACACCAGACCATTGGTCACTTTCTATGCATAGTTCGAGTCGAACGTACGTTTCAGTAGTTGAGTCAGGGTTATTGACTTCATCACGGTAGCCTTCGTATTGGCCACGAATTACCTTAGTGGCGACCTGATCCGGTGCTATTGGTTGGATAGCTTCCAGCAGTTTAAGCTTTTCAGCATGAATGCTATCACTATCTAGAGTAGTCGGGCGTGCCATTGTAGTTATAGCTAGTAGCTGCAAAAGATGACTCTGTACTAGATCACGCAAAGCACCTGTCTGTTCGTAGAAGTTGGCTCGACCTTCAATATCAAGCTTTTCATTAGCCACGACCGAAATATGATCAATATGTTTGTGATTCCAGATACTTTCAAATAATGGGTTCTCAAATCGGAATGTCAGAATATTCTGAACTGTTTCTTTGGCAACATAGTGATCAATACGATAGACCTGGCCTTCACCGAAATGTTCATCAAGTGTAGTGATAAGTTCTCGAGCAGATGTCAGATCATACCCAAACGGTTTTTCAATAAGTAGGCGGGGTGCGTCACCACTGCCAGGCAGCGGAGCGTTATGACCGGTCTTACCGAGTAAACGGATAATCGGTGAGAAAGCCTGCGATGGGATGGAGAGGTAATACAGACGACTACCGCCTTCACCAAGTTCGGTTTCAACTTCCTCCAGACGTGCAAGTAGTGCGCTGTAGTCTGCTTCTTCGAGCAGATTCATTTTACGAGTCTCAGTATGTGCTTTTAATAGCTGTTCAACTGCTGGATCGTAGTCGGCATCAGTCACAAACTGCCTCAATTGGCCATACACATCATCAGGAGAAATATCTCGACGGCTAATGCCGACGATCCTAAGCTGCTCCGGAAGTTCTTCTGCTCGAGCAAGATGGTAGAGGGCAGGCAAGAGTTTGCGCTGGGCAAGATCTCCAGTTATACCAAAGATAACTAGCGTTAAAGGTTGTTTCAATCGCTCGTAGTTCACTGCCGAGCTCCAGGCGCAGCACCTTCTCCATTGAGGTTATGTCCGCCAAACTTGTTGCGCTGTGCAGCTACAACTTTAGTGGCAAAATTAGTTTCTCCCTTTTGTGAAGCAATTCGTACATCAAATGCAGCTTGGATGGCCGGTAATGCGATACCCATCTCACGTGCCGCATCGAGTGTCCAGCGAGCTTCGCCACTTTCTGCTACATAGCCAGTTACTCCATCTAACTCTGGGTTTTCTTTAAGTGCATCACGACTCAGTTCAGTCAGCCAAGAAGTAATAACACTGTGGTGTTGCCAAACGTCACCGGCAACACTTAAGTCCATGCCTTTGTATGGTCCATCGTGCAGCATTCGGAAACCTTCTCCGAGTGACTCCATCATGCCGTATTCAATAGCATTGTGAACCATCTTTACGTAGTGACCAGCGCCACTAGCACCGAAGTGAGCATAAGCACCACCAGGCGCAGCTAGTGTCTTCAGTGCAGGTTCGAGCACGGCAAATGCTTCTTTAGAATCACCGCCACACATCAATGGGAAGCCGTTTTGGTAGCCCCAGACACCACCAGAAACACCAACATCAAGTAACTGCGAGCCAGCCGCTATCACCACTTCGTTCAGCTTCTGAGTACTTCGATAATCAGAGTTACCACCGTCGATGATAATGCTACCTTTAGGCAATAGCTCAAGCCATTCAGCCGTTTGTGTATCGACAATTTCAGCAGGCAACATAATCCAGACTACTGCTTGTTCACCTTCAAAAGCCTTAACAACGTCTTGCTTTTCATAAGCCGCAATAGCACCGTATGTAACAGCCTCATCAATTGGCTCTGGGTGACGGTTATGTGCAATGACGGTGTGTTCACCACTCTCTGCGAGTTTGCGAGCAATTTGCATGCCCATACGGCCAAGGCCTTGAATAGCGATCTTCATGTAATCTCCTTAGGATGTTAACTGGTCATTATAAATACGCGTATCGGCAATTCTATACAGCAAAACAGATGGCAAGTCGGCAAACGGTTCAACATTTTTCTTTAGACGGTTGAGGGCCGCTTTCTTGCTAGCACCATATGCTAGTACAAACGCGGTCTGGATTTGCGCTAACGCAGAAGCGCTTAATGACAAGCGAATATAATCCGACCATTCATAACCTATTACTGTAGCCTCATCAATTTCCGTAGCAGGTGAGCCAGGAAGAATCCCCGCCGTATGACCATCACTACCAAGACCAAACTGACCAATAATAAGGCCTGCATTCGCTATCGCAGCAGCCATAACACCATTATAAAAACTGAGAGTTTGGTCGAAAGGTAGGTCATGCATGAGTACATCAACCCAAGTTGCAGCACCAGGGTCAAAGCCGGCAGCACGTAGCTGCTCGCTATTGCTATCAGCATGACCTGGCTTACCATACCGTTCATCCATGGGTAGGATGGCGAGACCATCAAGACGTTCACTAGCATGAGTGTGCAACATATTCATAACGGCTACTTCAGCAGCGACATTTGAACCCCCACTAGTTAGCCAGAGCACTCGCTCACCGGCGAATAACCCATCACATATACTTGTCGCAATCGCCTGCACGGCAGACTGCTGATCTTCCCTCAAGAACTGCATAATATATGTAGTGTACCATTGTGATGCCCGAGGTGCGAAAGCATTTTAATGGCTATACACGCGTAGATAGTCGATATCAAATGAGGCAGGGAACACTGTGCTAGCATTTATGCCACCGTGCAGTGGGCCAGTTGCACCACCCCAACTATTCGCACCTCCGACCGAAAAGTTAATAATGGGATAGAATGGGAAGTTTTTGATGCCGATTGGGGTTGTAAACGTCTTCATGAGTGTTCCATCTAAATACCATTTTAAGTAGCCTGGTTCCCAATCAAAGCCATACACATGGTAGGCGGCCGAAAGGTCAGCCGTATGCGCCACTGTATAATCTCCGGCTCCTGCCGTGTTGGCGTCATGCTCAGTCATGTGCAGCTCCGTAGGATCGTTGCCGGGCACTTCAAAGATATCTTCCTCGCCACTGTTCGGCCATCCATTATTGGGAGCTGGTTGGTTTTGGTTGGTAGGCAACATCCACACGGAAGGCCAATACCCATTGCTTTTGCCAGCTCCGTTGTAAGGAAGCTTGGCACGAACTTCTAGATACCCATAGGTAAAATCATATGGTTTGTAGTTGGTAAGGTTTGTATATCCAAACGCATTTGGACCAGTACTAACCATCCCTGAATAAATCTGACCATTTTCTTTGGTTGCTATCAGGTGGAGTGAACCACTATTCTCTTGTACGTTTGCGTTATTAGTCGTAGCACGGAACCATTGCTGCTCGTCGTTATATGTCGTCTTACAGTAGTTAAGGTCACTTTGGCCACTAAAACTCGGGTTACACATCTGCCACTTACTTGTATCAAGTGAAGAACCATTAAATTCATCTGAGAATTTTAGTTGCCAGCTACCGCCAATACCCACCGGACTTATGCCGAATTTAACTGCATTTCCAGCCGAGGCGCTTGAATCTTGTAGCGCCGTAGCACCGCCAGTCAGTGAGCCAGTCTCGGCTTCAAGTGAAGCGGTAGGAGTAGAAGCATGACTAAATGCCAGTAGTACTGTTGCCACCCCAGCAAAAAGTACTACACCGGCAACCCACTGCCCCAAACGTAACCGCCTTGTCATTCCTTCAGTATACATAAGGTTGGCGCCTGATGGTATTATTAAAAACCATGGCAGAAACTACGATGCTTTCAAAAGACGTTCAGCCCTACAGTGTTGTGCTTGATCTCGATAGAACACTCTTCGACACCAACGGATTTATGGATGACACTGCGGAGGCCCTAGAGACCTATTTTCATGTTGATGCGAAAAAATTCACCAGAGATATACCTAATTATTACGTTCAAACAAGCGAAAATCTTCGTGCATATGATATGTTCGCACATCTCACAGACTTAGCGCTCAATAGCGATGCTGTAGAAGACTGTTTACTCTCTACACTCCCTTTGACGACACGTGGCGCAAACGGATATTTATACCCTGATAGCCCTAGATTCATCAATTTCCTTAGGAACAATCCCGAAGTGAACGACCTATCCATATTGACCCACGGCTACTCGCGCCCACAGGGGATAAAGATCGCCCTAGCTAGAACCGTAATAGACGACCTACGCAGTGTCGTGACGGAGGAACCGAAAGATATATACTTACGTGCCAATTTCCAAGACAAACAAGGTATTATCGTTGATGATAAAGATATTGAGAATCTGCCACCAAACATTATCCATGCACTCGTAGACCGAGATAGAACTAGTAAGCATGGCTATGACTCGCTTGTCACGATTCAAAAATCATGGTCAGAATTTGTCGGACAACTTGCTCTCGCTAGCTAGGTCTCATTAGAACAATTCAATGAGCTGTCTGAAGATTTGAACGTTTTTGGGCACGATCCAGTGCTAGCTCCAATAACCGTGTGATGAGCTCGGTGTAAGTGATGCCACTAGCTTCCCAGAGTTTGGGATACATGCTGATCGCAGTGAACCCAGGCAATGTGTTAATCTCATTCACCACAATGTCGCCATTTGCTAGTGCAAACATATCCACTCGAGATAACCCTTCGCAACCCAATAGTTGGTAGACCCTGAGTGCAGTTTGCCGAGCTTGTTCAGCTTGCGTCTCAGATAGTTTTGCCGGTATTTCTAGTCCGGTAGTGTGTTCACTGTCATATTTCGCATCATAACTGTAGAAACTGTCATCAGGTATAATTCGCCCGATCACTGAAGCTTTAGGATTTTCGTTACCTAAAATCGCACACTCAATCTCATCTCCAACGATAGCCGTCTCTAGGAGTACTTTAGTATCAAAGCGCAGAGCAGTGTCTACCGCCGCTGTTAACTCAGTTGCGTTCGTTACTCGACTAACTCCAATTGAGGACCCCATGTTTGCCGGTTTGACAAATACCGGCAACCCAAGCGTCTCAACAGCGGATTCGGGATCAAAGTGAGAGCGCTCAGGCGCGCTGAGTGTCATGAACGGCGCCACGAGTATGCCCGCATCACGCAATAATCGCTTCATAACATCCTTATCCATACCAACTGCAGAGCTCAGTACATTTGGGCCAACATAAGGTAGATTCATAAGTTCAAACAGCCCTTGTATGGTGCCATCTTCACCCATTGGGCCATGGAGGATAGGGAAGACTACGTCAGTATCCTTGAGGAGTGCAAGATCGGGCTGAGTAGTGCGTGCGGTAACCTGCGCTAAATCATCTGGCTTTTCTACAGCATGCCACCCACCTTGCGTGTCTATGCCAACAAGTGTCAGTTCGAATCGCGTACGATCGAGTGCATTTGCAACATTACCGGCAGATTGAATAGATATTTCATGCTCAGCGGACTTACCGCCAAACAGTATTGCTACACGGATTTTAGAAGTGGGAGGAATGGGGTTATTCATACCTACAGTATAGGCATGACGGCATGATATCTAAATTCTATAGAAAATTGCGCATATATTCACCTCTGTAAGTAATCTGTTATTAAGATAATGTCCAATTATATTAGACATTCTGATATACTAAGGTTCATGGAAAATACCTTGATTCGAGCCTTAAAGCAGCTAGAATGCAGTGACAAACATATTCGATTCTATAGCGTTAATCTAGAGCTTGGCGCTGCCAGCTTAACGGAAATTGCCCAAAAAGCCCGTTTGCAACGCTCAACAGCCTATGTAATTGCTGCGGAGTTACTCGCAAAAGGACTCATCAGCCAGAACCACAAAACCTATAAGAAACTATTTATAGCAGCAGAGCCGGATGTCATATTACGAAAACTTGAGGCTAAATATCGTCAAATCGGACGAAATAACCTCGCGCTGAAAGAAGCTTTGCCTGAGCTAAGAGCCGCATACCAAGCGACAACCACACGACCACGCGTCCGTACTTTTGAAGGCCGCGCTGATCTAGAGAGAATCTGGCGAGACATCTTGGCTATCGAACAGGAGATTTTAGTATGGACAAACCAGCAATCTGAGCGACATGTTTTTGGTAGCACCATGCATAATACGTTCATCCAAGAACGGTTAGACCGAAATATACCCATTCGTGTGCTTGCAGTTCGAAACGCAGAAGGGGAAGCACTCCGCCCAGAAGACAGCGCGAAATTACGCGAGACTCGACTGCTCTCGGAAAGTGTGCAATTCACTAGTGAAACATACATATACGGAACAAGTGTTGCCGTCATTGATATTGGCGCAGATATCTTTGGTGTCATAACTGAGAACGAACAGATTGCGGCCTCTCAGCGCGCCATTTTTGAGCTTACCTGGGCTCAGTCAAAAATAGACTAACTTAAGCGTAAACTCAGTATTGTTTGCGTGTTTTTGGTGGTATTATGTATCTAAGCATAAAAACATTAGCATATACATAAGGTACGTTACGTTTATGGCACGCCTCCCTATACCTGGCTCAGATGATGGAAATTGGGGGAATATCCTCAATGATTTCTTGAGCGTTGAGCTCAACGGCGATGGTACTCTCAAAATTCGCAGCGATGGTACACTCGCTAACCTCATGCACGTTACCGGCAACGAGGCCGTCTCTGGTACTAAAGCCTTTAGCGCCTCCCCAACCGTCCCCACCCCGACTCTGGGTAGTCAGGCGGCTAATAAGACATATGTTGACTCAGTGGCTTCTTCTGGAGCTCCAGATGCTACAACTAGTACGAATGGTCTTGTTCGACTAGCAGGAGACTTAGGGGGAGTAGGTAGTACGGCTGCAGCTCCAGTTATTAGTGCAGGGGCTATTGGGACTTCTAAACTCGCTACTGGTGCAGTGACTACAAACGAGATTGCTGATGGTACCATTACGAATACTGATATCTCAGCTAGTGCAGCTATTGCTAAAACAAAGCTAGCGGCACTGAACATTGGTGATGCGGATGTGGCTGCTATATCTGAGAGTAAGGTTACTAACCTTACGAGTGATTTGGCAGCTAAAGCGACAGATGCAAATGTCGTACACCTAACTGGCGCTGAGACTATTGCTGGGGTTAAGACATTTTCTAGTGCGCCGGTGGTACCATCTGCTAGCTTTCCTGAATCGGCGGTCACGAACCTTACAACGGATCTGGCGGCAAAGGTTCCAACTACGAGGACTATTACGACCAGCACCGGCCTAACGGGCGGTGGGGACTTGAGTGCGGATCGTACACTAAGCGTTACAGCCGACAGCACGACACAGCGAGTTGAGGTTGCGAGCTCAGGCACGCTAACGGGGACCCGCAAGCGAATCAACTTTATTCCAGGGACTAATGCATCACTCTCCGTAGTAGATGACAGTTCAAACAATAAAGTTGATGTAACAATAAATGCTTCAACCCAGACGCCAGCCGATGCGACTACTAGTAGTAAAGGTATCGTGCAACTAGCAGGAGACCTTGCTGGTACTGCCGCAAGTCCGACCGTCGCTAAAGTTAACGGCGTCACCGTAAGTGGTACGGCAAGTTCAGGAAAAGTCCTAACGGCCAGCAGTGCAAGTGCAGCATCCTGGCAAACGCCCTCAGGTGGAGGTAGTGGTGGCTTTAAAGGTGTATGGAGCGGTGCAACCGCATACAGCACTGGTGACATCGTGACATATCAAACCTCTTCATTTGGTGCACTTTCGGGCAGCACTAACCATGTACCTATTGTCTCGACGCCGTTCCTCAGTACCACGCCAGGAACAGCAGACAGCGGCGACGGTGGCACATATGAAATGGGTATTGTTTTCACTGTCAGCCAGCATGTACATATGACTGGCATTAATTTTTATAAAGGCGGCTCAAGCAATGGTGGCACACACATAGGTCGACTATGGGATGCAAGCACACCCGGATCAGAAGTTGTACTCGCTTCGGGGACATACGCTAACGAAACCCTGAGCGGCGTTCAGACACTACCGCTTACATATGAACTACAGACTGGCGTCACTTACACTGTCTCAGTCTCTTTGCCGGCCGGTCATTATTCAGTCGATAACAACTATTACACGTCACCCGTAACTGTTGGTTCTGTAACAGTACCGGCAAACGGTAGCCATTTCGCCAACTCACTTGGCATATACCCGAACCAAGGGGCCGGCACCACGAACTACTGGATATTCCTCACATGGGACGAACCAGACAGTAACTGGACAATTATTGGTAGATTCTAGGTAGTCTGCTTACGTAAGCAGACTTGTTGAAAAGGCAGCATACATACAGGGGTATGTGGTACCATAAGAGTATGATTGTGCTTTTAAGTGTACTCATTGGCGTAGGCGCATTAACTGGCCTTTATTTGTGGTATCCACCGTTCGGTGGACGCACACCTAAACGTATATTTTTTGATTCCGACAACCACAATCGTCGTACGTTCCAAAACAGTCAGTTTGTGGTGATGAGCTCGTCGCTACGCGAATGGCTATCATTCTTTTGGAGACAGGTGCACGATCGCACCGACCGACGGCCTAAAAAACCCCTGATTGCAGTAACGCCAGACTTTGAAGCCTTTCAGTCTAATCCTGGTATGCAAGTAATCTGGCTCGGCCACTCAACCTTACTCGCGCGCATCGGCGGACAGACTATTCTGTTTGATCCTGTTTTCAGCAAACGTACTTCACCTTTCCAATGGATAGGGCCTAAGCGCTTTGACACCACGCCACAACTTAAGATCGAGGAGCTGCCACCCATTGATGTTGTAGTTATTTCACACGATCACTACGATCACCTAGACTACCACTCTATTAAAGATCTACGCGACAAGGCTCAGCACTTCTTCGTACCACTTGGGCTGGGAAGTCACCTGAAGCGGTGGGGAATATCAGAGGGTAATATCACTGAGCTTGATTGGTGGCAAGAAACAACCTACAACAATTTGACACTCGCATGTACTCCAACACAGCACTTTTCAGGTCGAACACTAACCGACCGAGCTGCAACACTATGGGGCTCATGGGTAGTGATGAGCGATACTCACAGAGTCTTTTTTAGCGGCGATGGCGGCTACAACACTCACTTTAAGCAGATCGGCCAAAAGTATGGACCATTTGACCTCACCCTACTCGAATGCGGTCAATATGACCCACTTTGGGCAAACGTACACATGACGCCAGAACAAACGGTACAGGCGCATCTCGACCTCCGCGGTAAGCTCATGATTCCTATTCACTGGGGTGCCTTTGTACTCGCGCTGCATGCGTGGACCGAGCCAGTAGCACGTGCCCTAGCGGCAGCTCAAAAAGCCAAAAGTATTGTTATAACTCCTCGACTGGGCGAACGTATCAGCATCCCACTTCCAACTATACACACGAAGCGACCTCTTGCCCCTTGGTGGCAATCTTAGCTAAATAGTTTTGTGACGCACTGACTTAAAGATTGAGCTAACGCCTCATGTGAGTCATAACTCAAGTGAATACCATCCTCACCAGGTACCGCGACGCTTGCGGCATCAAAAAATGCACAGTCGTTCGCTTGCGCTGTTTCCTCTAACTGTCCTGCGAGCTCATGTGACTTCAAGACGCTAGCATGAGAATACCTTGCACTATAGAGTTCAGCAAAGTGAGATGCCGTACCCTCAATGTGGATTGGGCTGACGACAAGAATCTTGGTTGGATAGCTATATTCCTTTGCAAACTTCTGAATATCTAACACAAGCCGCCGTACAGCCTGCGCAACATCTTGTGCGCTACGATCGAATTCATCCTTTAAGTCATTCGTTCCCAGCATAAGCATCACAAGATCGATTGGGTGGTGACTCTGCAGGCAAGGAGTAAGATATGCTCTACCGTTGCGCCCTGGCTTTTGGGTATAGTCAATATCTGTCGTACGACTGCTTAAACCTTCTTCGATAATATAGTAATCATCGCCGAGTAGTTGCTGCGCGCGGCCTGTCCACCTAATATCGGCAGGCCATCGACCTTTAGTAACGTCATCCGAGCGTTGCCCGAATGTATTCGAATCGCCATAGCAGAGGATAGTCTTTGCAGCTGGGTTACTATTCATGAGCATTAGTTAACCACGCGTTTAGACATAAATCTACGTTCAAATAGAACAGCATCGCTTAAACACCACACTGAACAGCAACGATTCATTTGTTATACTTTGAATAATGGATGATCCCAAAAAGAACAAAGGCTGGTTAAAGCCAAAAGGTTTAGCGCACCCAGACTTAGGTGAACTCCGCAGCGCATTCGAGCTCGATAACGTCGAAGAAAAACTAACACCCAATATACGTGGCCTACGCTTGGCGCTAACTGCAAGCGATCTCCTGTTGTCGATGGGAATTGCAGCCAATAGCGTAGTATCGCGCGCGCTCGACATTACCGAGGCCTACTGCGACCAACCCGTAAGTGTCACCATTACCTATGACTTACTGTATATATCTCAAATTCGCGGTTTTGAAGACGAGCCTCTTACGCTCGTTAGGCCGATACCGCCGCGAGCCATCAACAACATGACCGTACATGCCGTGCAAAAACTCATTTATGAAATTCGTACAAACAAGCTAGATCTCGCCGATGCCGAAGCCAGGATGGATAAAATCCTAAACCATCCAGCAAACTACCCCACCTGGGTACCGAGAGTAGCTAACGCCGCCATCGCTCCTACGGTCATTTTAATGTATACCACTAACTGGCACGTAATCACCCTGACAGCCGTAGCAGCCCTATTTGTTGACGCAATAGTAACACGCTTGGGTCGTAAGCTGAGTGTTCCATTTTTCAAGCAAGCCATCGCAAGTACGTTTGTCACGCTTATTGCAGCCGCTTGTGCTTGGCTGGCCGAGAAACATGTCCATTTCTTTGTCGGACTAGACCCAACCCTGATTGTAGTTGGTGGCATCTTCTTGCTTATATCAGGACTCGCCATTGTAGGAGCAGTCCAGGACGCACTCGAAGAATATTATCTTACGGCAACTGCACGCCTCCTTCGCGTAACACTGCTTACGACCGGAATTGTCGCAGGCATACTTGTAGGCACCTATATTGCCGAGAAATTAGGGGTCACTATTGCCGTATCCCCAAACCCTCTTGCTCTTACCACACTTCATTTCCAGATTTTGGGTGGGGGACTAGCAGCTGCAGCGCAAGCATTGGCTACACAAACCCGTTTACGAGCCGTCTTATGGGCAGGCATTATTGGTGGCAGTTCACTGGCAGTCATGTATAGCGCAACTAAACTGGGTATTTCGATCATCCCGGCAAGTGGAGTAGCCGCTATATTCGTTGGTCTAGTTGCATCGCTATTCTCACGCCTGTGGCGTACTCCAGCATCCGGTATTATTGCCAGTGGTATCTTACCGCTCGTACCAGGTGTATCGCTATACACTGGCTTAATGCAGCTCGTAACCTACCCACCAGGTAACCCATTCTTCTTACATGGAGTTGGCACAATGTTCAACACTATCGGCGCAGCACTCGCAATCGCCACCGGCGCATCTTTTGGTATCTTACTTGGCCAACCGCTCCATCGTCACATAACTCGTAACCGTAATCTTAGCCCCGTTGGTGAATTCATGCGAGCACAGATTAGTGCTGACCGAAAAGCAGCCAAACTGATGGCTTTCATTCCTCGTCGACTCACAAAGCGAGACTAATCAGATACAGGGGTCAGATATCTACGGCTATTGGGTTCTATTCAATAGTTCATTTTTATTGTATAATATACGTTGAGATCCTTCGGGAGATCGTACAGGCACAAACCGTGCTCTGTTACCAGACAGAAGTGAGAGGATCATCCAGATGGACGACACGACCGCACACCGGACGGCAATCCGTGCGCTTTTCTGCGCGAGCATTGCACCCGGCCTCGGCACCGACACGCGCGACCTCTACGTCGCAACCAGCCATTTGTCCCTCCCGGCCGTTCCCTCGGGAATCACGGAGAACACCAGGCTGGACAGCGTCGTCGAGTACGTCATCATCCCGGGCCTGACGGTTCGAGCCACCGACGCAGCGCGAAATGTCATGCACTTCCGCGCCGAGGGCAGCGAAGCCATCGGACTCCTGGAGGGCGCATTCTCGGAGGACGACCTTCAGTTCGTCACCGAATTGCGTGAACTGGTGCGGAAGGACTACAACGACGCGAACGCCCAGGACATCGAGAACGAGATCATCAGCGCGGATGCACCCGGCGGCACTGCCCAGCTCAACATCAAGTTCGACACCGATGGTCAGGAGGTGCCTGAGACGGTCCGCACGCTGCGCAACCTGATCCACGACACCGAGGACTCGGCACGCGGCTGGGGACTCTCGCGCCGGTTCTGATCGCACCCGCGTCACGGTCTGAGGACAGCTGAGCAGGCGGCGGGGAACAGACAACTGTCTGATGTGTACTGTTCGAACTTCCGAACACCACACCCCGCCGCCCACTCGCATCTCCACTTCTGTCCTCTAACCAAAATTCTTAATACGCACGTTGAGAATTTTGGTTAGAGAGGAACTAACTTATCGACCGACAGACTTAGACAGCTGCCAATAATGTTCAAACATTTGGCGCATCATAGCAGCATAGTCTTTATTGATTATCTCAACACCAACCTTTTGAGCTTCTCGCCAGTGATATATCGCCACTGTGTCATTATAAATAACCGTCTGACGTGCAAGATGCAGGATGTCATCATCTAGAAGTCTGCATTCGTACTGCTTCATATAGTCCTGGTTGCTGGTAAACGTTACATTTTCACTATCTGAAGTGTTAACAATCTCTAGCACACGGTAGCCAGCCTCCACGCTAAGTGCACGATGTTTCTCTGCCCAATAGTGGTTAGGGATCAGGTCCTCAATAGAGCCACTACCCAAGGTATACGTCACATCTCGTGCTTTCAATTCATGCCAGCACATCTGCTTGAGTCCCTCTACGCCTTCGTATGTGCGTATAGTCATAAGACCATCAGTTGCTTGGCTAAATTGCTGTAAGTCAGGAGCAATACTACGTAGATCCTTACGGACCTCACGTAGCTGCTGTTCTTTGGCGCTGATATCAAGCTCTAGGACCCCAGGATCACATGCCTTCAGGAATGTTCCGCGATCATCTGTTTGGCGAGTAACTAGCCCCATTTGTTCAAGATCCTGAACAACTCGATACACCTTCGTACGGTTGATACCGGTCGCACGACTCACTCCGAGATGCGTAGAAACCTCACCGCATAGAAATACATAGATACTCGCTGCTTCTTGCGAGAGACCTGCACGCTCTAGCGTATCGATGAATTGTGACTTTGTGTTCATTATGGTGAACAGTTTATACCCCTGCCGGTAAAAAGTATAGGATCATACAATGTATACCTTGTCTAATACGTGTTCATTGTTATGAGCACTGCGTATCGTACGCCCGAGTTAGAAGGCAACCGGGTTGCTTATGAACTCCTAACAACGCCGCTTGAGACACCTTCACTTCAAATTCTTACAGAACGCCAACAGCTTGATAACGCATACTTTGTTTCTGGCGCTCTCCAAGGTGTTCTCCGTGGACTAGAGAGGACGACTAGTGAAGAAGCACAAGAACAGATTCGATCAGAGCCAAGCACAGCTTGGCTCGGGGACATATCTAGGGCACTCATACGTGGCGAGCGTGTAACTATAGAGCCTGGCACGGCGTCATCCAGCTCTTACGCACCAGAAGATCTAGGTGTAGCACATATGGCCGCACAACATCACTCACTCGCACTTACGGGCCTATTTCGGGCCATCATACCCAGTGATAGGCAAATTGGACTCGTAACGCTAGCCCATAACGCATACAGTTTCGTTGGCGGGGAAAGTCGCATTTCAGACCCAATGTACCGACGACAACATATCCTAAGTACAGCTGAGTTACTACGTAAGCAAGGAGCACTACGTAAGGGCGATAAACCTGGCCGAGACTACACTATCTTGGCCACCGATAATTTTATACATACCGGCGAGCAACCAGATGGCATCATAAGCCAGCTTCGGCAATCCGAGTGGGGAGAAGTAGTACCCGGAATAGAAGATACAGGTTTACGGTTTGTACCGAACAACTCACTGAGAGAAATACTTTCCCTAAACCCAAGACAAGCATTCGGGCGTTTTGAAGAAGAAAACGTCACAGTGCAGTGGTCTGACGGTCTAGAAACAAAGAGCGCATTACACGCTCAAGCCCTTCAGCCGATATTACAGAGCAGTGGCAATCACATAACAATTGCCAATACTATGCAGTACGACTACTACCAAAAGGTATTCGCGTTGCTGCGTGCCACAAACAGCACAAAGCAGCATTTATTCCACACGATTAGAGAGCATGATTACCACACATTACCCGGTAGAGAAACCGATCCAACAGAATTCGCTTATTGGGTAGGGAAGCAATTACAAGGTCATGTTCAGCATTTTATTAAAAGTTGTGAGATGTTTGAGTCATTCGATAATTTTGACCCTTACGAATACACGATGCGCAACTACGGCAAGGCCGAAGCATTAAAGGATGATCAGGATATCTGCAAGGTCGTATCGTTCGCGCTTGCCAACTTAGACATACACGATGCCGATGTCGTCGATGTCGGCAGTGGGCCTAATCCTTACCCTGCCGGGCTTATGCTACCTTTCGCGAAATCCGTGACACTCCTAGAATATGCTGAGCCAAATAGAGATTATATGCGGGCTTTTTTAAATCGCACGCTTCCGCATGACTACGCAAAGATATGGCCCAAGTTTGAACACCATATGAAAGAAGGAGGCGGCGATCCGTATGAAGGAGTTCTTACTCGTCTCCAACAAGCCGCCCAGGAGGGACATGTAACCGTAGAGCCTGGCAACATCTTTCGATTACCTAAGAAAAAATGGCGTATTGCCTCACAATACTTCGTGGATGACTCTATAAGTATCTATCGCAGTGACTATCGTGAGGCCGTCGCGTCTATGTGTGATGCGATCGAGGATGAAGGCCTAGTTATCAGCGGCAACATGCTTAACGACAAAAATCATGTAGGCTACAATGCGGGCAGAGGAAGACTATTTCCAAACATTAGCCAGAATGCTACAGAGCTCAAACAAGCCTATACCGACAACGACATGTACAGCCTGGTGATACCCGTTGGAGATACACGCAAAGCGCGTGAAGGGTATTATGGCATGGTAATAACCCTTGCTGCCAAGCGCAACTCCACGATGCGTCATAAGCTAGAAGGAGTTAAGACACAGCTCCAGGCTATGGACTACACTGTCCTATAGTCGCGTAAGCAGTCCTACATCTGTATTAAAGCCATAAAGCTTCTCGACACTGCGCAAATCATCTTTTAATTTTTCGGTTACGACAATTACGTTGCCACCAGATTCAATTGAAGATTTGTCGGATATAATGTCGTTACACAATGCAGCGATATCCTCAGACCGAATAGTTTTACTCCAGTCAAAGTCTTTGTCGTCAGCCATAGACGTACGGAGCATCGGCGTATCGACATAGTCGGGGAGGAGTGTGACTATTTTGGCGTTTTTCAGTTCGTCTGCGAGTGAGTTGAAATAAAGAGTATTAGCCGCTTTAGAACTACAATATAATGCTATATCAGCTTCAGGAATACGATCGGATACCGAAGATATACTAATAATCGTGGCGCCAGAAATCTTATCACGCAAAGCATTCACAATAAGCATAGGGGCCAGGACGTTCACCGAGAATGTTTTATCATAAGAAGCCTTACTCACATTCGAAGCGTCCTCAATGACAATAACGCCCGCATTGCTGACAAGTGCATCAATTACGGGCTCTGTGATTACACTAAGGCATGTGGCAATCTGTTCGGATTGGCTCAAATCACACTGAAGCCATACTAATCGTTCGTTTTTAAGATCAGGTTCAGAACGTGATAAACCATATACTTTCCAACCTTGATCAAGTAATACTTCCGTGATCGACCTACCAATGCCATAGCTAACACCCGTGACTACTGCTGTTTTCATATCCATATCTTAGCAGAACCTGAAAACGCACAACCCGGAACTTCTTGAAAGAACGAAAAAGTTCCGGGTTGCACAAGTGCTGATCGACCTACAGTTCAGTCACTACAGCCCCATCGGCATCTGTGACTTCCAGCGTGACCGGCTTAGCCGCATGAGGGAACAGTGTCGCTCCCAGCATGATGATCACGCCCCCGACAAAGCAGAACGTCACAAACCAAGTACCTCCCGGTACGAACGCGTAGAGCTTGGGTGCGATCAGTTTGGCGATGAGTTGCGTCACCGTGCCAATCGCCACAGAGAGACTGCCAACGACGTACATGTACGTCGCCGATATGACCGGCTTGGAACAGATCCGTACCAGGTCAGTGAGCCCCCACAAGAGGCTGAACGGCAGTACGAAGTACCAACGGTGCAGACACATCTCCGCCACCGACAAGGTGATCGAGAACTCGCCACGTCCCGGGTGCATAAGCCCCCAGACGACCACGGCGGTAACGCACGTCAGCAAGTACGCTACGAAGCGTGCCAACGTGTAAACCGCGGCCGACGTCTCCTGCTTGTGAACGCCACGATATTCGGCACACTCAGCCAGAGCCAGTACGAGGTTGCCAGGTCCGATCAGCGCAAGCAACAGCCACAAGTAGATGCCGCCGATCCCTGCGATCGCGTGATAGCCATCCGCGAAGATCACGATGGCCGAGCCGGTGAGTGTCACGAGCAAGCAGTTCAGCAAGCGTCGCTTCGGTGTCGCCTTGCCAAGAACGCCGAAGAACAATTCGACAATCGGCAGCGTGATGATTACGCAGGCCCGCGCTGCGGTCAGAGCCGTGGGCGGCAATACCGGAACCAGCATGGTGAACATGAGCGCGTACGCCGCCTGGAGCATGCCACCATAGAAGGCGGCCGACCGGATCTCACGGTTGAAGATGTGCATCAAGCGCACACTCCTGCCGCTTTCGAGTCGACGCTCGATCACCGGTCCCATGATCAGGACCTCGGGGATCTTGAATGCTGTCGCTATGACAGCAAAAACAGCAAGGAAGCTGAGTGTGCGCATCACCATGTCCCCTGAGGTTCCAGGGAACGGGGCCAATATGGCCACCTGAAGTGCGATCGCGACGCCGGCGAAAATCGTCGACACAACCGTGACGGCCTTCGCCCAAGGCCGCAGTGCGGTCTTTTGCGTTGCCGTTAACGGCGCAATGGTCGTTGACGTTGGCAAGATCTGTCCTCTCGTCTAGTCTGGAAACTCCCGCATCGGCTGATGCGTAAGTGTGGAACATGCTCGGTCAATCGAAGAGCACCATAAGATTATAACGTAAGGATACATATTTACTATGTACTAAGTTTCTCTCGGTAATACGACGCTTCCTCTGCGCCATAAAAGCAACGAAACTACTCAGTTTCAGTTGCTCTATACCGAGCTATACACTACGATCTGCAAAAGCATACGCGCCCGCTAAATGATCATCATCTAGATATCGCTACACGATTGGAATATAATTCTGAGCTATGTCAAAAGAGTCTGCAAACGCGTGGCCCGTTACCTTTGAGCTCAACTCTCTTGAAGCTGCTCACATTTCAATTAGCGCCATACAAGAGCAACTATATGCGAGTCACTTAGTTATCCTTAAGGGGATTGGGAGCATATCAGTCAGGGAATTCGCGGATTTTGCGTCTCAGCTAGGAGAGCTTGAGCAACCTCTTGACGATTCCACTATCCATGATGAAGACAACAGGGTAGAGGTTTTGCAACGTAAAGTTAGTGATATTCACTACCGCCATTCACTTGACGAAATTACTGCTTCAACAGTACGTAAGCCATCAAGTTTTTACTGGCATGCTGATCGCTCATTTTTACCTCAGCCGTCATTTCTTACCCTTACGCGGGTGGTTGTGACACCTGAGACAGGAGGAACAACTGATTTTATAAATACCGAGATTGCATATGAACTCCTCACCACGGAAGATGCCATGGCACTCAAAGGCCTGATGGGTATTCACAGTTACGCGTACTACCACGAAAAGCTAGCGGGCAAAGGAGTATACACTCAAGCCGAAGTAAACCAAAAGTGTGCTTTTTATCCGCCAGTGGAGCATCCACTCGTCACAATGCATCCGATCACAGGAAAACCAGTCGCGTATGTAAGCCCTTTGACCTTAGAACGTGTCCTAGGAGCCGATAAGGATGTGGCCGCAGCACATAATGCTCTCACATCCATACTAGATGAAACGAAGCCTTCATATTACTCTCACACCTGGAACGACAGTGATATAGTTCTTTGGGATAACCTAGGTGTATTACATCGAGGTAGCGTCTCAGAGGGTCCGCGCGAGCTACACCGCGTAACAACTGCCACGTCGCCACTTTAGATCCATTCTAAGTCCAAATTCTACTTTTCAGAGCTAATTTGGGCGTGGAGGATCTATAGTGTTGATGTTGACGTTCTCGTGCCTAATATCTTGTGGCATGTGTACGCCACCGCTAACCATTTGGTCTGGCGCCGGATCAGTCACTAGGATACTTGGATCAAGTCTGACTGGCTCAACTGACTTAGTCGTATCGCCACCATCAGGACCAGGATTTACCTTGTTTGGGCTTGTAAAAACCTTCGGCTTAAAAGCCTCGGTATAGCCGGTCGTTTCACCTTGATTTTTATCTTTACCAGTCTTGCCAGTATCTTCTTGTGGCTCTGGGTCCTCGGGTTTCACCGTGCCTTGAGTGGTGGTAGTTTGACCGGTTTGATGATCAGTTGTGGTAACTTTTTCTGACCCATCTGCTGCAGTATAGATGACAGTGGTCTTGATGGGCTCATTATGATTGTCAAAAACAGTATCTTTAGAAGTAGTACTACCGTCACTGTCACGCTCAATAGTATAGTCAGAGCGCCAGAAGTTACCTGACCAGTCACGGTAGCTCGCACTGCCCCAAGTGCGCGTACCATCACTGGAGCTGCGTTCAGTAGTACGCTCAGTCCAAACGGAGCCACGAGTCGAACGGCTATCGCCGGATCCATCATGTGAATGAGTCGCCGTCGGACTATCATCTTGTGTCTGCAAATCACGGCCAGTTGGCATGCCAGGCATCGGAATACTATATTTATCACTATCGTGGTGTTGCTGGCCACCGGTTAGATCCAAACTTTCCTGACCACCTAAACCTGGTAGACCCACATTGCCGATGCCTACCGCATCTTTTGCCGCTTGCACAGCCTCGGCCGCACCAGTCGCCTGTGCAACGTCGACAAGCCCTTCAATAACTCCTAGATTTTTAATAACAATCTGCTTGCCCTCTGCGGTTTGTGGTTCATCGCTTGGCGCAAACTTTATCGTTGACCGTTTTTCTGAAAACTTCATATCCACCCTCCGGTTATGTTTTTCCGCTTATCTTTATAATAACGCGAGGGAAGGTAATTGAAAAGTAACAAATGGAAGAGAATCATCTCTACTTACCGTAGAAGGAGAATAGAAAAACTCGGAGCACTCATTTACCCGGATTATGAGGCTTAGACTGTGTTACCCCAACTTGGCAGAAGCAGGTTCGATGTGATTTAGTACAAATTTCGCTAGCATGGCACGCGTCAATTCATATGGATCATCCACGGTTTCCGCGCCGAAGAGCTCGTCGGCAATCACTCTCTCGGGCATGTTACGGGTATAGCCTATACGTGAAAGTGCGGGCTGCCACCAGAGATCTATACTGGGGTGTACCTCGAATGCCAAAACACGCTCTTCAGGGGTGAATGTGTAGATGGCGTCGCCGTCTTGGTATCCTGGGGCGTCGACATGGTCTACGGAGATAGTTAGGTCCAGCGTGCCATAGCAAAAATGTCGCGAAGCTACAAAAAAATCGTTTCGTCCTTCGCCATGCCGCACCGCCGCAAGGTTAGCACTAAAAGCCTGAAACGGCATTTCCTCATCCGTTAGATTAGCTTCAAAGGGCTCGCGTGGTGCGTATTCTTTGTGTGGGACTTGCATACATGCCCTCGAGAAGTCCAAGCGTCCAGCGGACGGATCACGCAATACTGATTTACACAGCCAAGCTTTATGTACCGCGTTATTAGTCGTTGCAGCCCGGTACCGTACGCCTTTACTGAGGAGTTCGTTTTCTACCTCAGTAAGTATTTCGCGTACTGGCGAGTCACTTAATGTCATTCTGCAGGCATATGTAGCCAACCGCTTACCACCGGCTGCGCTCGTCTGAGAGTGGCCATGATCGAACAGGGTATAATCTGTATCCGCTAGGTAGCGACAAGCTTCCTCTGTTTCATAAACCAGAGCCTGTTCGAGAGTAGCCATATTTG